>NZ_JBEXIJ010000002.1:0-234781 GCF_040608495.1 Micromonospora sp. NPDC005174 | reverse complement strand
GCGCCACCGTCGGCCGGACCCTCCGCGCCACCATCGGCGCCACCGTCCTGGTGACCCGGAGTCGCGCCACCGTCGGCCGGACCCTCCGCGCCACCATCGGCGCCACCGTCCTGGTGACCCGGAGTCGCGCCACCGTCGGCCGGACCCTCCGCGCCACCGTCCGCGCCACCGTCCTGGTGACCCGGGGTCGCACCGCCGTCGGCCGGGCCTTCCAGGCCGCCGCCGCCCGTGGTCTGCATGTCGTCGTCGTTGAGTGCCATCGGTACTCCCTCGGGTGTGCCGCCCCGCCGTACGCCGGGGTCCGTCGTGCTGCGGGTGGTACCCCACGCGCGATCTTCTCTAACCCACACCGTAGACGCCGAACCGGGACGACACGGTCGGTTCGCGGGCGGCGGCGGAGAGTGCCAGGATGGGGCGGTGATCCTGGTGGGTACGTCGGGCTGGCAGTACCGGGACTGGCGGGGTCGCTTCTACCCGCAGCCGCTGCCCCAGCGACTCTGGTTGGAGCACTTCGCGGCGGGCTTCGCCACCGTCGAGGTCAACAACGCGTTCTACCGGCTGCCCGAGCGCGAGACGTTCGCGGCGTGGCGGGAACGAACCCCGGCGGACTTCTGCGTGGCGGTGAAGATGAGCCGCTACCTCACCCACATCAAGCGTCTGCGCGAGCCGGCCGAGCCGGTGGCGCGGTTCCTCGGCCGGGCCACCGCCCTCGGTGACCGGCTCGGTCCGGTCCTGCTGCAACTGCCACCGAACCTGCGGGTGGACGTCGACGCGCTCGACGCGACACTGCGACTGTTCCCCGAGGGGGTGCGGGTGGCCGTCGAGCCCCGGCACCCGTCGTGGTGGACCGACGCCACCCGGGCCGTCCTGGAACGACGGCGGGCGGCGTTGGTCTGGGCGGATCGCCTCGGTCGTCCGGTCGCCCCGCGCTGGCGTACCACCGACTTCGGCTACCTGCGGCTGCACGAGGGCCGGGCCCGGCCGTGGCCGCACTACGGGCGTACCGCGCTCGGCTCGTGGGTCCGCCGGCTCGCCGACGCGTTCGGCGCGGACGAGCCGGCGTACGTCTACTTCAACAACGACCCCGGCGGCGCGGCCGTCACCGACGCCGTCACGTTCGCGGCGCTGGCCCGCGGGGCCGGCCACCCGGTGTCCCGGGTGCCGTCCCCGCCGGACAGCGCCGATCGGTGAGCCCGTCTCAGGGCAGCATCATCGCGAGGTCCTTGGGCATGGTGTCCTTCACGTCCTGCCACTCGCCCTGGGTGACGTGCCGACGCAGAGTGTCCAGCACCACCTGCGTCACCCGCTCCGCGCCGCCCTCGACGTCGTACGGGAAGCCCTGGCGGACCTCGTAGAGGAAGTCGTCGCGGTTGAGCTTGATCGGCACGTCGGACGGGTTCCAGCCGTCGAAGTAGATCCCCCGGACCAGCACGGGCAACTGCTGGGCGAACTCGACGCTCTCGTTGACCGCCAGCCGGTCGCGCAGCAGGTGCAGCACGGTACGCAGCGCGGCGTACGACTGGTTGCGCCGATCCTTCGGCCACCCGTAGGCGTCCTCGATGTCCTTGAGGATCAGGTTGGTCTTGTCCAGCGAACTCTCGAACGCGGAGATCATCGAGTCAGGCATCGGTCGACCCCCGATCCGTGCTCTCCCAGCGTCGCTCGTCGGTGCGTCGCGGTGGTCCCACCGGGCCGCGCCGGGCCCGCACCGGGCTGCCCTGCGGGGCGCGCCGGGCGTTGTCGGCCGTGCCAACCACGTGCAGGACGGCGCCACGCCGTCGATCCGTCACCACTCGAACCGTCATCCCCCGTCACCTCCGTGTCGTCTCCGGCCGTCGCACGGCCGTACCCACCGTGTCCACCCTGCCCGCCGGCTGGGTGAGCCGACCCCACCCGGATCGGGTGAGACAGCCCGGTCAATAGGTCTGACCTGAGCGGATGGAGTCGACGAACGCCGTCCATTCGTCCTTGTCGACGATGATTTGCTGGCTGGGCCGCCGCGAGCTGCGGATGATCCGGTTCAGGTCGGCGTCGATAGCCACCTCGACGCAGTTCGGGCCGGAGTTGTCACACCGGTTCGGACGTACGAACGTGGGCTTGTCCATATCCATCCCGCCTGCGTTTGACGGGTCGTCGGCGAGGGGTGGTCCGAGGTGCCACAGGTCGTGAGCGACCAACTGGCCGAACGCGTTCGCCCACAGCCAGCACCGCCCCCGAATGCGGCAGTGGGGACAGCCTCCGTCCACGAGGCGGTGCGCGATGATGGTCTGCCACCAACGAGAGGCGAGCGGGGCCGAAGGGATGAGGGGGGCGTTCACGGACGCTCACCGGCGGTGGCGGCAAGTACGTCGACGCTGACCAACAGCTCCCAGCAGAATGGCGCGGCGCAGTCCGCCGTGGGCCAACTGCACTCCGGGCCGTGCCCGTAAACCCAGGCAAAGCGCGGGTCGTGCGAGTCGTGGACGGACACGATGACGATGTCATGAAAGGTCTGGCCCTCGATGCCGGGACTCGGCTGCCACTGGGTGGGCCGCACCGACACTCGGGTGCCGGCAGCTGGATACCTGCGGGCGGTCACCGGGCGGGCCCGTCGTGGCCGCATGCGCGGCGGTGCGCCTGCGCGACGGACCGGGCGTGGGCCAGGAGCCGCTGCTTGGCCTTTGCCTGCTCGGCTGCCTGGATTCGCTGGCCGGTGCCGGGCAGGACGGGTGGTGGGGTGGGCGTGAGTAGCCGCCGAAGCCGCGGGACGATGTGCACGGTGTCGCCTCCCCAAATCGAGAGCGCGACGACGTCGCAGTCCCTTCGCGCCCAACTCGGTCACCAGGGACGCTATGTACGACTACGCAACGCGAGGGGGACGGACTATCCCCTGGGCACGGTTACCCCTCCACGCCAATAGCGAGGGCCAGCTCGCGCGCGTCCTCCCCTACCGTTCCGGGGCGCGAGGACAGCTCGAAGGAGGCGGTCCGCGAGTACGGGTTGTGTCGGACCGTGTCGACGCTCTCGCGGAGCGCGCGGCCGAGCAGGTGCACAGCGGCGACTTCCTCGCGGCGCAGCAGATGCGCCCGGGCCGCCTCGATCAGGTGGCCAGCGCGACGGGTACGCGACGGCAGCGCGGAGTAGTTCGTCGAGTCGGCGCGCCGCACAGCCTCCCCGGCGCGGCACAGATCCGTCTCCAGCGTCACCGCGTACGCGGAGCAGGCGGCAGGGCCGAACATGAGCCACGGGTGGACATAGCCGGCCCCTAGGCGGCTGGCGGCATCGTCAGCGGCGTCCCAGGCACGCCACGCCTGCCCGTCCCGACCGGCCTTCGCGTGGCCGAGCGCACGGCCCAGTTGAAGCTGGGCCCACCGTGCGTACTGCTCGGTGCCCGCCTCCCTGTCGACGAGCCGCTCCGCGTCGACGAGCACAAGCTCGGCCGCGTCGACCTGATTCGCCGACCGGTACACATGTGCGTAGTACCACGCCGCCGCCGCAATCGCGTTCGGGTCGTCGGCGTCCTGCGCGGCGCTCATGGCCCGGTCGGCGGCCAGCCAGACCAGCTCCGGGTAGGGCTGGTGAGCGAGGAACAGCTGGGCCAGGTGGTAGACGCGTGCCAGCTCGGCCAGCGCGGCGCGCCGGTCAGCGGCGTCGAGTCGTCTCGCCGAGCGGCGGGCGTCGTCGAGCAGCCCGGGCAAGACCGCAGCGACGGCGGTCCGCTCGGTGCTGGACCGGTGCCACAGCGTCCACGCCTGGTCGACCAGGCCGCGCAGGATGTCGACGGGCGTTGGTTCCCCGGCGGAGACGGAGGTGCGTTGCATGGCGGTCGCGACGCCGTCGACGGCCGGATGACCCGCCCGGGTGACCGACGCTACCGGCAGGGACTGATCGCCGGTCAACACGGCCAGGTCTGAAAGGTCGAGAACTTCGGCCAGGCGTAGCAGCATCGGCAGCCGGGGTGTGAGCAGGCGGCCGGACTCCAGCGCCTTGACCCAATCGGCGCTGCGACCGACGAGGCCACCGAGGACAACGCGGGTCTTGCCGGCGCGTTCGCGGTGGGCGCGTAGGCGGGCACCGAAGGATGTTGGCTCGGTCATAGCCGCTCCCAGGTAGAGGACTGGGCGGCGGCACCGCCGGCCTCTACACCAACGGGGCCGCCGCCTCCGACGGTACCGCTGGGCAGCGCGTCCGTCACGCTCCGCGCGGTCTCCGGACGGAGCGTGCCCGCACCTGGGGCAGCTGCACCAATCCCGATCCCGCCGACGCTCTCCGCGTTCAACCAGCCAGCAAGGCCTGCAACTGCTTGCCGTTCTCTTGCGCGTAGTCCCTATAACAATTGTTCATGAGCACGTGGGTCTCGCCTGCGGAGTCGGCCAGTTCGCGCAGCCTCGGCGCCCAGTCGGCCAGTTCCCGCTTGGGGTAGTGGTAGCCGAACTTCTCGTGGATGTCCTTGCTGGTCCACTTGTCGCTGTGGCCGTGGAAGCGCATCACGGCGAGGTCGCCGGTGGCGGCCAGCACCGGGGGCACCGACGAGCGGTGGCCCTGCGGCATGTCCACGCAGACGTACGACAGGTCGTGCTCGCGCAGGAAGGAGAGCGTCTCGTCGGCGTTGTCGCCGTCGAACCAGGACGCGTGGCGGAACTCGTACACCGGGCGCAGCGGAGCGCAGCGCTTCGCCACCTCCAGCAGGTACTGCTTGTTGGCCCGCTTGATCGTGAACCAGGGCGGGAACTGGAACAGCAAAGCGCCCAACTTGCCCGCCTCGACCAGCGGGTCCAGCGCCGACAGGAAGCGCGTCCACACCTCCTCGTACGCCTGCGCGGGCAGGTCGTCGGGGTAGACGTTCTTCTTGTCCGTCTCCGGACGCAGGTCCTTGTAGAGCGCGCTGACCCGGGTGGGATGACCGGTCAACAGGCTGAACGCCTTGATGTTGAACGTGAACCCGTCCGGCGTGCGGTCGACCCAGAGGCGTGCGGTCGACTCGGCGGGCGGCGAGTAGTAGGTCGCGTCCACCTCGACCAGCGGGAACTGCCGGGCGTAGTACGCCAGGCGTTTCTCCGGGTTGTCCGCCGTCTGGGGATACCAGCCCGAGTCGAGCAGTGTGCGGTCGGTCCAGGACGCGGTGCCCACCAGGATGTCACCCATGGATGCAGTCCATCGTGTCGAAGACCGACCGGCAACCGCTGCCGTCGCTCAGGCGGCCCGCCGCTCGCGGGTCTGCTTGCAGGTCACACAGGTGGTGGCGGCCGGGAAGATCTCCAGCCGCTCGACCGGGATCGCCGCCGAGCAGCCCTCGCACCAGCCGTACGTACCCTCGGCGAGGCGACCCAGGGCGTGCTCGTACTGGGCGCGCCGGTCGAGGATCGTCCGCAGCAGCGACTGGGCGGTGTCCCGCTCGGCCGTCTTGGTGCCACTGTCGGCCTGGTCGTCGCCGGCGGTGTCGCCGACCTCCACCAGACGCAGCACCTGGCTCTGCAGCAGGGCCTGGTCGTACTCGGCGGTCAACTCGTCGTAGCGCGCCTGCAGGGAGTGCCGGATCTGGTCGGTCTCCGTCTGGGATCGGCCGGTGCCGACCGTGTCGTGGACGAGCATCGCTGCCTGCCTTTCCTGGCCTGTGGTTCACGTGAACCGGGTCCGGCGGCGTGGTGCCCCGGTAGCGGTCGCATGCGGTGCGCGAGCGGTCACCCGCGCTCTGTGAGCCGGGCGAGTACCCGCCGAACCCGGCGTGCAAACGGGCGAATCTCAGCCCTCGACGAGCGCGGGGTGGCGGGGGTCGTCGGCGCGTACGACCACGTCGGCGAAGCTGGCGGGAATTACCTCCTCCGCGTAGCGGTCGAAGGCCGGCAGGGTCCACTCCCGGGCAGGTTCGGTGCGGCGGCGCAGCGCCGCCGCGGACACCTGGAGGTGGACGCTCACGTCGAACGGCAGCGCGCCGCCGAGCAGGAGCGCGCCGCTGACCAGGACCACGCCGCCCGGCGGCAGATCGACGTACGCGGCGCGGCTGGCCCGGTCGGCGGTGGAGTCCCACAGCGACGGCAGTACCCGCCCGTCGCCGCCGGGACCGGCCGGGTCGAGGACCTCGCGTCGTAGGCCGGTCTCGTCGATCCAGCCCTCGTAGTAGGCGTCCGGGTTGGTGCGACCGAGTTCGAAGCGCAGCGACGCGGGGCGGAGGAAGTCGGCGGCGCGTACGTGCAGGACCGGGCGGCCCCGGGCGCGCAGCGGGTCGATCAGCGCGGCGGCCAGCTCGTCCGGGCCGGCAGCCGGAGCGCCGTCGACCGCCACGCGCAGCCGGGCGGGTTCGACGGTGGTCGAGGCGTCGGCCAGCCGGCCGGTCAGCTCGGCGACGAGCAGGTCGGGCGAGATGGGACGGATGCGCACCGGTCCATCCTGCCCCGCCCGGCACGGACGGGCGGTGGTGGCCGGGTCAGCTGGTGCGGTCGACGGTGACGCGCGCGTCGTCGGCCAGCCGGTAACCCACCCCGTAGACGGTGGTGACCAGGGGCACGTCCACGCCGACCTTGCCGCGCAGACGGCGCACGTGCACGTCGACGGTGCGGACACCGGCGTGCTCGTAGCCCCAGACGGCGTTGAGCAGTTGCAGGCGGGTGAAGACGCGACGCGGGTGGGCGACCAGGTGCAGCAGCAGGTCGAACTCCAGGCGGGTCAGGGGCAGCGGCTCGTCGTCCCGCAGCACCGAACGGGACGACGCGAGGATGTGCAGGGAGGGGATCGTCGGAGTGAGGGCGCGCACGGGTGCTCGGTTGGCGGGCACGCCGTCGGCGCGACGCTCCGCCGGAGCGGAGCTGGTGATCACGCCCTCGCCGCGTTCGAGCAGCTCGCGGGCGGCCTCCAGCAGCCGTCGGGCCGGCGGTGTCAGCGAATCCTCGCAGGTCAGCGGGATGGACAGCGTCACGGTGAGCACGGGCGCGGGGGTGTTCGCCGGGCGGCGTTGACCGCCGGGAGGTCGGCCGGGCACCGCGGGTTGGGACGTATGCCATCCGGCGCGCGACGAGGCGGGGCTGACCGACATGGTCCTCCTTGGGCTGGTCCGGGTATCTCCCCACGGCCCGGGACGCCGCTTCGTCGATGCTTCCCGGCGTGCGGGCGAGGGTCAAGAGGCGGCTGCGTTGCATGAATGTGACAATTGACGAACGCATCGGAGCCGGGTGCTCGCTCTGCGTACGAAGTCAGATGATTACAGCAGAGCCACCCAGATGCCCCGTTACGGGGGTCCCCGTCCTGTTCACCATGTCGTTGCCGTCGCCTCCGGACCGGCCGCCCGGCCGCCGTTCAGCGGGTGTGGTCGACGCTGATCCGCGCCTCGTCACCCAGCCGGTATCCCACCCCGTAGACGGTCGTGATCACCTCCGCGCCGACGAGCTTGGCGCGCAGCCGCCGGACGTGCACGTCCACCGTCCGGGCGACCGCGTGCTCGTAGCCCCAGACGTTCGACAGCAGCTGGAGGCGGGTGAAGACCCGGTGCGGACGCTCGGCGAGGAAGAGCAGCAGGTCGTACTCGATGCGGGTGAGGGCGACCATCCGGCCGCCCTGGCGGACCGTCCGCGAGCCGGCCAGGATGCGGACGTCGGTCGGGTCGGTGTCGGCGGTGACCACCGCGGGCGGCTCGACGGCGGCGGTCAGGGCGAGCGGTCGCGGCGTCGGCGATACGTCGTCGGCCGAGCCCAGCCGCCCCTCCCCGGACTCGGCCAGTTCGCCGAGCAACTGCACCAGCCGGGCCAGCCGTGGGCTCATCGGTCCGGGAGCCAGGTCGAGGGTGATGGTCAGGGTCGGGCCGGTGCGCGGGCGGCCGACGGCCCGTCCCGGGTGCGCGGGCGAGTAGGGACGGGTGGGGATCGCGACGACGGACATCGTGCCTCCTGAGATGGCGGTACGCCCGCCACGCCCGGTGCGGCGTGGGGGTCAGCGGCGCGCCCAGCCGGCGGTGACCGGGGGCGCGAGGGGGGTTGCGCGGTGCAGCGGGGTCGGGCCGAGCGCCGGCAGGCCGGCGATGCGCCAGGCGGCGAACCCGCCGTCGACGTCGGTGGCCCGGCGCAGGCCGATGTCCTGCAACGCGGCGGCGGCCAGCGAGGAGGTGTAGCCCTCCTGGCAGAGGATCACCACCGGCACGTTGTAGTCGACCGCCTCCGGCAGCCGGGCCGGGCAGCGCGGGTCGAAGCGCCACTCCAGCACGTTGCGCTCGACCGTGAGCGCGCCGGGCACGACGCCGTGCGCGGCGCGCTGGGCCGCCGGCCGGATGTCGACCAGCAGGGCCCCGGCACGGTACGCCAGGTGCGCCCGCTCGGGGTCCAGCCGGTCGAGCCGGGCTCGCGCGGCGGCCAGGATCTCGTCGATACCCCGGGAGCCCGGCGGTGGCACGGGCGCCGGACAGTGCTCGGCGGTGAGCTGCATTATCGATTCCTTCCGGTGACGAGAGGGTCGGGGCGATTCACCAGGACCGGCCGGCCTCGGCGACCTCGGCGGCGCGCAGCCGCCCGTCGAGGAGGTCGTAGCGGGTCATCCGGCGCAACGCCGGCCGGTAGACGTGCACGCTGACGGCCGGCTCCGCGCCACGGTTGGTGACCCGGTGCACGTGCCGTGCGCCGAAACGACGGCCGACGCCGGCGGGCAGCACGTGCGGCAGCAGCCGTCCACGGCTGACCGTCTCCTCGGTGAGGGCACCGGCCACCACCCGGAACGCGCCGGCGGAGCCGCCGTGGTCGTGCAGGTCGGTGCCCTGGCCGGGCAGCCAGCTCAGCGCCCACACCTCGTGGTCGTCGGCGCTGGCGAGCCGGGCGTACCAGCGCTCGCTCGGGTCGAAGCGCAGCGGGACCGGCCAACCGCTCGGGTCGGCCCACCGGGCGGCGACGGCGAGCAGGTCGGTGGCCGGGTGATCGTGAGTCATCGGTGGTTCCTCGCGGATCGTTGCGTGGGGTGCCCCCGTACTCTAGCCGGCAAAGCCTATAGGTTTAGTAGGTAATTCCACATGCCGGGACTCCAGTCGCGTCCCCTCAGCGCAGGACCGGCGGCTCCACCCGGTAACCCGGCAGCGACGGCCACCGGACGGTCAGCACCACCGACGCCCGCTCCGCGTACCAGGAGTGGTCCATCCCCCGCGCCCACACCACGTAGTCGCCACGGGCGGCCAACCGGACCGTCCGGTCCGGCAACTCCACCCGGAAGCACCCGTCGACGAGCACCAGCAGGGTCGTCCGGCGCTCACCCGTCGCCCACCGCGACCGGGCCTGCCCGGGCGGGTGCACGCCCCACTTCACCTCGACCTCGGTGCTGTGCCGGATCTCGCCCGGCGGCGCGAAGTGCCCGAGCAGCCAGCCGCCGTCGCCGATCCCGTCGACGTCCGCGTTGCCCACGTAGACCGTCTCACCCATCGGGCCTCCCCCACGTGCCGGCCGAGCAACCTATCAAGGCTGCGGCGACTAGCCTGAACCGGTGACCGACGACCTCGACGCCGAGACCCTGGCGTTCGCGCACCGGATGTTCGACCTCGCACGCGCGGGCGAGGCCGAGGAACTGGCCGCCCAGGTGGACGCCGGCCTGCCGGTCAACCTGACCAACGACAAGGGCGACACCCTGCTGATCCTGGCCGCCTACCACTCCCACCCCGACACGGTGGCCGCGCTGCTGGCCCGCGACGCGGACCACACCCGCACCAACGACCGGGGGCAGAGCGCCCTCGCCGCCGCGGTCTTCCGCAGCAGCGCCGACTCCGTCCGCGCGCTCCTCGCCGCCGGGGCCGACCCGGCGTACGGCAACCCCTCGGCGCTCGAGACCGCGCAGTTCTTCGACCTGCCGGAGATGGTACGGCTGCTGCGGGCCGGCTGACGGTATACAGGGACGGTGGAAGATCCCCTGCCCGAACAGATGCGTGCCGCCGCCACCGCCCTGCTGACCGCGCTCGACCCCGCGACCCGCGTCGCCGCCGCGTACCCGTTCGACGACGAGCCGTCCCGGCGCTGGCTCGAGTACCGGCCGCGCCCCCGCCCCGGCGCCTGCCTCGCCGACCTGGACATCGCCGGGCGCAAGGCCGCGCACCGGCTGCTGGCCACCGCGCTCAGCCCGTCGGCGTACGCCCAGGCGATGGCGATCGTCGCGCTCGAGGAGGTCCTGGACCGGGCCGAGGGCTGGCGTCGCGGACGGCACAGCGGCGACTACTGGATCGCCGTGTTCGGCGATCCGGCGCGCGACGACCGCTGGGCATGGCGGCTCGAGGGGCACCACCTGTCGGTCACCATGACCATCGTGGACGACCAGGTCTCCCCCGCGCCGGTCTTCTTCGGCGCCAACCCGGCCGCGGTGCGCTACGCCGGGCGCGCCGTCTCCCGACCGCTCGGCGTCGAGGAAGATCTGGGCCGAGCCCTGCTGGACGCGCTGGGGCCGGGCGGGCGAGCCGCCGCCATCGTCGCCGACGAGGCGCCGACGGACATCATCAGCGCCACCCGCGCCCGGGTCGACGGCCCGCTCGAACCGCTCGGCGTACCCGCCGACCGGCTCGGTCCCACCGGCCGGGCACTACTCGACCAGGTCGTCGCGCTCTACCTGGACCGGCTGCCGCCCGAGCTGGCCGTACGCGAGGCCACCCGCCTCGCCGGTGGCCAACTGCACTTCGCCTGGGCCGGCCCGACCCGCCCCGGCCAGCGGCACTACTACCGGGTGCAGGGCGACGACCTGCTGATCGAGTACGACAACACCAGCGACGACGGCAACCACGCGCACACCGTGCTGCGCCGCCCCGCCAGCGACTTCGGCGCCGACATCCTGGCCACCCACCACCAGACCCACCCCCACTAACCCCCGCCCCACCCCCGCCCCCCGGGGCCCGTCCCCGCTCCCCCCGCGTCGATCTTGCGGTTGCTGTGGCGACTAAAGGTGTTGATGGGGCAAAACGGCGACAGTAAGTGCAAGATCGACGCGGGATTGGGGGGCGGGGAGGAGCGCGGAGGGTGGGGTGGGGGGTTAGGGGTGGGTTGCTTCGATGAGGAACCGTTGGGCTTGGGCGACGAAGGGGCCCTCATCGACGATGCGGCGGTGCAGGGCGAGCAGGGGCTCGCGGTGACGGTCCACGGTGAACCCGGGCGCGGTCCAGACCACCTTGCGCAGGAACCAGACCACCGCGCCGATGTCGTGAAAGACCGCGCGCAGCGTGGCCTGGCGCAGGTCCACCACCCGCAGGCCCGCCGCCTCGGCGGAAGCCACCGCGTCCTCGGGGTGCCGGCTGTCCGGTGGGGGCAGCGGGCCGAGGATCGCCTCGCTCAACTCGCGCATGGTGCCCGGCCCGATCTGCTGCGACAGGTACGTTCCCCCGGGGCGCAGCACCCGTGCCGTGTCCGCCCAGTCGGTGCGAACCGGGTGGCGGCTGACCACCAGGTCGAAGGATCCGTCCCGGAACGGCAGTGCCGAGTCCGGTGCGACGGCCACCACTGTCGCACCGAGCGGGCGCAGGTTGCGTCGTGCCACCAGGACGTTCGGCGGCCACGCCTCGGTGGCCACCAGCACCGTCGGCGACTGCGGGATCTCGGCCAGCACCTCGCCGCCGCCGGTGTCCACGTCGAGCGCGGCATCGGCGCGACCCATCCGGTCGGCGACGAGCCGGGCGTACCCCCAGGGTGGACGTTCCTCGGTGGCCCGGCCGGCCAGCCACCCGAAACCCCAGCCGTCGACGGGCGCGGCGGCGGCCTCCGCGATCAGTTCCTCGGCGGTACGCGCGTCGGTCACGGCGATCAGCCTCGTCGGCCCGCCACCCGAGCGGCAATCCATTTACCCCGCACGTGATCGACTCGCGTTCCTGCAAGCCGTCCTGTCATCGAGCCGCCGACGCCCCGTTATTCCCGAGACCGAGTCGATCACGCGAACCGGAGAGGGCGACGCGGCACGGGCCTGGTCACGGGTGGGGGCGGACGACCTCGACAGTGCCTCCGGCGAGCGCGTCCAGGCTGCCGGTCTCGGCGCGACCGGCGTCGAACTGACGCATGAGCCGTGCGCCCAGGTACACACCGACCCCGCCGGCGGCCAGCGCGACCAGCTCGGTGGCCACGATCGCCGCCGTCGCGCCCCGAGCCGGCGAGTGGGCACGGACCAGGCTGCTGATCAGGAACAGACCCGCCATGGCCGCGTTGACCACGTTGAAGGCGATGGCGGTACGGCGGGTTCCGTCGACCGGCACGTCCCACAGATCGGCCATTCCCGCGATCGCCGTCATGGCGGCGGCGAAGAGGGCCGCGACGCCGGTCCAGTAGCCGACCTCGCCGAGGAAGACCGGTCCGCCCGCGACGTCGGTGAGGTCGAAGACCGTGGCGCTGACGAAGAGCCCGAGCGGGAACGTCACCAACATCGGTTGGATGGGGTGCCCCTGCACCCGCAGCCGGCTCTGCATCGGTCCTCCCCAGGTTCGAGCACACTCCACCAGTAGCAGAGTGCTACCCGAGCCCTCGTCGGGCGAAACGACAGCGCCCGACTCGCCGCCGAGCGGGAGAACGGGCACCCGCCCGCACCGACGGGCCGGTCAGCTCTCGCGGGGGCGGGAAACCGTCCGGACGAGGCGTTCGGCCACCTCACGCAGCGGGATGTCCAGCGACGAGGCGGCGGTGCGCAGCACGTCGAGGGCCTCTGCCGGTGGGCACCCACGCTGCGTCATGATCACGCCGATCGCCTGGCCGACGACGCCGTCGTGCAGGAGCGAGGCGTCCCGCTCACCGGCGAGCACCTGCTGGCGGCGCCGATCGCGGACGGCGGCCAGCAGCAGGCCGGCGTGCTCGGCGAGCAGCATCGCGGTGAGCTGGTGCTGCGGGGTGAGGACGTCGGGCGCGGCGGCGTACAGGTTGATCGACCCGACCACCTGGTCGTCGATGTCCACCGGCGCGCAGATCACCCCGCGCACACCGAGGTCGCGGGCGTGGGGCGTCCAGGCCGGCCACCGCGACTCGCCGCCGAGGTCGACCGCGAGGATCATCTCGCGCCGTCGGATCGCGCTCATCGCCGGCGAGTCGGGCCCGTGTCGCAGGTCGTCGAGGCCGGCCATCTGCTCGTCGGAGGCGGCAACGCCGGCCGGCTCGCCGGCCCGCAGTGCGGTGAACCCGCACCAGCGCACCCCGGCCACCGCGTCGCGGGTGACCCGGACCAGCGCCAGCAGCGCCTCATCGAAATCGGTCAGCGCGATCAGGCTGGCGGTCAGCTCCCGCAACAGCGCGGCAGTTTCCAGCACACCGAGTCGCTCGACCACCGGCTCCCGCGTGTCCAGGTTCACCGTCGCACTGCCCTCGTAGACCCTCGCGCGCATCCCGCCGACATCGTCACGTGTGCCATCGTCTGCTCTCTCCCGCTTGACCGACCCGCCCTACTACCCTCGCAAACCGGGATCGAAACGGCGCAAGGAGGGGCCTCTGCCTACCCGGAGGTAGCGGCAGAGGCCCCGCGAGCCAGGTCAGCGCGACGCGCCGCTGAGCCGCCGACCGATCGAGGCGATCAGCCGGTCGAGCTCCGAACCGAACGGGTTGTCGTGCACCAGGTACGTCCAGGTGGCCGTCGGACGCACCAGGGTGCCGTCCTCGGGCTGCCAATCCTCGTCGAACTCGGTCTCGGTGAACGTGGCGATGGTACGCGCCTCGATCTCCGGGACGAGGTTGTTGAACGCCGGCACCGCCGCGCGGTGGAACTCGTCCAGCGGGTCGAGACGCCCCAGGGCACGCAGGTGTACGCCCTCGCGGACCTCGGACAGCTCGGCCAGGTGCTCGGCCCAGAGCCGGTCCAGGTGGAACAGCGCGATCGACCGGGCTGCCCGGGCGAGCAGGTCCTCGTCCATCTCGCCGGCCTTCTCGGGCATCTTGTCCAGCAGCATCAGCGCGGCCACGTCACTGGTCAGCAGCCGCTCCCGCCGTGCGGCGAGGGCGTTGCGCTGCTGCTCGATCACCACGCTGTAGCGCCAGGTGTTGCGGTGGATCTCGTGGTTGACGCCCTCGGCGACCCGCTGGGCGTGCTCGACCGCGTAGTCGACCTGCTCGTCGGTGACCAGGCCGTCCGCGTTCATCCGCGGCGACGGGGGCACCGCGTCGGCGGCGTGCCGCACGACCAGGTCGTCCTCCAGGCTGACGAAGAAGACCGAGCCGCCCGGGTCGCCCTGGCGGCCGGCGCGACCGCGCAGCTGGTCGTCGACGCGGCGGCTGTCGTGCCGGCCGCTGCCGATCACGTAGAGGCCACCCAGCTCGGCCACCCGGTCGCGATCGGTCTGGTCGCTGCCGCCGAGGCGGATGTCGACGCCCCGGCCGGCCATCTGGGTGGAGACCGTCACCGCGCCGTACGCGCCGGCCTCGGCGATGATCGCCGCTTCCTCGTCGTCGTTCTTGGCGTTCAGCACCACGCAGGACACGCCGGCCGCGTTGAGGCCGGCGGCCAGCGCCTCGGACTCCTTGACGTCCAGGGTGCCGACCAGCACCGGCCGCCCGGCGTCGTGGCAGCGGCGGATCTCGTCGATCAGCGCCTCGTCCTTCTCGGCGCGGGTGGCGTAGATCCGGTCCTGCTCGTCCTCGCGGACGCACGGGGTGTTCGGCGGGATCACCGCGACCTCGAGGTTGAAGAACTCCCGCAACTGGTCGCCGACGAGCACCGCGGTGGCGGTCATGCCGCACACCTTCGGGTAGAGCGCGATGAACGCCTGCACGGCGATGGTGCCCAGCACCTCGCCCTCGGCGGTGGCGTCCAGGCCCTCCTTGGCCTCGACCGCGGCCTGGAGCCCGTCGGGCCAGCGGCGGCGCTGGGCCACCCGGCCGCGCATCTCGTCGATCAGCTCGACGGAGCCGTCCCGGACGATGTAATCCACGTCCCGGTGCAGCAGGGTCTGGGCGTGCAACGCCACGTGGACCGCGGAGAGCTGCTCGACGTGCTCCTCGTCGTACAGGTCGATGCCGAGCTTGGCCTCGACGGCGGCCAGGCCGGCGGAGGTGAACGCCACGCTGCGCCCGTCCTCGGCGATCGTGTAGTGCCGGCCCTTGCGCAGGCCGCGCACCAGCCCGGCGGCGGCGTGCACCGGGTCCTGCTCGCCCGGCACCGCGCCGGCGAGGACCATCGGCACCCGGGCCTCGTCGATCATGATCGAGTCGGCCTCGTCGATGATCGCGGTGGTCAGCACCGGCTGCACGCGGTCGGCCACGTCGGTGACGAGCTGGTCGCGCAGGTAGTCGAAGCCCGCCTCGCTGACCGAGACGTAGGTGACGTCGCAGGAGTACGCGTCGCGCCGCTCCTGCGGGGTGGACGCCTCGTTGACCCAGCCGACGGTCAGGCCGAGCAGCCGGTAGACGGGCTCCATCCACTGGGCGTCACGGCGGGCCAGGTAGTCGTTGACGGTGAGCACGTGCACCGGCCCGTTGCCGAGCCGGACGTGCCCGTACGCGGCGATGGTGGCGGTCAGGGTCTTGCCCTCACCGGTGGCCATCTCGGCGACCTTGCCGGAGAGCAGCGCCATCGCGCCGAGCAGCTGCACGTCGTACGGCCGCTGGTCGAGGCCCCGGCGGGCGGCCTCGCGGCCGACGGCGCAAATCTCCTCGTAGCCGGTGGCGGCACCGGCGGCCTCGGTCAGCTCGGCGTCGTCCAGCGCCGCGAGGTCATCCTCGCGCGCCTCGATCGCCGGCAGCAGCTTCTCCAGCGGAGCAAGATCCACGGTTGATCCCGGGCGCTGGAGGAAACGCCGGAACTTGCTCTTGAACCGTTGCGACACACCCATGAGCGGCAACGGTACGCGATTCTGGCCCGACACGGGCGGCCCGGCCGCCCGGCAAGTTGGCCCCGCCGGGGCTCGGTCAGGCGACCAGCAGTTGGTGGGCCGCCAACTCCCGGTAGAGCGGGTCGGTGGCGGTCAGCTCGGCGTGGGTGCCCACGGCCACCACCCGGCCGCCGTCGAGGACGACGATCTGGTCGGCGTCCACCACGGTGGCGAGTCGGTGCGCCACGATCAACAGCGTCCGGCGGACGGCCACCGCGTCGATGGCGCGGCGCAGCGCGGCCTCGTTGCGCGCGTCGAGGTTGCTGGTCGGTTCGTCCAGCAGCAGGACCGGCGGGCCGGCCAGCAGCGCCCGCCCGATGGCCAGCCGCTGCCGCTCGCCGCCGGAGAGCAGCACCCCGCCCTCCCCCACCTGCACGTCGAGGCCCTGCGGGGTGCGCTCGACCAGGTGGGCCAGGTTGACCTCGTCGAGCACCTCGCGCAGCCGGTCGTCGGTGGCGTCGGGGGCCGTGATCAGCAGGTTCTCGCGCAGCGTGCCGGCGAGCACGGGGGCCTCCTGCTCCACGTAGCCGAGCCGGGCCCGCAGCGCGTCGCGGGGCAACTCCCGCACGTCGACGCCGTCCACCCGGACCGCGCCGGCGCTCACCTCGTAGAAGCGTTCGACCAGGGCCAGCAACGTCGACTTGCCGGCGCCCGACGGGCCGACCAGGGCGGTACGGGTGCCGGCCGGCACCGCGAAGCTGACGTCGTCCAGCACCGGCGCGCCGCCCAGGTAGCCGAACCCGACCCGGTCGAACTCGATCATCGGCGCGGGCTGGCGCCGGGTCGTCGTGGCGGTCGTCGGCGCGTCCGCCGCGCCCTCCGCCGGGACGGCCAGGATCTCCTCGATCCGCTGCAACGCGCCCAGGCCGGACTGCAACTGGGTGTACGCGCGCAGCACCTGTCCCAGGGGTAGCGCCAGGAGGAACAGGTACATGACGAAGGCGACCAGGTCGCCGACGGAGATCGCCCCGGCGGCGACCCGGGCCCCGCCGATCCCGAGCACCAGCAGGAACGCTCCCTGCACGGTGACCGAGCCGATCGGACCGATGAGCGCCTGCACCCGGGCGACCCGCAGCCCCGCCGCGTACGCCTCGTGGGCGCTGGCCGCGACGGCATCGGCCTCGCGCGTCTCGGCCCGGCTGGCCCGGATGGTCCGGGCCCCCGAGATGGCCCGCTCCACCGCCGACGTCATCTCGCCGATCCGCTCCTGGGCGAGGCGGGCCAGCGCCCGGACCCGGCGGGCGAAGGTGGCCGCGAAGCCCAGCCCGAGCGCCACCCCGAGCAGGGTGACGCCGAACAGGAGCGGGTCGAGCAGCACCATCGCGGTGCCCGCGCCGACCACCATCACGGACCCGGTGACCGTCTCGAACAGGCCGGAGGTGACCACCGCCCGCAGCAGGGTGGTGTCCGAGCCCACCCGGGAGAGCAGGTCGCCGGTGCGCCGCTTGTCGTACTCGGCGATGGGTAGCCGCAGCAGGTGGGTCGCCAGCCGTCGCCGAGTGCCCAGCACCAGCCCTTCGGCGGTGCGTTGCAGCAGGTAGTCGCGCAGTCCGCCGATCGCCGCGGCGAGCACCACGAGCCCCACCAGCATCGCCACCAGCGCCGACACCGGGTGCTCGGCGCCGATCCGGTCGAGCACCGACCGGGTGAGCAGCGGCTGGGCCAGGGACACCGCCGATCCGAGCAGCGACAGCACGCCCACCACGACGAGGGTGCTCCGGTGCTCCCGCAGGTACGGCAGCAGCGCGGTCAGACCGACCGGTCGGCTCTCGGTCGTGCTGTCGACCGGCCGCTCCCTCGTGGTGCTCATGGGGCGAACGGTAGCCGGCCGGGTCACCCCAAGCGGGCGCCTCAGGGGGCAAGGACCACCTGTAGCTCCTGCCGGCGGCGCTCGGCCAGGTCGGTGAGCAGAGTGGGCGCCTCGTCGAAGGGCACCACCGCCGAGACGAGGTGCTTGCGGATCGCGTCCCCGTAGGCCCGCAGGAGGTCGATGGTCTCGGCGGAGAGCCGTTCCCGGTCCCAGGTGGGCGCGAGCCCGCGCGGCACCCGCCCGATCTGGGCGCAGCGCAGGGCCAGCCCGTTGTGGTGGAACTCCTCGCCGAGCCGGACCTCGTCCGCACCGCCCTGATAGAAGGCCAGGTCGATGACGGTGCCCTGGGGGCGCAACAACCGCAGCGCGAGCTGCAACGCCCACGCCTGCCCCCGGCACTGGAACACCACGTCGGCGCCCCGGTCACCGGCGACGTGCGCCCACCGGGTCTTGAGCATTACGGCCGGGTCGTCCGCGTCCGGGTCGAGGGTCTCCAGACCGAGCGCGTCGGCGACCTGGCGGCGCTGCGGGGTGGGGTCGAGCACCACCACCGGGGCGGCGCCGTGTCGCCGGGCCAGCAGCGCGGTCAGCAGGCCCACCACCCCGGCGCCGACCACCGCGACCCGCCGGCCGCGCACGCCGTCGCCGAGCGAGCGGACGTCCGCGCCGTTCAGGTCGGCGGCGGCGTGCAGCAGGCCGTTGGCGCAGATCGGACCCATGTGCGCGACGTAGACGCCGAGCAGCGGGTCCAGGTCCTCGGGCAGCGGCACGAACCGCTCGGCGACCGGGTCGGCCAGCCAGCCCGTGCGATGCCCGTACGTCATCGCGCCGACAGCCCCGACGGCGACCGCCGGGGTGGCGCTCTCCACGACACGGCCCACCTGCATGTAACCGAGCCGGGTCACCGGGTACGGGGTGCTCGCCGCGCCGGGTTCGAAGAGCCCCAGGTCGGCGTTCCAGGTGACGTTCAGGTAGGGGTTCGTGCCCTTGACGTAGCTCAGCTCGGTGCCGGCGGAGACGCCGCTGAACAGCGTCTCGACGCGGAAGGTGCCGGGTCGCAGCGCTGCGGCCTCCTGCTCGACGAGTTCCACCCGACCGGGGGCGGTGACCGCGACCACCCGATCACGCATCGACGGTCACCCCGGTGCTCAGCGCGTCCGAGTCGACGGGCGCGGTGAGCCGGATCGTCCGGCCACTGCGGGCCGAGTCGGCCACCGCCAGGGCCAGCCGCTGGGTGTTCAACGCCTCGGCGTACGGGACGCGCACGTCGTCGCCGACACCGCGGACCGCGTCGACGAACGCGCGGTCCACCGCCACCCGGGCGGCCTCCGGATCGGCGGGAACGTGCCGCTCACCGTCGGAGTCGCGGATCAGCAGACCGTCCTCGCCCAGCGACAGGGCCAGCCCGTCGGCGAGGATCTCCAGGCCGGCACGGTGCTTCCAGCCCAGCACACAGGCCGCGCTGAGGGTGCCGACCGCGCCGGTGGCGAAGCGCAGCGTGGCGGTGGTCACCGAGTCGATGTCGGCGCCGTCGACGGGCGGTGGCGTGCCGTTGCCGTACGCGGTGACCTCGGTCACCTCGCCGGCCAGCACCCGGATGAGGTCCAGCACGTGGGCGGCCTGCTCGACGACCGGACCGCCGGAGCGCTCCCACCGCGCCCACCAGGCGACCGGCGGCACCTTGTCCAGCCAGGCGCCGCTGACCATCCGCACCGGACGGTCGGCGAGCAGGTCACGAGCCTGGTCGAGCACGCTCAGGTAGCGCCAGTGGTGCCCGACGGCGGTGCGCAGCCCTCGCCGGGCGACGAGGTCGGCGATGCGCTCGGCCGTGCCCAGGTCGACGGCGACGGGCTTCTCCACGAACATCGGAACTCCGGCGTCGACCACGGCCTCCTCGGCGGGCCCGTGCGCGAAGGGCGGCACGCACACGTACACCGCGTCGGGGGCGGCGGCCAGCAGCTCGGCGACATCACCGAAGTGCTGCCCCCCGTGCTCCGCGACCAGCGCGGACGCCGCCTCCGGCACCACGTCGGTCACCCCGACGAATTCGACGTCCTCGAATCCGGACAGCACCCGTGCGTGGCGCTGTGCCACCCCGCCGGCCCCTACCAGGCCCACCCGGCATCTCACCATCACAACCTCTTCCGAGAACGTTTCGACTCCGATGGGAGCAGTCCCCTCAGCTGCGCGCAATCAAACGTTCATCCCCCGGGAACGCACCGATGTCACCGTCGTGATCAAGCTGTTGCCCTGGGAACGGTTAGCGCGTGGTGGCGAGTGGGAACTACAGGCCTGCTTATTCCACGCACGAACGGAGGGGGTGCCCGTGCGGGATACGACCGTGTCACCGGTAGTGGAGGCGTGGGCCACGTACCGGACCACGTCGGCGGCGGACTGGCCGACGCGCCGGCTGCTCCGAGCCAAGAGGGGAAGCCGGGTCAGCGTGGTGCTGCCGGCGCGCAACGAGGAGGCGACGGTCGGCGCGATCGTGTCGACCATCCGGGAGCATCTGATGGACCGGGTGCCTCTCGTCGACGAGTTGATCGTGGTGGATTCACGGTCGACCGACCGCACCGCGCAGGTGGCTCGGGCCGCCGGCGCGGAGGTGGTCAGCCAGGACGCGATGACCCGGGATCTGCCCCGGCTCACCGGCAAGGGCGACGCGCTCTGGGCAGGACTCGCCGCCGCCGAGGGGGACGTGGTGGCGTTCGTCGACGCCGACCTGCGGGAGTTCCGTCCGCACTTCATCACCGGCCTGCTCGGGCCGCTGCTCACCGACCCGTCGGTGGACTTCGTGAAGGGCTTCTATCACCGGCCCCTGGTGGGGACCGCCACTGTGGAACAGGACGGCGGTGGGCGGGTGACCGAGCTGATGGCTCGACCGCTGCTCAACCTGTTCTGGCCCGAGCTGGCCGGTTTCGTGCAGCCGCTCGCCGGCGAGTACGCCGGCCGCCGCGACGTGCTGTCCCGGGTGCCGTTCGTCTCCGGGTACGGCGTGGAGACCGCCATGATGATCGACCTGCTGGACCTGGTCGGTCTGGACGCGCTGGCGCAGGTCGACCTGGGCGAGCGCAAGCACCGTCACCAGGACACGGCGGCTCTGGGCCGGATGTCCGCGCAGATCATGCTGACCGCGTGGTCCCGGTTGCAGAAGCGCGGCTGGGCGACCCCCGGCCTGATGCCGGAGGCGCTGCTGACCCAGTTCCGCCGGGGTGGCTCCGACGCGCTGCCGAACCTCGACCGGGAGATCGTGGTCAGCGACGTCTCCATCGACGAGCGACCGCCGCTGGCCGAACTGCGCCACCGGGTCCCCCGCCGACGGGTGGCCGCGGCGTGAGGGCCGTGGCGCGCCGGCTGGGCGTCGTACGGAAGGACCACCGATGAGCCTCACCGTGCTGATGAACGCCGGCCCGTGGCTGTCGGTGCCCCCACCGGGGTACGGCGGCATCGAGAACGTGATCGCCACCCTGGTGCCGGAACTGCGGCGGCTCGGCGTGCGGGTGGTCCTCGCCTCGGTGGAGTCCAGCGACCTGCCGGTGGACGAGAAGATGTCGGTCTTCGCCGACGGGCAGTTCGCCGCGCTGCAACGGCCGTACAACCAGGTCTGCGGCATCGCACAGGCGCACCTGGCCGGGGTGGTCCGCGAGTTGCACTCCCGCGACGACATCGACCTGGTGCACGACCACGTGGAGGCGGTCGGGCTGGCCACCCTCACCGCGATGGGGCCGTCCGGGCCACCTGTCCTGCACACCCTGCACTGGGACCTGGCCAAGCACCCCGCGCTGTACGGCAACCTGGACGGCGGCGACCGGGTCCGGGTCAACGGAGTCTCGGCGTCCCAGCTCGCCCGGGCGCCACTGGCGCTGCGCGAGCACTCGGTGGGTCACGTGCACCTGTCCACGCCGCTCGCCGTGGACGCCGACCGGCAGCCGGGACCGAGCAAGGGCGAGCACCTGCTCATCCTCGGTCGGATCAACCCCGGCAAGGGGCAGGACGTCGGCGCGCGGCTCGCGCAGCGGATCGGCGTACCGCTGGTGCTGGCCGGTCCCGTGGGTCCCTACCACCGCCCGGCCGACCTCGCCGCCGCGGGTGACGAGGCCCGGCAGAACCCGGACGTGCGGTTCTTCCTCGACGAGGTGGCGCCGCACGTCGACGGCGACCTCGTGCGCTGGATCGGCACCGTGGCCGGGCAGGAGCGCGACGACCTGCTGGCCACCGCCCGCGCGTCGCTGTTCCCGCTGCGCTGGGAGGAGCCCGGCGGCACGGCCGTGGTCGAGTCGCTGGCCCTGGGAACGCCGGTGGTGGCCACCGCCCGGGGTTGCCTGCCCGAGTTGATCGAGCACGGTCGTACCGGCCTGCTCACCGTCGACGAGGACGAGCTGGCCGATCTGGTGCTGGCCGCCGACCTGCTCGACCCGCAGGAGTGCCGACGGGCGGCCGCGCAGCGGTTCACGCCCGCGGTGATGGCCCAGCGCTACATCGAGCTGTACCAGCGGGTCCGCGACCTGTCCGCCGCGCCCCGCCTGCAACCGGTCTGAGCCACAGCCCGTCGCCGCCAGCGCGTTTGCCGCCGGCGGCGACGGGTAGGCGCACCGCTCACGCCTGCCGCGCAGCGAGGGAGCCGGTGATGGTCGGACCGATGGCGCACTCCCGGGCGCGGGCCAACCCGGCCGACGGCAAGCCTCCGGTACGCCGGGCGGCGAGCGCCGCGTCCGTACTGTTCCTCCTGGTCGGTGTGCTCGGATTCGTCCCCGGGATCACCAGTGGCACGGACGACCTGCGCTTCGCCGGGCACTCCTCGGGCGCGTTCCTGTTCGGCGCCTTTCAGGTGTCGGTGCTGCACAACCTCGTACACCTGCTGTTCGGGGTCGTCGGCCTGGCGCTGGCGCGGACCGTCGGCGGCGCGCGGACCTTCCTCGTCGGCGGCGGCGCGGTCTACCTGGCGCTCTGGCTGTACGGCCTGGCGGTGGACCACGACACCGGCGCGAACGTGCTGCCGGTCAACCCCGCCGACGACTGGCTGCATCTCGGCCTGGGCCTCGGTCTGATCGCGCTGGGTCTGCTGACCGCGCGACCCCGGCGCTGACCTGCCGGATCAGGGTGATCCCCGTCGCGCCGAGCGATCGATCCGGTTTGGCGCCGTGGGGCCCCGGGTAGTTGGCAGGTCCCGACCGACCAGCGAATCGAGGGCGCGCGGATGGTAAGCCGGATCACCTGCGAGGTGCGCGAGTCCGCGCCGGTGGCGGTCGTCCGGCTCACCGGCGCCCTGGACCTGGGCACCATGCGCTCGGTGCACCAGGCACTGGACGGCGCACTGGCCGCCCAGCCCGAGGCGTTGGTGGTCGACCTCGCGCAGGTGATCGTGCGGGACCGGCTCGCGCTGTCGGTCTTCGCGGCGACGGCCCGACGTGCCGAGGAGTGGCCGGCCGTGCCAGTGGTGTTGTGCGCGCCGCCGCCGGCCGCCGCCGCGTGGCTGGCCGAGTCGACGACGTGCCGGGTGGTCCCGGTCTCGCGGGACTGCGCGGAGGCGACGAGGGTGGCCGGCGCGGAGGGCGCGCTGCGGATCCGGGCCCGGTTGGAGCCGGTGGCGGAGGCCTGCCGGCGGGCCCGGGAGCTGGTCGGTGACGCGTGCGCCCGGTGGAACCTGCCCGAGGCGGCCGGCCCGGCCGCGCTCGTGCTGACCGAGTTGGTCGGCAACGTGGTCCGGCACGTGGGCACCCCCATGCAGGTGACGGTGACCCTGCGTCGGCCGTACCTGCACCTGGCCGTGGTGGACGATAGCCCGGCGACGGCCGAACTCGCCGGCCTGGACCTGCGGGCCGAGGGCGGTCGCGGACTGCTCCTGGTGCGCGAGCTGGCGCAGCGGTGGGGCAGCGTCCCGGCGGGCCAGGGCAAGGCCATGTGGGCGATACTGCCGGCGGCCTGACGACTCGGGGCGCTTCGCCGGGTACCGGCGATCTGACCGAAATTACCGCTTAAGCCTGGTTACATGGTGCGAGGGTCGGGTAGGCACGCCCGTCCTTTCCGCCGTCACGACGGGGTGAGCAGCCATGCCCAAGCGGGTAACCACGGAACCCGTTCGCGATCGGGGCCCGGCGATCCTGGCACCGGCCCGCTTCGGGGGCTTCCCCGGATCCCTGCGGACGCCGGTCCCCGGCAATTCCCTGATCAAGTTCCTCGCCACCACCGACCACAAGCAGATCGGTCTGCTGTACCTGCTGACGTCCTTCGGATTCTTCCTGGTGGCCGGTCTGCAGGCGATGGTGATGCGCGCCGAACTGGCCCGACCGGGCCTGCAGTTCCTCTCCTCCGAGCAGTACAACCAGCTCTTCACCTCGCACGGCGCGGTGATGCTCCTGCTGTTCGCCACGCCCGCCGCCTTCGGATTCGCCAACTTCATCGTGCCGATCCAGATCGGCGCGCCGGACGTGTCGTTCCCCCGGCTCAACGCGCTGGCCTACTGGCTGTACCTGTTCGGTGGGCTCATGGTCATCGGCGGGTTCATCACGCCGGGCGGCTCGGCGGACTTCGGCTGGACCGCGTACAGCCCGCTCAGCGACGTGGACCACAGCCCCGGCGTGGGCGCGAACATGTGGGTGCTCGGCCTGGTCATCTCCGGCCTGGGCACCATCCTCGGCGCGGTCAACCTGATCACCACGATCCTCACCCTGCGCGCGCCCGGCATGACCCTGTTCCGGATGCCGATCTTCACCTGGAACATGCTGTTCACCAGCGTGCTCGTGATCCTCGTGTTCCCGCTGCTGGCCGCCGCGCTGCTGGCGCTCTCCGCCGACCGGCTGGTCAACGCGCACGTGTACGACCCCGCCACCGGCGGTCCGATGCTCTGGCAGCACCTGTTCTGGTTCTTCGGTCATCCCGAGGTCTACATCATCGCGTTGCCGTTCTTCGGCATCATCACCGAGATCATCCCGGTGTTCTCCCGCAAACCGCTGTTCGGCTACACCGGGATCGTGCTGGCCACCATCGCCATCACCGTGCTGTCCATGACGGTGTGGGCGCACCACATGTTCGCCACCGGCCAGGTGCTGTTGCCGTTCTTCAGCATCCTGAGCTACCTGATCGCGGTGCCCACCGGCGTGAAGTTCTTCAACTGGATCGGCACCATGTGGAAGGGGCAACTCACCTTCGAGACGCCGATGCTGTTCGCCATCGGCTTCCTGGTCACCTTCCTCCTCGGTGGCCTCACCGGGGTGCTGCTGGCCAGCCCGCCGGCCGACTTCCACACCCACGACAGCTACTTCGTGGTGGCGCACTTCCACTACGTCGTGTTCGGCACGGTCGTCTTCGCGCTCTTCGGCGGCTACTACTTCTGGTGGCCCAAGATGACCGGGCGGCTGCTCGACGAGCGGCTCGGCAAGGCGCACTTCTGGACGATGTTCATCGGCTTCCACGGCACCTTCCTGGTGCACCACTGGCTGGGCGCCGAGGGCATGCCCCGCCGGTACGCCGACTACCTGCCCACCGACGGCTTCACCACGCTGAACACCATCTCCAGCATCTTCGCCTTCATCCTCGGCCTGTCCACGCTGTTCTTCATCTACAACGCCTGGAAGTCCTGGCGGTACGGGGCGATGGTCACGGTGGACGACCCGTGGGGCTTCGGCAACTCCCTCGAGTGGGCGACCACGTGCCCGCCACCGCTGCGCAACTTCGACAAGATGCCCCGCATCCGCTCGGAGCGTCCGGCGTTCGACCTCAAGTACGGCCCCCTCGTCGCCGACCTGGGCCGCGACCTGCCGCAACGCACGACGAAGCCGCCGCAGCACTTCGGCGACGAGATCCACCTGGAACACCACGCGCCGGAGTCGCCCGCCGCCGAGGGCGCGCACGGTGCCACGGAAGCCGCCAAATACCAGCCGGCCCCCGAGTCCGGCGCCCGGCCGGTCGACGTGCCCGAGCCCGAGGGCGTGCGCCGACCGAGCTTCGAGCAGAGCGACGCGCCGAAGGACGCGCAGGACGCGCCGAAGCCGCACGAACGCTGGCGGCACCCGCACGGCGAGGACGAGGGCGAAAAGCACTGAGCGTCGGTACGCGTCAAAGGGGCCCACACCGCGAGGGTGTGGGCCCCTTCGTGGTCGTCGGCCGGTCAGTCCCTGGTGGGCGACAGCCCGGCGGCGGTGATCGAGCGGCGCACCGCCGGCTGCACCCGGGTCAGCCGCAGCGGCACACCGGTGCGCTCCGCCGCCTCCCGCCCCGCCACGAGCGCGGCGATCCCGCCGGCGTCGAAGCCGCCCGCGCCGACCAGGTCGACGACGACCTCCCTCGGCTGGCCCGTCACGGCCTCCAGCATCGCCCGGCGCAACTGGTCCGCCCCGTCGCGGTCCACCTCGCCGCCGACCTCGACGACCACCCGGTCGCCGTTCTGCCGTACCGAGATGCGGGTCTTGCCCGGGTCCGGTTCGGCGGCGCCGTTCTGCCAGGGCGGCGGAGCGTCCGCGAGCATGGCCTGCCGCAACCAGGTCAGCGCCCGCGACAGCAGTCGGGACACGTGCATCTGGGAGATGCCGAAGCGGGCGGCGATCTCCGCCTGGGTCTGGTTGCCGTAGAAGCGCATGGCGAGAATGCGGCGCTCGCGCCAGGGCAGCCGGTGCAGCAGACCGCTCACCGTCACCCGGTCGTCGACCGATTCCAGGGCGTTGTCCGATTCGCCGACCAGGTCACCGAACTCCGCCGAACTCTCACCGCCCACCGGCGCGTTCAGCGACGCCGGACTGTAGCCGGCCGCCGACTCCAACGCCGCCAGGATCTCCTCCTCCGGCGTCTCCAGCCGGGCCGACAGCTCGGCCACCGACGGTGCCCGGGACAGCTCGCTGGTCAACGCCGCGGTGGCCTGCCCCACCTCGAGGATCAGGTCGCGCAGCCGCCGGGGCACGTGCACGCCCCAGGTGCGGTCCCGGAAGTGGCGCTTGATCTCCCCGACGATGGTGATCGCCGCGTACGCGGTGAACGAACCCCGTTCCGGGTCGTACCGGTCGACGGCGTTGACCAGGCCGAGCCGGGCCACCTGCTCCAGGTCCTCCAGCGGTTCGCCCCGCCCCCGGTACCGGCGGGCCAGCCGGCCGGCGAACGGCAGCGCGAACCGGACCAGGTCGTCCCGTGCCTCCTGTCGCCGCTCCGGCGGCAGCCCTTCGATCCGGGCCGCGTACGCCAGCGCCGCCGCGTCGAGGTCCTCGAGACCGCGCTCGGTGGGTGGTGGTGTGGTCGTGGTCGTGGTCGTGCTCGTCTGTCCGAACATCCGCGCCTCCCTCAGGAAGGTCCCCCGCCCGGATCGGGAAACCGGTCGTGCGCGTGGTCGAGCCACGCACCGGGCCGGAAAGTGGGTCAGTGACTGGGATGCCAGCGGGCGACAACATCTCTACGCAGCGCGATAAGTTCGTCGCAGCCAGCGATGTTCCCGCTCCGTAGGTACTCAATCACGAGACCCCGGGTTCGCGAGGAAGTTTCGGCGTCCTCCCCTCAGGAGACGAGCAACCCCTGGTGGCCGCCGGTGTCACGGAGCACCGACAGTGCCTCGGCGACCCCCAGCGGGGGCGGCGCGGGCAGGTCGTACGGCTGCGCCCGCAGCACCTCGGTGGCCCGGCGCGTCGGCACCGACGTCACCGGGTAGCCCCGCGCGGAGGTCCGGTCCAGCGCCCGCCGCCGCCGTCCGAAGCCGGCGACCGCCAACCACTGCGGAAGGCCCGCCAGGGCGGGCGAGCGCATGCCGGGCGGCTCGGGCAGGACGTCCACCGAGCTGAAGGCCTCGCTGCCGGCCAGCCACCACTCGGCCTCGTCCACGCTGCGGCGGGTCGCGTTCTCACACCAGTACGGCACGAGCCCCGCACGCACCACCTGCCACGGATCGAGCAGCCGGCCGCATTCGACCACCAACCGGTCACCGGTCTTGCCGGCGGCTCGCAGCCAGCGCCGGTAGAGGTCGGCCACAGCGGCGCTCAACGCCGCCGGCCGGGGCACCAGTATCCGGCGCACCGGGTGTCCGTGACGGGCCGCGAAGTCCTGCGCGGCGTCCTCGAAGCCGGGGTCCATGCCGTGCTCCGCGTCGCCCGACGGCACCGACACCTCCGGCGGCGCCCACCGGGCGGCGTCCCCGCCCATCGCGCGCAGCACCTGCCGCAGGGCGTGACTGTCGGGGTGGAAGTCCACCGGGTCCAGCCCGCTGGCCGGGCAGCCGACCTGGAAGCTGTGCCCCGGGCCACGTTCCAGCACCGGCCAGGTACGCGCGTCACGCACCAGCAGAACCGGAGCGTCGGCGCTCAGCCGGTCGCCCAGGAACTGCGCGTACGCGGCCGGCAGCGCCCGCCAGCGGGCGGCCAACGACACCGTCACGCCGGTCAGAGGCCCCCGGCTGGCCGGGCAGTGCACCTGACGCACGTGCACGTCGGGGTTGCCGGCGAGCAGTCGCTCGGCGAGAGAGTGCCCGTGTTCCAGCGCCTCGCGGGGACGGTCCACGGCCCCGTCGCTCCAGTGCGCGGTCATCTCGAAGCCGACGGGCAACCACGGCACGCCGAGGGCCACCGCGAGGTGTGCCGCCGCCCCGTGCGGCGAGCCGATGACCACACCGGGGTAGCTCCGGCGCGGGTACTGGTCGACGAACCAACGGGCCACCCGGGCGGCGTCCACCTCACCGACCTGGTCGGCGGTGAGGGCAACCCGGCCGGCGGCCCGCGTCGCCGCGGCCCGGCGTACCGGCTCGGGCGCCGCCGGGAACCGCGAGATCGGCCCGGTCTGTCCGAGGTCGGCGCAGTCCACGCCACGCAGCGCCCGGGCGGTGGCGGCGACCAGCACACGGGCGGCGCTGCCCTGAGCCACGACCCGGTCGCCGGCCAGACCGGCGCCATCGGCCGTGAGCCCCTTGCGCACCTTGTGCACCGGCCCCACCTTGCCTCGTTCGCTCACCACGCGGCCCGGCTTCCCGTCCCGATGGGGTTCAAACGGGGCATCACCCACCCGGCGGCACAATCCGCCTGGTCAGCAGGGTGCGCGGGTCATCACCGGCGATCGGTCGCGCAGGTTTCACCGGGGCTGCGGCGGGCACATCCGGGCCCATGCGCACCGACGACACCAGCGAGCCCGCTGCCGCCACGATCACCCCGTACGAGGACGGTCCGCTGCTCGTCCGGGGCGACTTCGAGCTGGTGACCCCGGACGGCGAGCGGATTGACGCCCGCCGGGGCACGGTGGCGCTCTGCCGCTGCGGCAAGTCGGCCCTCAAGCCGTTCTGCGACGGCACCCACAAGGCGGTCAACTTCCGCGCGGGCACCAACCGCGAGGGGTGAGCCGACGCCGTCGAACCCTGCCACGAGCGCGGCGGCCCTCCCACCGACCAACGACGGGCGCGGCGGCCTCGACGGGGCCCCACCAGGTCCGCTCCCTTTGCTCTGCTTCAACGGACGCAACACGGACGGCCCGTCACTGTCGCCTCGGTTGAAGCAGAGCAAAGGACGAAGGCGCACCGGCCCGACCCCCCGGCACCGCCGACGACCCGGTGACCCGATGACCCGATGACCTCAGTGTTGCCTCGGTGGAAGCAGAGCAAAGGACAACAGCGCACCGCGCGGACCCCGGGCGGTCCAGCGGCTGCGCCGAGCCTTCCGGGTCAGACGAGCGCGATCGGCTCCCGCGCAACCACCGGGGCCGCGGCGGCCACCGCGCTCGACCCGACGAGCGGGACGGTGGGCGGTGGGGTCGGCGGCGTCGGCAGGGCGGGTGCTCGCAGCGAGCTGTGGCCGGCGGCCCACCTGTCCAGCAGGTGACCCGCGAAGAGCCGGTCGACCGCGAGGGCCGCCGCCGCGCCGAAGAGCACGTCGGGGGCGAGCGCCGGCTCGGTCCGGACCAGGCCGCCGCACAGGTCGTGCGCGGCGATCTGCTCGTGCACCGCGTCGGCCTCCACGTGCTCGTCGTAGAAGCGGGTGGCCACCTCGTCCAGGCCGAGGCGGCGCAGCCCGTTGCCGTAGCGGCGGTTCGGCAGGGACGAGGTCATCTCGAAGGCCGCCAGGTGCCCGAGCAGCGCCCCACGCAGCCGTCGGTGCAGCCCGAACAGCGACATCAGGTTGTTGGTCGCCAGCGTCACGGCGGGCACCGCGTCGAGGTACGCCCCGTAGCCGGTGTCCATGCCCAGCCGGTCGAGGGTGCGCCGGAACAGTTCGGCGTGCATCCGGTCCAGCCGACCGTTGCCGTACTCGTCGGTCTGGATCTCCACCAGGGCGGCTTTCGCGGGGCCGCCGAGGCGCGGCAACGCCCAGCTGTGCGGGTCCGCCTCCCGCAGGTGGTAGACGGAGCGGTGGGCGACGAACTCGCGGAACTGGGTGAGGTCGGCGCGCCGTTGGAGCGTGGCGGCCAAGGGTGGTCCGTCGTCGGCCGCGACCAGCTCGGCCAGCCCGACCGCGACGCCTCCGGTCGGCACTGCCCGCACATCGGCCAGCCGGCGCAGCGCCTCCTCGAAGGGTCGTTCGGCGCGGGCCCGCAGGGCCAGCAGGGTGGGCTGCCACTCCCAGCTCTCGTCGACGCCCTGCCAGCCCCGGTAGTGCAGCTCGTAGCAGAGGAACAGGGTCAACTGGAGGTCCTCGTCGGTGGGCGCCCCCGCCGGGTCGGCATCGAGGTCGACGCGGAGGCCGAGGTCCGACGGCAGGTCGTGCGGCGCACGGCGCAGCGCGTCGGTCAGCGCCGCCGACAACGGGCCGCGCGGCTGCGGCAGGGGCGCGGGACCGTAGGGACGGTCAGCGGGCTCCGGCATGTGTCCTCCAGCGTCGTCGGGCCGCTACTGATGCCCTGGCGGCACCTGCCTAAACGAGATCCTCCACGGCCACGGCCAGTTCGACCTGCTCGCGGACGCGCCGGGCCGGTTCCCCCTCGTCGTACAGGCCACGCAGGTCGGCGAAGGCGGGCTCCGGCGGTGCCAGCGACACCGACGGGTCGACGACCGCCTCCAGGACGCAGGGACGGTCCGCGGCAAGCGCCTCGTCCCAGGCCGCGCCCACCAGCTCCGGGCGGTCCACCCGGACGCCGTGCAGCCCGAGCAGCCGGGCCCAGCCCGCGTACGGCACGTCGGGGCGACGCCGCATCGGGTCCGTCGACGGCTCCCGTCCACCGCCCATGCCGTTGTGGTCACGGTTGTTGAGTACGAGCACCACCAACCGTGGATCGGCCCAGTCCTGCCAGTGGTGCGACACCGTGATCAGCTCGGCGAGACCGTTGAGCTGCATGGCCCCGTCGCCGAGCAGCGCGACCACCGGCGCGTCGGGCGCGGCGAGCTTGGCGGCCACCGCGTACGGCAGGGCGCAGCCCATCGAGCCGAGCGTGCCGCACAGCTGGGCGTTCACTCCGGGCGGCAGGACGAGGTGCCGGGCGTACCAGTAGAGGACCGAGCCGACGTCGACCGCGACCGACCCGGCGTGCGGCACCCGCGTGGACAGTTCCTGGAGCACGAGCTGGGGGTTGATCGGTTCGGCCGGCGCGGCGGCCCGATCGGCTGCGGTGGCACGCCAACGGTCGACAGCGCTCTCCACCGTCGCCCGCCACTGCTCGTGGGGCCGGGCGGGCACCCGGGCCAGCAGGGCCCGCAGCGTCTCGGTGGCGTCACCGACCAGCGGCACGTCGGCCGGGTACCGGCTGCCGATGCGGGTGCCGTCGATGTCGATCTGCACCGTACGGGCCTGGTCCGGCATCGGGAAGTAGTCGGTCCACGGGTCGTTCGTGCCGACCAGCAGCAGCGTGTCGCACCCGCCCATCAGCTCGGCCGCCGCGGGTGTGCCGACCTCGCCGAGCACCCCGGCGTGGAACGGCAGTCGCTCGTCCAGGATCGGTTTGCCCAGCAGCGACGTCGCCACCCCGGCGCCGAGCCGGTCGGCCAGCTCGACGATCTCGGCGGCGGCGCCCCGGCCGCCCTGGCCCACCAGGATCGCCGTCCGCTGACCGTTGCCGAGCACCTGTGCGGCGGCGTCGAGGTCCGCCTCGTGGGGCAGCACCCGGGCCAGCGGCTCACCGGGAGTCGCCGTGATCACGCCCGCCGCGTGCGTGCCCAGGTCGGGCACCAGGGACTCCTGCAGATCCCGGGGCAGCACCACGCAGGTCGGACTGCGGGTCGCGGCCGCGGTGCGGAACGCCTGGTCGAGCAGCGCGGGTACCGACCGGGGACTGCGGCCGTACTGGACGAACTGGTTGCACACGTCGCCGAAGAGCCGGCTCAACCCGATCTGCTGGTGCGCGCCGCCGAGCGGCCCGGTGATGTCCTCACCGACGATCGCCACGACCGGCTTGCTGTCGAGCTTGGCGTCGTACAGGCCGTTGAGCAGTTGCACCGCGCTCGGTCCCTGGGTGGCCAGGCAGACCCCGATGCCGCCGGTGAACTTGGCGTGCCCGGTGGCCATGAACGAGGCGGTCTCCTCGTGCCGGGCCGGGACGAACGCCGGGTCGCCCCCGGAGCGTTCCAGCGCCTCGATCAACGGGGCGATCGCCTCGCCGGGGTAGCCGAAGACGCGCGGGATCCGCCAGGCCCGCAGCCGGTCGACCACCAGGTCCGCGACACGGCGCTCAGCCATTGCCGCGTCCCGGGGTGCCCTCGTCGACGTAGCGCAGGACCGCGCCGACGCCGTCGGTGAGCTGCGGCGCCTCGTCCGCGCCGAGCACCGTCAGCGCCGCGTCGGTGCCGACCAGCGCCCGGACCAGCGCCGCGTCGGCGCGTACCCGCTGCGGGTCGCCGACCGACATCGCGCTCAGCTGGGCCGGGTCGACGGCGATCTCGGTCGGCTCGGGGCCGATCCACAGCTCCCCGTTGGCGGACGGGTCGTCGACGATGAGCATCGTGTCGACCTGGTTGCGTTGCAGGGCCGACACGACCGCGTCGAGGCCGGCGCCGACGTCCTCCTGCACGCCGAACCGGTCGAGCGCGGCAGTGATCCGCTGGTCGGCGACCTCCGCGATGGTCTGCACTGTCAGGTCGTCCAGCATCGTCTGGTCGGCGCCGCCGGCCCGGGACCCCGCGTCCGTGCGGACGACCAGGTCCTGCCAGCGCTCCGGCATCTGGGCGGCGATCATCCCGGTGGCCCGGACGTCACCGGCCACCACCACGACGTCGGCGCCGACCCGGTCGGCCAGCTCCACGGTGGCGGCGGTGACGTCGCCGGCGTTCTGGTGCCACGCCTCCATGGCGGCCCGTTGGTAGCGCGACTGGGACCACCCTCCGGGCTGGACGCGGCGCAGCGGGAAGCTCTCCCGGCCGGCCACGTGCGCGCGTCGGGGCACCCCGCCCGCGCTGACCGCCACGGCGTCGCCCCCGGTGCGGTCGGCGACCACCCGGACCCACGCCACCTGTTCGCCGCGCTGGGCGAGCAGCGGCATGACGTGCGGCAACGGCCCGAAGCTCGCCAGGTCGCGCAGCGGTGGCGCGGACAGGTACTCGGAGAGCACCACCCGGCCGTGGCTCGCGAAGACCGCCAGGCCGTAGTCCCCGACCATGGGGTCGTGGCCCCGGATCACCCGGTCCAGCGCGGCGACGCTCGCCTCGTCCGCCCCCTGTTCGGCCAGGCGACGTTCCAGGGCGCGCCAGCGCAGGTCCAGCGCCGGGTGGGCGTCCTCCGTGTCCGCGGAGGCGTCCAGGTACACCGAGCACCACGGCCCGGGTCGGTCGTAGAGCGGGCGCAGGAAGGACAGCTGCATGCTCGACCCCTTTCCAGCTCGGCCCCCCGCTTACCCTCCTCTCCCGGGATGTCACCTCGCGGGCGTGAGCCCGTGACCAGGTTTCATTCACGTCGTTCAACCGAGGACATCGATACGATCAGTGAACACATGCGGACTCTCGGTGGTGGAGATGGACAGCGGACTCGATACCCGACGGATCGTGCACCCGACGGAGCGGATCGTCACCGGCCGGCTGGTCCGGCTGCTGGACGGCTACACCCGGGAGATACGCGTCGGCCAGCCGGTGCTGGTCGCGGTGCTCACCGCGGCCGCGTTCGCCCGCCTGCCAGCTCTGTTGCTGCGCGCACTGTTCTCCTTCGGCGGCGGTGGCACCCGTCGGCGGTGGAAGGAGCTGAAGCAGGGCCCGGAGTACCTGGTCACCCCGGTACGCCTGCGTAACACCGCCGGTCAGCTCTGCGAGGTGGAGTTGCACGGGCACCTGCCGCAGAGCGCCCTGCACCCGGCCGACCAGGTGCAGCTCACCCTTCGTCCGCAGCGCGACCCGGAGTTGCCGCCCCGTATCGAGCGGATCGTCAACCTGACCACCGGGCAGTTGCTGACCCCGCGTACGGCGACGCTCTGGTCGCATCTCGGCCCGCCGCTGCTGTTGCAGGCGACCCTGGGCGCGTTGTTGCTCGCCGGTGTGGTGGCCTGTTCGGCGCTGACCTGAGCCGTCCGCGCGGGGCGTGCGCGCACCGACCGGGGCTCTCGCCGACCACGCAGCGTGCGACAGGGGTCACGGAGCCCGCGACTGGGTAGGAAGGAACTCTCGGGTCTTCCCCGCCCGCCGGTCCCGTGCGAGGTTTGGGGGGACCAGCGGTGACAGGGTGGTGACCATGGGCGAAGACGTCGGCGTGCGGACCTTCAGTCGTGAGGACAGGGCCCGTTACCGCGAGAAGGTGCGTAACTGCCTGGACGTCTTCGCCGAGATGTTACGGGAGTCGCGGTTCGACATCGACCGGCCGATGACCGGGCTGGAGATAGAGCTGAACCTCGTGGACGAGGCGTCGAACCCGGCGATGCGCAACGCCGACGTGTTGGCGGCCATCGAGGACCCGAGCTTCCAGACGGAGCTGGGTCAGTTCAACATCGAGATCAACGTGCCGCCGCGCCGGCTGACCGGCACTGGAACCCTCGACTTCGAGGAGCATGTGCGGGCCAGTCTCAACGCTGCCGAGGAGAAGGCGCGTACGGTCGGCGCGCACATGGTCATGATCGGCATCCTGCCGACGTTGCGTCCCGAGCACCTGACCGCCGCGACGCTCTCGGCCAACCCGCGCTACAAGCTGCTCAACGAGCAGATCTTCGCGGCCCGTGGCGAGGACCTGCCGATCGCCATCTCCGGGGTGGAGCGCCTGGCGGTCACCGCCGACACGATCACCCCGGAGGCGGCCTGCACCAGCACCCAGTTCCACCTCCAGGTCAGCCCGGCGCAGTTCGCCGACTACTGGAACGCCGCCCAGGTGGTCGCCGGCATCCAGGTGGCGCTCGGCGCGAACGCGCCGCTGCTGTTCGGCCGGGAGCTGTGGCGCGAGACCCGCATTCCGCTGTTCCAGCAGGCCACCGACACCAGGCCGGAAGAGATCAAGGCCCAGGGGGTACGCCCCAGAGTCTGGTTCGGCGAACGCTGGATCACCAGCGTCTTCGACCTGTTCGAGGAGAACGTCCGCTACTTCCCGGCGCTGCTGCCGGTGTGCGACCCGCAGGATCCGGCGCAGACGCTGGCGGCCGGCGAGGTGCCCAACCTCGCCGAGTTGCGGCTGCACAACGGCACGATCTACCGCTGGAACCGCCCGGTGTACGACGTGTCGCGCGGTCGACCGCACCTGCGCGTGGAGAACCGGGTGCTGCCGGCCGGCCCGACCGTGTTGGATACCATCGCCAACGGCGCGTTCTACTTCGGACTGGTCCGCGCCCTGGCCGAGTCGGATCGGCCACTGTGGTCACAGATGTCGTTCAGCGCCGCCGAGGAGAACTTCACCAGTTGCGCCCGGCACGGCATCGACGCGCAGGTGTTCTGGCCCGGCCTCGGCTACCTGCCGGTCACCGAGCTGGTGCTGCGCCGGCTGCTGCCGATGGCACACCACGGTCTGGACGGGTGGGGGCTCGACCCCACCGAGCGCGACCGGCTGTTGGGCATCATCGAGCAGCGCTGCCTGACCAGCCGCAACGGCGCGACGTGGCAGGTGGAGACGCTGCACCGGTTGGAGTCCACCGATCACCTGGACCGGCCGGAGGCGCTGCGCGAGGTGGTGCGGCACTACGTGGAGCTGATGCACAGCAACCGGCCGGTGCACGAGTGGCCGATTCCGTAACCCCTCCTCGTCCCTTGTGGACCCCCCATGACATCGACCATTGTCATAGGCTGTAGCGGCTCGGACGTCGCACGTCGATGACGATGGAGGCACGACTGTGGCCAGTTCCGGGGGCGATCCCGTTCCGACCCGCGCATCCGTACGGCCGTCCCTGTCGCGTCGTCGCATGCTGGGCGTGGGAGCGGCGGCGGCCGGCGCAGTGGCGTTCGCCGCCCGGCCGGATGCCGCATCCGCCGCGTCGAGTCCGCCCCCGCCCGGCGCGAAGCGGGTGCTGCGGGCACCGGCACTGGCACCCGGCGACCGGGTGCGGGTGGTCTCGCCCGGAGGCACCCCCAACCCGACGAACATGGCGCGTGGCATCGAGATCCTGCGGAGCTGGGGTCTGGAGGTGGAGCTGGGCGAGCATGTCTACGCGAAGTACGGCTACCTGGCCGGCACCGACGCGCAGCGACTGACAGACCTGAACGCCGCGCTCAACGACCCGGGCGTACGCGGTGTCTTCGCCGCCCGGGGCGGTTACGGCACGCAGCGGATCGTCGATGCGATCGATGTGTCCGGTCTGCGCCGCGACCCTCGGGTGGTCGTCGGCTTCAGCGACATCACCAGCATCCACGGCAGACTCTGGCGCGAGACCGGCCTGGCCACCTTCTACGGGCCGATGGTCAACTGGTCAGACAGCCGCACCGGCCCCGAGTCGGCCGAGGCGTTGCGCAGGGCGGTGATGACGACCGCACCCGTCACGATCACCAGGGACCCGGCCGAGACGGCCGCACCGGTGGTGGTGCCGGGGCGCGCGTCGGGCCCGTTGCTGGGCGGCTGCCTGACGATGCTCTCCACCTCGCTCGGCGCGGCGGACGCTCCGAGGTTCGACGACGCGATCCTCTTCTTCGAGGACGTGGACGAGGCCCCGTACAGCATCGACCGCATGGTGACCGAGCTGCGCCGGGTGGGCGTGCTGTCCCGGGTCGCCGGGGTGGTCGTCGGCCAGATCACCAACAGTGTCGGCGGGGTCGGCGAGTGGGACGCGGCGGCGGTGTTGCGGGACCGCCTGTACGACCTGGGCGTGCCCGTCCTGGGCGGGCTGCGCCTGGGGCATGGCAACGGGCAGCTCACCGTCCCGCTCGGCGCGTGGGCCACGATCGACGCCGAGGCGGGGACCCTGACCGTGGAGGCCGGGGTCCGCCCTCGGTGACGGTGTGGCACGGTCAGCCGCGCGGTGCGGGGACGCCGAAGAGGTCGATGATGCCGCCCGGCAGTTGGGCCAGCAGATCGTGCCGGTCGTCGTCGTCGAGCGCCTCGGCGACGGTGTTCAGCACCACCTGGGCGTGCTGACGCACCACGTCCGCGTTCGCGACCTGTTCCCGGTCGCCGACGTGTTTCAGGAACTCGCCGACGTCCCACCGTCGGCCCTGCGGGTTGCGGGTGACGGACCCGTTCAGTCGGTCCGGCAGCTGCGCCGCGAGGTTGTCGGCCTCCTGTCCGGCGAGTCGTTCGCCGAGCACCGACAGGACGGCTTGCACGGATCGGACCGCCTCGTTCTCTCCGAGGCCTCCACGCTGTCGTACGGTGGCGATCATCTGCTCGTACTCCATGACACCCGCTCCCTCCGTCTCCCGGGCCGGCGCGCAGGCCGGCTGGCGGACGAACGGACGGCGTTCCCGAGCCCACGGACCACAAACGGCACCCCGCAAGCGCCACCCCCTCGCGCGCCGATCTTGCGGTTTCGGTTGCCGACATGGGGTGGTATGTCCCTTGCGCCGCCACAGAAAGTGCAAGATCGACGAGGGCCGGGGGCGGTCAGACCTTGAGGAGCACCTTCGTGCAGTCGTCCTGCTTCTTCTGGAAGATCTTGTAGCCCTTGGGGGCGTCGCGGAGCGGCATGCGGTGACTGACGATGAAGCTCGGGTCGATCTCGCCGCGCTGGATGCGGTCCAACAGCGGCCGCGTGTAGCGCTGCACGTGACACTGACCGGTCCGCATGACCAGTGACCGGTTCATGAACGCCCCCATCGGGAACTTGTCGACGAAACCGCCGTACGCGCCGACGACCGAGACGACTCCCCCGGAGCGGCAGGCCAGGATCGCCTCCCGTAGCGCGAACGGCCGTTCCGTCTCGGTCCGCGTGGCCTGTTTGGCCCGGTCGTACGCGTACATCGCGGTGTTGCCGTGGTGGCCCTCCAGGCCGACCGCGTCGATGCAGGCGTCCGGTCCCCGGCCGGCGGTCATCTCGTTGAGGGTGTCGAGCACGTCGACGTCCGCGTAGTTGATCGTCTCGGCGTCGGTGTGCTCCGCGGCGAGCCGCAGCCGGTACGGGAACCGGTCGATGACGATCACCCGCTCCGCGCCGAGCAGCCGGGCGCTGGCCGCGGCGAGCAGCCCCACCGGTCCCGCGCCCCAGATCGCGATGACCTGACCGGGCTTGATGTCGCACATCTCGGCGCCCATGTAACCGGTCGGGAAGACGTCGGCGAGCATGACGGCCTGGTCGTCGGGGATCTCGTCGGGCACCTTGAGGGGGCCGACGTCGGCGAACGGCACCCGCGCGTACTCGGCCTGTCCGCCCGCGTACCCGCCGAGCAGGTGGGAGTAGCCGAAGATGCCGGCCGGCGAGTGGCCCATGATCTTCTCGGCGATTCCGGCGTTGGGGTTGGAGTTCTCGCACACCGAGTAGAGGCCGCGTTGGCAGGAGGAGCAGTGCCCGCAGGCGATCGGGAACGGCACCACGACCCGGTCGCCGGGTTTGAGGTTGCGCACCTGCGGACCGACCTCCACCACCTCGCCCATGAACTCGTGGCCGAGGATGTCGCCCTTGCGCATCGCGGGGATGTAACCGTGGTAAAGGTGCAGGTCGGAGCCGCAGATGGCGGTGGTGCTGACCCGGACGATCGCGTCACGGGCGTTCATGATCGTCGGATCGGGTACGTCGATCACCTTGACGGTGTCGGCGCCCATCCAGGCGGTGGCCTTCATTCCTCGTCCTTTCGACGAACGGTCAGCGACGGGACCGCGGGAGCGGCTGCGCGGGCCGCTGCATGGCCTGCTGGCGTACGGAGATGCCGTTCGGGCTGCCGTCGGAGCGGACCACCTCGCCGGCCTCCAGCACCTGCTTGAACCGGCGCAGGTCGTCGCGGACCTGCTGCTCGGGCTCCTCGCCGAAGAGCTTCGCGACCGCCCGACCGAGCGCGCCGGCGGGGGGCGCGTAGCGCAGTTGCACCCGGACCTCGGTGCCCCGGTCGCCCGGGGCGGGCACGAACGCGACCCGGCCGGCGTTGGCCACCCGACTGCCGGGCAGCGACCGCCAGGTGATCGACCTGTTCGGCTGATCGTCGATGATCTCGGCGTCCCACTCGACGTGGCGGCCGGCGGGTCCACGGGCGACCCAGTGCGAGCGGCGCAGGTCGTCGGCGCGTACGGATTCCAGGTGCGCCATGAACCGGGGCAGGTTCTCCATGTCGCGCCAGAACCGGTACGCCTCGGCAGGCGACCGGTTGACCGTCACCGCGATCTCCATCCGGATCACCCGTGCCCGCGCCCGGAGCGCCCGTCCGCTGGCGATGGCGGTGGCGAGGTCCAGGGCGGTGATGCCGGCGATCGCGGCGGTGGTCAGGGCCAGGCGTCGTCGTCGTTCACCCCGTCGGTCGGCCATCGCCCGGCCCAGCAGGGTGAGGTCGAGCGCGTCACCGGCCACGCGGGTCCAGGCCCAGCCGACGGGGCGGCGGCCGCTGAGCAGGCCGACGCCATGCACCAGTTCGCGTGCGCCGACGGCTCCGATGACCGCCTGCGCCGCCGGGGAGTCGTCCACCCCGGCCAGTCGCGCGAGGGGCCGCGGCGCGGCCAGCGCGCCCACGCCCAGGGCGAGGCTCAGCAGGCCCAGGGCCCTCGGCAGGATCGGCGACGCCGGCCCGTCCAACTCCGGCAGGAGCACGGTCTCGACTCGGCTCATGTCCGGTCCCTTCCGGTAGGCGGCGCCGCCGGTCGGCGGGTAGCGGTGTCCGCCCTGGTGACGGTATGCGGTAGTTGTGGACTGTGCGCCCGGTTCGGGCAGAACACCGGCGCCCGTAGCGCACGCTGCGCCCTCAGTCAGCATCGCGACATTTAACGATTTGAATCAGTGGCGAATCGTTACGTTCTGCTGCGCTGCGACTGCTCGTACGCCCCGCCGGTGTGGCACCGCGACGCCCCCGACTTCGCCGCCGCGACTCCCCTGCACGTCCGGCGGACACCTCTGGTGGTCGACTTCGACCTGGGGTGACCCGTGTCCCGGCGACGACAGCGCGCCCCTGTCGGCCGCAACGTTAAGAATGACCCGCAGCGGGTAGCCGTCATCCGCTTCTGCCCGGGCCCGGGGAGGTGGGATGACGGCGACCAGCGAATTCTTCGAGCGGCTGGCCGCCGCGTGCCGCGATCCGCGGTTCAGCAAAGTGTGCGGAAGCGTCCGCTTCGACATCCGCGACGGCGACGACCTGGAGCAGTGGCTGCTGGTCATCGACCACGGCGAGCTGCGGGTGGCGCAGAGCGGCGAGCCCGCCACCACCGTGATCAGGGTGTCGGGGCAGGTCGCGGAGGCGATGGCGCGAGGTGAGGTGAACGGGCTGGCGGCGATCGAGCGTGGCGAGATCCTGGTCGACGGCGACCTCGCCCTGGCGTTGCGCGTCGGGCGGCTGTTCCCCCGCGCGGGTCAGAGTGATGCGGGGCCAGACCAGCCGACGACGACCAGTGCGCCGTGAGGGACATCCCCGGCACGGTGTCGTGCATCGACGGCAACACGTTCATCGTGTCCGACGCCAGTGGCGACGTGGAGTCCTCCCCCGCCACCCCCGTCGGGCTGTTCGCCGCCGACACGCGCTTCCTGTCCCGCTGGGTGCTCACCGTCAACGGGGAGCGGCTGACCGCCCTGTCGGTGGACGACAGCCAGTACTACGAGGTGACGTTCTTCGTGGTGCCGGGCGGCGCTGTCGACTACGTGGAGGCGGACGTGTCCGCGATCCGGCGGCGACGCATCGGCCCGGACCTGACCGAGACGCTGACGATCTTCAACTACGGCCAGGGGGTTGTGGACCTCGACGTACGCCTGGAGGTGGAGGCCGACTTCGCCGACATCTTCGAGATCAAGTTCGACATCCAGGACAAGGCGGGCAGCTACTACACCGACGTGGAGCCGAACGGGTTGCGGGTCGGCTATCGGCGTGGGACGTACCGGCGTGAGGTCGTGGTGTCGACGAGCGAGTCCGCCACCATCGACGCGCGCGGCCTGCGGTTCGCGGTGCGGTTGCGACCCGGGGAGCAGTGGGACACCCGCCTGCACGTGCTCATGCGGGCGCTGCGACCGGACGGCGCCGACCTGCGTGACCCCCTGCGGGCTCAGCGCCCGGACGAGTCGACCCTGCCGGACAGCGTCCGCGAGTGGGTGGCGCAGGCGCCGACGCTGGACACCGAGAGCGCCACGCTCCAACAGGTGTACCACCGCAGCCTGGTGGACCTCGCGGCGCTGCGCTTCGCGCCGCTGTCGCTCGGCGGAGCGGCCGTACCCGCGGCCGGGCTCCCGTGGTTCATGACCCTGTTCGGTCGGGACAGCCTGCTGACCTGCCTCCAGACGCTGGCCGTCACCCCGTCGCTGGCCCCGCCGACCCTGCGGATCCTCGCCTCGTTGCAGGGCGCCCGGACCGACGACGTCCTGGAGGAGGATCCCGGCCGGATCCTGCACGAGCTGCGCTACGGGGAGTCGGCCGCCTTCGAGGAGCAGCCGCACTCGCCCTACTACGGCACCGTCGACGCGTCACCCCTGTTCGTGGTGCTGCTCGACGAGTACGAGCGGTGGAGCGGCGACACCGCGCTGGTGATGGAGTTGGAGCAGGAGGCGCGCGCGGCCCTGGCCTGGATCGACACGTACGCGGACCTGACGTCGACCGGCTACGTCTGGTACCAGCGACGCAACCGGGCCACCGGCCTGGACAACCAGTGCTGGAAGGACTCCTGGGACAGCATCTCCTACGCCGACGGCAGGCTCCCCGGCTTCCCGAGGGCCACGTGCGAGACCCAGGGGTACGCCTACGACGCCAAGCTCCGCGGCGCGCGGCTGGCGCGTACCTTCTGGGGCGACCCCGACTACGCCGAGCGGCTGGAACGCGAGGCGGCGGCGCTGTACGACCGCTTCAACCGCGACTTCTGGCTCGACGACCGCGGCTACTACGCCCTCGCGCTCGACCACGACGGGACGCCCGTCGACAGCCTCTCCTCGAACATCGGCCACCTGCTGTGGAGCGGCATCGTCGCGCCCGAGCGGGCCGCGCGGGTCGTCGAGCACCTGATGGGCCCGGCGCTCTTCTCCGGCTGGGGTGTGCGGACCTTCGCCGAGGGGCAGAGCCGCTACAACCCGCTCGGCTACCACAACGGCACGGTCTGGCCGTTCGACAACTCGTTCATCGCCTGGGGCCTGCGTCGCTACGGGTTCCTCAGAGAGGCGGGACGCATCGCCGAGGGCATCCTGTCCGCCGCGACCTACTTCCAGGGGCGACTGCCCGAGGCGTTCGGTGGCTTCGACCGCAGCACCACCCGGTATCCGGTGCGGTATCCCACCGCCGGCAGCCCGCAGGCCTGGTCCAGTGGGACACCGATGCTGCTGCTGCGCACCATGCTCGGCCTCGACCCGCACGAGGAACACCTGGCCGTGAATCCCGCGCTGCCGTCGGCCTTCGACCGGATCGCGCTGCTGGACATCCCCGGTCGCTGGGGCCGCGTCGACGCGTACGCCCGCCACCGCCCGGACCGGAACTAGTCCTTCGGCGTGGTCCCGGCGCTGGTGTGCAGGACGGCGCGGGCCTGTTCGGCGGCGCGGGTGATGCTCTCGCTGATGAAGTCGAGGAAGCGGGCGATGTTCTCCAGGCGGGCGGCGGCGGGGGTGCCCGGCCCGAGGACGGCGACGCCCTCCCGTGCCGTCGCGACGAGCTGGTCGTTGGCGCGGGCGCTGGCGATCGTCGCCTGGTAGAAGAGTTCGCTGTCGACGAGGTAGCGGTCGCGGCGGCGCTCGTCGCGCTCCCGGCGTACGAGACTCTGACTCTCCAGGAAGCTGATCGCCTTGGAGATGGACGCCGGGCTGACCGACAGGCGGTGGGCCAGCTCGGACGCGGTGAGGCTGCCCGTGTCGGTGGTGAACAGGCAGGTCAGCACCCGGGCCCCCATCTTGTTCAGGCCCGTCGCCATGAGGACGGTCGTGAACGTCTCCTCGTACTCGGCGACGGCCCCGGCGTCGCGGCCGTGCGCGAGCGGGGCTGATTCGGCGGCGCGGGCGGCGGCGGGCGCGCGCCGACGGGAGCGGCGTTCGGTGGCACGGTGGGCCAGGTCGGCGCGGTAGGCGTTCGGGCCGCCGTTGCGCAGCACCTCGCGGGTGATCGTGGAGGTCGGACGGTCGAGACGTCGGGCGATCTCGGCGTACGACAGGCTGTCGGCCAGCCCGGACGCGATCTGCTGACGTTCCTGCTGGGTGAGCCTGCCTCCCGGCACGGTGGTCTCCTCGTGGTGGTCTCGTCCGTGGCCGCCACCATAGCGTTCACCGGCAGCTAATTGCAACGGCGACAGGGCTTGTCGTTGCCTTATCCGGCAGATCATTGCAACACTTGTAACGCTTCTAGCTGCTAATACGCGAGGTTTACGCAACACGGATGTTGCCGAGAACTGGAAAGCAACGTAGCGTTTCCGATATCAGAAACACCGGAACGACCATCGGAGAACACCGTGCAGAACTTCGCCACCCCGTCCCCCATCACCGCCGTCCTGGACATCCCCGCCGGGCGCGTCCAGTTCATCGCCGCCGACCGCGCCGACACCACCGTCGAGGTCCGTCCGGCCGACGCCGGCCGGGCCCGCGACACCCGGGCCGCGGAACACACCACCATCGCGTACGCGGACGGCGTCCTGCGGGTCACGACCGCGTCCCCCGCCAACCAGCTCCTGGGTGCCTCCGGCTCGGTGGAGGTCACCGTCCAGCTACCCGCCGACTCCCGCGTCGAGGTCAAGGCCGCCAGCGCCGAGCTGCGCGGCGTCGGACGCCTCGGCGCCGTCACCGTGGACGGCGCGTACCGCCACATCAAGATCGACGAGGCGGCGAGCGTGCGCCTCACCGCGATCGACGGCACCGTCGAGGTCGGCCGGCTCACCGGGCCCGCCGAGATCAGCACCGAGCGGGGCGACATCCTCGTCGGCGAGGCGACGCGCGGCAGGGTCGTGCTGCGTACCCGCTCGGGCGACATCTCGGTCGCCGCCGCCACCGGCGTCTCGGCCTCCCTGGACGCGGGCACCGACCGGGGCCGCGTCAGCAACGCCCTGACCAACCACGGCAGCGCCGACCTCGACATCCACGCCACCACCTCGCTCGGCGACATCACCGCCCGCAGCCTCTGACCCCCCAACCCCCAAGGAGTACGACCATGACGACCAACAACCCCTCCCCGACCCGTTCGGCCTGGACCGGCATGGTGCCGGTCGACGACACCGCCCTGGCCGTCACCGACACCGGCGGCGCGGGCGTCCCGGTGGTCTACCTCAACGGCCAGTTCGCCACCCAGGGATACTGGCGGAACGTCATCACCGACCTGGGCGCCGGATGGCGGCACATCACCTACGACGAGCGCGCCCGCGGCAGGAAATCGGGACGCTCGGCGGACTACTCGTTCGAGGCGGCCATGCGGGACGTCGACGCCGTCCTCGCGGCCCGAGGCGTGCAGCGGGCTCTGCTCGTCGGTTGGTCGTACGGCGCTGTCGTCGGCGCCCACCGGGCCCACCGCAACCCCGACCGCACAATCGGCGCGGTCCTGGTCGACGGCGCGTTCCCGCACGACTGGCTGGACGAGGCCATGGAGCAGCGCATCCGCAAGCTGTTCCGGCGCATGGGCTGGTTCACGCCACTGCTGCGTCCGACCGGCCTGACCCCGCGCATGACGGCACACCAGCAGGCCGAGAGCAACATCGAGCTGGGGCGGCTCTCCCGGGAACGCGAGCTGGGTCCGGTGCTCGACGCCATCACCGTCCCCGTGCGGTACGTCGTCGCCTCGGGAACGTCCCTCGGCAGCAAGGGTGACGAGCAGGAACGCATCCGCACCAGCCTCGACGCGGTGACCGCCCGCAACCCGAACATCCAGGTCCACGCGAAGGTCGCCAGCAACCACGGCGCGATCCTCAAGAAGGACTTCGCGGCCGTCGCCCAGGCCGTACGCGAGGTAGCCGCCCTCGACAGCACCCACCGCTGACGCACCACTCAGAAACGCGACACCGCACTGTGGAGATCCACTGGTAAGAATGGGGCAACCGCCTCACATTCGGGAGATCATCGTGCCTCGTACCCCCCTGTCCCGCCGAGCACTGCTCGCCGCTGGCGGCGCGACCGCCGTCGCCATCGGCGCGGCGGCGGCGAGCCCGACCGCCGCCGCCGCGGCGGCACCGACCGACGACCCGGTCGGCACGCCCGCCGAGGCGCTGCGTCGGCTGCTCGCCGGCAACCACCGCTTCACCACCGGTCACGGCCGGCACCCGCACCAGGGCCTGGCCGACCTGCACCGCCTCGCCGCCGGCCAGCACCCGTTCGCCATCACGGTCGGCTGCGCGGACTCCCGGGTGGCACCCGAGGTGCTGTTCGACCAGGGTCTCGGTGACCTGTTCGACAACCGGGTGGCCGGCAACATCGTCGACGACCTGCTGCTGGGCAGCGCCGAGTTCGCCGTGGAGGAGTTCGGCAGCCTGCTGATCGTCGTCCTCGGGCACGAACGCTGCGGCGCGATCACCGCCACCATCGACGCCATCCGCACCGGCGGCACCGCTCCCGGGCACATCGGCGCCATCGTCGACAGCCTGCGCCCGATCATCGAGCCGGTGCTGGACCAGCCCGGCGACCCGGTGGAGAACGCGGTCCGCGCCAACATCGCCGCCCAGGTGCGGGCGCTTCCGTCGCGCAGTCCGATCATCGCCGAGAAGGTGCGCCAGGGCGCGCTGCGGGTCGTGGGCGCCCGCTACGACCTGGACAACGGACGGGTCTCACTGGTCGCCTGACGACATCCCCTCCCCCCGGCCGCCCGTCCGTCCGTCCACGGGCGGCCGGGTCGGTGAACGCCTCGCTGCGTCAGGGAAGGTGGACGTCAGCGGGGCCGTTGACGGTCTCGCCCCGCCAGTCGGGCCATCAGGTCCTGGTACCCCCGCGCCCGGTCAGCCGCTTTCGGGGACAGCGTGTCGGCACCCATCCTCGCGTACTCCTCCCGCTCGGTCGCGGCGGCCAGCGCGCCGACGGCCGCCTGGTACGCGCGCTCCTGTTCGCGGTGGCGTTCGTGCCAGTAGCGCCTGGACCTGCCGGCGAGGTAGAACCCCGTCGCGACGCAGCCGAACGTGACGAGCACCAGGAACAGGAACGCCACCGCCTCCTCGAACGAGGGCAGTGGCCCCGCCCGGCCGAGGGACTGTCTCAGGTGCCGGTCGTCCCGGGCGTCGAGATAGTCGGCAGCGCCAGCGCCCGCCAGAACAAGGAACATCGCGAAGGCCATGGCCCGGAGCAGCAGTCCGTACCGGGACCGGTCGATCCATGCCGTGGGTGAGGCCGGCAACGCCCCGTACGCCCCACCCAGCCGGAACGCGGCCACTCCGAGCACGAAGGCGGCGGCCAGCCCGCCCGCCAGAAGCTGAACGCTCAGGATCCCCGCTACCCGAGGATCGAACCAGCCCCGTACCAGCCAGGTGACGAGGACGAGGACGCCGGTCCAGCCACCGACGAACACCAGCGCCCGCCGCACCGCCGCCGCACGAGCCGCCGGGGCGGTCCGGTCCGCCTCGGAGGTCCGCCACCTGCCGATCTCCTCCTGCGCGGCACGACGGTCGTCGGCGGCCCGGCGTTGCTCCGCCTCCCGCCGGGTGCGCTCTTCGGCACGCCGTGCGTCCTCTGCCCGTCGCCGGGCGCGCTCGTCAGGGCCGACGAAGGGCGACAGCAGGACGGGACGGCCCCGCTGGCGCAGCGGGTGCCGCAGTGGCAAATCGGCGGGCGCCCGCCATCCGAGGTCCGTGCCGAGCACCACCCGCAATCCACCGACCAGCCGGTCCGGCAGGAGCGTCGCGACGCGGGAGGCGTCGCGACGGTCGTCCAGCCCGTCCACGACCAGCACCAGACGCTCTCCCCGCCGCTCACACGCCTGGGCCGCGTCGGTGTAACGGCTCAGTAGGTGCGCCTCGCCGGTGGCCCCGGTGAGATGCCCCGGCATGAAACCGTCGGTCAGCTCGACGAGCTGCTCCAACACCACGTCGAGGAACGCGGCGCGGGTCTCCCCCGCGGAGCGGCCGGCGACGGCGAAGTACGACACCACCCGCACGCCCGGCGGAGGGTGCAGGACAAACCAGGCCAGCAGCGCCGTCATTCCGGTGCCCCGGGCCGCCTCCCAGCGCAGGTACGCGTCCGGCCCGTCACCGGCGCAGAAGGCCGCCAGGCGAGCCAGTTCGGCGTCCCGGTCGAGCAGGTCCGCCGGGGCGATCCGGTGGACCTCGGCCAGGTACGCCGACCGTACGACCGGGCCGAAGTTGTTGTACTGGAAGTTGTGGTCGCCGAACTGCATGCCCCGCGCCTGGCGGGCGTCGACGTCGCGCCATCGGTTGTCCTCCGGCTGCCCGCTCTCGCCCATCTGCCCGGCTGCCTCAGTTGAAGGTGTTGTTCTGGGTGCTGGAATCGCCGAACAGGACGCCATTCGCCCCGCGCAGATCGACCTGCCCGATCCGGGCGCGCGCCCCGGCGGCCGCCGCTTGCGCCAGCAGGTCCCGCGCGAGACGGAGGATCTGCTCGTCCCGGTCGACGCCCGCGCGGGTGAGATCCTCGACGAGGCGTACCTGCCAGCCGCCGGAATCGGTGCCCTCGGCCTCCAACAACCGCAGCGCATCCTGGCCGTCCCCGGTCAGCCGACGCCGCACCATGCCTCGGAAGGTTTCGGCGGCGTCGCGGACGACCGCGCTGGTCGCGTCGGTGACACCCGACGACGCGCCGAGCGCCAGGGCGGCCACGAGCAGTTCCACACCATCCACGCATGCCTCCGTCATCGACGCCATCGATGGTCCTATTGCACCACCTGGCCACCACACACGGACACCCGCGCGGCCTCCCGACCCGCAGTCGTCTTCACGATGATCGATCGTTATATCCGTAGCGCCCAATAGTGACCCGCTGCCGCTGAGGAGTTCTGATCATGCGTCGACGCCTGGCCGCTCTGCTGTCCGTACCGCTGCTCGCCCTGCCCACCGCCTGCGCCGCCGCATCGCCGACGACACCACAGTCGCCGCCAGCCCTCACTACGCCGGCACCCGCGCAGTCGTACTGGCCGGTCCAGGACGTATTGATGGCCGCCGCCGGAACTGTGGAAACCCATGCCGCCCGGAACTGGTCACGGGCCTACACCTCGGTCAGTCTTGACGTACCCGGAGGGGTGCTGCTCGTGCACCGCGTCCCCACCCCCGGCTTCGACGCCGAGATCCGCCCGCTGGCGCGAGGGGTGACGGTGCGCTTCGTCGACGCGGCTTACTCCGCGCGGACGTTGGACGGATGGTTCGAACGGGTCCAGGCCGACATGGACTACTGGCGACGTCAGGGGGTCATGATCCACAGCCTGTGGTGGAACGGTGAGGGCTCGACCGGCCGGTGCCTGACCGCGGAGGTGGGCAACCCACAGCGCGACGCTGTCCTCATCACCAGGCACTACGCCGACATGTCCATCTGCGTCCGCCAAGGATGGCCCGCGGAGCCGCTCACCGCGAACTGACCGACCGCAGCTAGGGTGCGGTCATGGTCGATCGGCGTCAGGTAATGAACTTCCGCGTCCGGGCACAGCAGCTCGACCGGGACAACGGCGCGCTCGCCGACACCGCCGTCCTGGACCTGGGCGTGCAGAACACCGGGCCGGACGGTGCCCGCTGGGCGCTCGCCATCCGTGGCGTCGACGTGACCGCGTTGTCCGACGCCGACGTGGTCCTGCTGTGGACGGTGCGGGGCGCCCCGCACCTCTACCGCCGGGCCGACGTCGGGCGCGTGGTGGCGGCGGTCGAGCCCTTCTCCGACGCCGATGCCGGCAAGCGCATCTACGACGCTTCGAAGCCGTTGAAGGCCGCCGGCATCGCCAACCTCGCCGCTCTCGACGAGGTGGCCGCCGGCATGCGGGCGATCGTCACTACGCCCACGGTCAAGGGGGACGTCTCCGGCCGCCTGGCGACGATGCTGCCCGAGCCGTACCTGCGGTTCTGCCGGCCGTGCGACGCCACGCACCTCTACGAGATGCCGTTCCGGCTCGCCGCCGCGCGGGCCGGGTTGGAGTTGCAGCTCGACACCTCGCCTCCGATCCTGCGACGCATCGTCGGGTTTCGAAAGGCAGCCACTTCCGGCGACCGGTTCGACCTGATCCGCGCGTACCTGCGTCTGCTCGGCCCGGCCACTCCGAAGCAGGTGGCCGACTACCTCGACGCCCCTGTCAAGGACGTGAAGGCGAGGTGGCCCGACGACGTGGTCGAGGTGACGGTCGACGGCGAGACGCGCTGGCTGCTGGCCGCCGACGAGGAGTCGTTGGGGTCGGGCAGTGTCAGCACCGTCCGCCTTCTCGGCCCGTTCGACCTGTTCCTCCAGGCGAAGGACCGGGCGACGCTGGTGGCCGACGCCGCCCACGCGAAGGAGTTGTGGCCGGTGCTGGGTCGCCCGGGCGCGGTCCTGGTCGACGGCGACATCGTGGGCACCTGGCGTCCCCGCAAGGCCGGCACGTCGTTCACGGTCGCGGTCCAGCCCTGGCGGAGGCTTTCGGCCGGCGCCCGCGACGCCATCACCGCGCAGGCCGAACGCCTCGCCACGCACCGGTCCACCACTCTGGCCGGCCTCGACTTCGCCGGCTAGAGACAGCGGAGCCGGCATCAGGCGTTCAGCGCCGCGCCCGCGTACGCCGGTAGTAGGACCAGCCGGCGAGCGGCAACGCGATCGCCCAGGCCACGAGCAGTGGGAGGCCGATCAGGACACCCGTCGGGGTGAAGATGTCCTGCTCGCTGGTCTCGGCGAGGTCGGCGGCGAACTGCCAGGGCAGGGTCAGCGAATAGCCGATCATCAGGGCGGAGCCCAGCACCGTCGGAGTCAGCGGCACCCACGGCGGCACCTGGTGGCCACGCAGCCAGGGCACCCACCGGGGGAAGGTACGCCCCCAGTCACTGATCAGGCCGAGCGCCAGGACTCCCCCGAGCCCGGCGAGGACGCACAGCAGACCCAGGTAGAACGCCCCCGCCGGCAGGCCCAGGAACCCGTCGACGGGGTGGTCACCGACGCCGGGCCCGCGACCGTGGTACCACTCCTCGAACGGTTCGGCGTGCGCGAACAGCGGGATGCCGAGGATCCAGGGAACGTGCAGCGGGATGAAGCCCAGCACGGGCGCGATCCACGCCACGTGACCGGCTCGGCGTGCCCACGGCGGCGGCTGCGATGCTTCCAGGCTCTGGTTCACGGTCGTCACTCCGTATCGATGCGGTGGTTCCCTCCTGTCCCACACTGCGCCACCGGCGTGCCGGGCGGATCCCCGCGCCGAGGGAGCCGTGTCCCTGCCTCCGGGGAGGTCGCTCGCCAGCGTCGACGTCACCCGCTCGAGTTCGCGCCGGTCCCTGCCGTCCTTCCGATCGTCAGCCGCCGTAGCGCCCACTCGGCCGGCCCGTACCGGTGCTGGCGCAGCCACCACGCGCTCACCGCGAGCTGCACCGCGTAGCTCAGCACTGCCAGCCCGGTCGTCCCGACCGGCGACACGCTGCCGGCCAGACCGAGCCCGATCCCGGTGAAGATGAGCAGCCCCAGCAGCGACTGCCCCAGATAGTTGGTGAGCGCGATCCGCCCCGCCGGTGCGAGGGCCGACCGCACGAAACCCCACCGTGGGCTGTGCATCATCCGCAGCAGGGTGGCCACGTACGCAGCCGTCAGCAGCGGCGCGGTCGCCGCGCTCACGCTCACGGCCAGTGGCTCGCCGTTGCCGCCGCCCAGCGCGTACAGCACACCGCCCGCGATCCCCACGGGGAAGCCGACCCACTGGATCCGCCGTAGCGCCGGCTCGTGACCGCTGACACCGGCGAGGAGCCGTCGTCGGCCGGCAACCATGCCGAGTAGGAACATCGCCAGCGCCGTCGGCCCCTGGAACGTCGCGGACTGGAGCACTAGGAGGGGCAGCCCGGAGAGGTGGTGGCCAATGACGTCGCCCCACCCACCGAGCATCGCGGCCGTCGCCTTCTCGGCGTTGGCCATTGCCTCGGCGCGGGTCGGCAGGAACGCCGCGGAGTTCACGAAGAACCCGCTGGCCAGCAGGCTGAGCAGCACGATCCCGTAGAGCAGGCTGGCGACGCGCAGCACCGTCCGGTCGCGGACCCGGCGCATGGCGAGCAGGACCACACCGACCACCGCGTAGGTCATCAGGATGTCGCCGCTGTACAGGAGGACGGTGTGCAGGGCGCCGAGGATGAGGAGGCCGGCGATCCGGCGCAGCATCCGCGGTCCGAACGCGGCGCCCGCGCGCTCTGCGGCCCTCATCTGCAGGGTGAAGCTGTACCCGAACAGGAACGAGAAGAGGATGTAGAACTTCATGTCGACGAACACCGCTGACAGGAGCCGCGCCGCGTCGTCGAGGACCGACGAGAACGCCGGATCGGTGGTCAGGTTGCCCGGGTAACCGGAGGCCATGAAGGTGATGTTCACGACGAAGATCCCGAGCAGCGCGAAGCCCCGCAGCGCGTCGAGGTCGTGCAGGCGCTGCTCGGCGGGTGCCCGACTCGTCGTGGCGCGGTCCGCGCCCGCTGACACGTCCATATGCTTCTCCTTCGTCCGGCCCGACGACAGGCTTAATGTACAGGAGATACTATCCATGGGACACGAACTGCCGTCAATGGCCGACGAGGTGCCCGCCGACCTGGCGCGGCTCTGGCGACTGTCGACGTCCGCACGCCGAGGCCGGCCCGCCGAACTCGACGTCGACCGGGTCGTCGGGGCCGCGGTGGACCTGGCGGATCACGAAGGCCTGGACGGAGTGACCCTGCAGAAGGTCGCGCAGACTCTCGGCTTCACCAAGATGGCGCTGTATCGGCACGTGGGCTCGAAGGAGGAACTCCTCGAACTGATGGCCGACCACGCCTACGGGCCCGCCCCCCGGCTGGACGCGGACGTCTGGCGCGACGGCGTACACCTGTGGGCGGCGGCGATCCGCGCCCGGTACGCCGAGCACCCGTGGCTCGTGGAGGTACCGGTCGCCGGCCCGCCCCGGGGGCCGAACGCCATCGACTGGATGGACGCGTTCCTGCGGGCCCTGCACGACACCGGCCTGGACCCGAGGACGAAGGCCGGAGTCCTCGTGGTCGTCAGCGGTTACGTACGCAACGCGATCCTGCAGGGCCGACAGATGGCCGAGGGCCGCAGCGGCACCGGGCTCAGCCAGGTGGACGTCGAGCGGGACTACGGCCGAGCCCTCGCCGCGCTCGTGCACCCGGAGCGCTTCCCCGAGGCCGCCCCCATGTTTGCGGTGGGCGCGTTCGAGAGTGAAGCGGGCGAGGACCCGGAGGATCACGACTTCGTCTTCGGCCTCGACCTGATCCTCGACGGCGTCGAGGTCGCCATCGCGCGGCGCACCCGCTGACGGGCGACGGGCGTCACGCGGCGGCGGCTGCCCGGCCGACCGGGAACCGTACGCCGGTGAGGTCCTCCGAGACGGCCCAGAGGCGCTGCTGCACGCTCAGGTCGTAGGAGTCGGGGCTGGAGGTGACCAGCTTCGGGTGGCCGCGCGTCTCGCCCACGCCGTCGGGGCCGTAGTACTGCCCGCCGAGGACTGACGGGTCGGTGGCGGCCCGCAGGGTGGGCAGCGCACCCGACGCCGCAGGCTGGGTGATCACCGGGGCGAGCAGGGTGATCGGCGCGCGGACGATCGCCGGGGAGTTACGGACCAGCTCGGTGTCGGAGACGCCCGGGTGCGCGGCCACCGCGACGGTGGTGCCGTGCGGGGCGAGCCGGCGCTGCAACTCGTAGGTGAACATCAGGTTGGCGAGCTTCGACTGGCCGTAGGCGGCGACCCGACTGTACGACCGCTCCCACTGGAGGTCGTCGAATCCGATGGCGGCGCGGATGCGGTGGCCGACGCTGCTGACCGTGACGACCCGCGACCCGGGCACCGGCAGCAACTGGTCCAGCAGCAGGCCGGTGAGCGCGAAGTGGCCCAGGTGGTTGGTGCCGAACTGCATCTCGAACCCGTCGCGGGTGGTCTGCTTCGGCGTGTACATCACGCCGGCGTTGTTGATCAGCAGGTCGATCCGCGGGTGGGTGGCGCGCAGGCCGGCCGCGGCGGCGCGCACGGACTCCAGCGAGGTCAGATCCAGTTCCTGTACGGAGACGTCACCGGTCATCCGGGCGGCGGCCCGCTTGCCCTTCTCGGTGTCGCGCACGGCCAGCACGACCGACGCCCCGCGCTCGGCGAGGAGCCGGGCGGTCTCGAAGCCCAGCCCGGTGTTGGACCCGGTGACCACTGCCACCCGGCCGTCCTGGCGCGGAATCTGCTGCTCGGTCCACTTCATCTCAGGCTCCCAATGTACCGCCGGTAAGTTACAGTCAAAAGGTAATGTACCGCCGGTACGCTGTCAAGAGACCGGCGGTACCTAAGTTAGGGTGGCGGTCATGACGTTCCAGCGGGCGCGCAACGAGGAGCAGCGCGCGGTCCGACGCCAGGCGATCCTGGAGACGGCCTCGGCGATGCTCGACGAGATGCCGGTGACCGACGTGACCCTCAACGAGCTGAGCCGTCGGGTCGGTCTGGCCAAGACGGCGGTGCTGCGTTATTTCGAGTCCCGCGAGGCGGTGCTGCTCGACCTTTTGGACGACCGGACGACGACCTGGCTGGCCGAGCTGGAGCAGGAGTTGGCCCAGGGCGTCGACCCGACCCGGTCGGCGCTGGACCGGGCCGAGCAGGTGGCCGACGTACTCAGCCGGTCGCTCGCCGCCGAGACGGTGCTCTGTGATCTCTTCGGCGCGCAGGGCGGGGTGCTCGAACACAACGTCTCGGTGGAGGCGGTCCGCAGGCACAAGCGCGCCGCACTGGCCAACCTCGCGGTGATGGCCGACCTCGTCCGCCGGCACCTGCCCGAGGTCGGCGATCGCGCCGAGCTGTTCTGCCTCCAGATCCTGCTCGTCGGAGGCGCGTTGTCCGCCTACAGCGCACCGCCGTCGAGCCTGCTCGCCGTCTACGAGTCCGAGCCGGCGCTCGCGGTCTACCACATCGACCTGCGGACAGCCCTGCGCGTCGCGATCATCACTCCGCTCGTGGGCATCCTGCCCCGCACCTGAACTGCGCGCGCACCGGAAATCCGAAGCGGAACCGGATGGCCAGGAAGCTGCCAGCGGTCTATCGTGGCCGGTCATGCTGTCAAACGAACAGATCATCGGACGGGCCCTGGACCGGATCGAGGCAGGGTACGTCTTCCCTGCCAAGGTCGTGGACATCGATGCCGCGATCCGACGCCGTCTCGCGGAAGGCGAGTACGACGACCTGGACGGGCCGGTGCTCTGCGAGACGGTGACCGCCCACCTTCAGCAGGTGTGCCCGGACAGGCATCTGCGACTGCTGTGGTCGGACCAGCCGCAGTCGCTGGACCCGGCGGACGAGGACGGGGGCAAGGCGGCCTTCCTCGCGCTGCTTCGCGCGGAGAACCAGGGAATCCGCCGGGTCGAGCAGGTGGACGGGAAGGTCGGGCTCATCGACCTGCGGCGCATCGCGTACGCCGACGAGGCCGCGTCCACGATCGGCGCGGCCATGCAGCTGGTCGCGCTCAGCTCGGCGCTCGTCCTGGACCTACGCGCGTGCGTCGGCGGAGCGCCGGAGGGAGCCGCGATGTGGTGCAGCTACTTCTTCAGTGACGATCAGGTGCACCTCAACGACTTCTACGAGCGTTCCACCGGTGCCACCCGCCAGTTCTGGACCGCCGCGCACCTTCCTGCCCCGCGCTACGTGGACCGCCCGGTTTATGTGCTCACCAGCGCGACGACGTTCTCCGGGGGTGAGGACGTCGCGTACACCCTCCAGGCGCACGGTCGAGCTGTCGTCGTCGGTGAGACGACACGGGGCGGCGCGCATCCGACGGCCCGCCACCCGGTCACCGAACACATCCTGGTGACCGTCCCGACCGCCCGCACCATCAACAGCGTCACCGGCTCCAACTGGGAGGGCGTCGGAGTGGTCCCCGACGTACCCGTGCCGGCCGACCAGGCACTCGACACGGCCCTCAAGGCCATCGCGAACGCCTAGACGAATATTCCTGACCCTTGCTGGGGCGGTGACCCTCGGTCACCTCCGTGGGAGCGGATGCGGCGGAAGGGGTATACCTCAGAGTCATATTCATACCTCTGAGGTATACCGCTCACGAGCACATCGACACGGTGGGCAGCCACAGTGGGAGGGCTCCGCGCCCGGGCAGCTTGCGGTCGTGCTCGGTCGGTGATCGGATGCCGTCATGCCGGGGACCTGGCGTACGTCCTCGATCTCGTATCGGGCCGCCGACGGCAGCGAGTTGCCCCTGCTGGTCGTCGAGCCGGACGGCCTGCCGCCGCGCGCCGGCATCGTCCTGTTCCACGGCGGCGCCCTGCGCGGTGGATCGCCCGACGGGCTCGGTCCGCACTGCCGCGCGTTGGCGTCGCGGGGAATCGTCGCGGTCTCGGCCGGGTACCGGCTGCTCGATCGTGGCGCGGTCAGCATCGACGACTGCCTCGCCGACGTGCGCCGCGCGGTCGCGCGGTTCGGCCGACTGGCCGCGTCGCGCGGGCTCGAAGCGTCGCAGCTGGCCTCGGGCGGCAGCTCGGCCGGCGCTCACCTGGCGATGCTGGCGGCCCTGACCCCGTCCGGCACGGCACCGGAGTCCGACGTAGCGGCCGTGGTCGCCCTCAATCCGGCGGGACTCAACCTGGGCGTCCTCGCGCCGGACGCGCAGCGCCGCCTGGAACGGCAGGTTGGCGTCGACGCGGGCAGGTTGGTCGACTATTCGCTGATCGAGTTGGTCCGGCCGGGCAGCCCGCCGATGCAGATCCACCACGGCACCCGCGACGATGTCGAGCCGATCGGCGCGGCACGGCAGTTCCGGGACGCCATGGTCCGCGCCGGCAACGAGTGCGCACTCCTGGAGTACGCGCACGCCGAGCACGGGTTCCACTATCCCGGTAGCAGCAGACACTTCGCCGGTGTCATCGACGCCACCGAGCTGTTCCTCGACGGGACAGCAACGCCCTGAACCGGAGCGGCAGCGTCCGCATTCAGGGGTTGATCAAACTCCACTCACCCTCGGAGATGACGTCGACAGTGCCATCGACCACCCTGATGGCGGTGTTGTCGTCGATGGCGTAGGTCGGGACCGGGATTTCGGACGCCCACTTCTCGATGGTGGACAGTTCGGTGTCCTCCATGTCCGGATGGTTGAGGTGCGGGTACAGCGTGAAGTCCACCAGCCCCAACGCCCGGTCGGCGTCCTGCGCCATGTCGCTGCCGTCCGGGACGAATTGCCTGTCGAATTCGGCGTCGCAGTTGTAGGGGGTGACAGCGATGCTCCCGGCGCTGACCCCCACGTAGACCGTGTCGCTCAGCGTCGGCAGGAGGTCGGCCAGGCCCGACTGGCGCAGCCAGTGGGTCAGGTACAGCACGTCGCCGCCCCAGACCAGAAGGGCATCGGCCTCCCGGACCGCCGGGACCCAGTTCTCCTCCCGGATGGTCGGCAGCGCGGTCAGCTCCAGCAACCCCAGGGACTTCCAACCCAGCTGGCACAGCGGGATGTCGGCCCGACCGTGCACTGCCTTCCACGCCCTCTCGGCCCCGCCGGGAAAGGGGTAGACGGCGGTAGGGACGAACAGGGCCGTGGCCTCGGCGATCGGCTTGCCCAGCAGGTCGACGAGCGCGTTGGAGATGCTCGGGTTGCTGATGCCGCCCGACGTGAGAAGAAACCTCATGACACCCGCTCTCCTCGCTGATCCGAGCGACACATCGCTGGATCATCCGGCGGCAGCCGACCCACCGTCAACTGGTGCCCGACGATGCCAGGCCCTGTCGCTGGTGGACGCGGTGACTCCGGGACAGGGCATCGGCGAGGCACGGGAGCATCGGCCGATCACGATAGATTAAGAAAATTAAGATCAGGATCTAGGAGGTTGAAGATTCTTAAGCTATAACTTTAGTTATGACAGAGCAGGCGATGGACTGGCAGGAACTGACCAGCCTGACGCGGGGGCAGCCGTTCGTCGTCGAACGGGTGCGCTTGGCGGGCAACGGCGTCGCGATCGAGGGCGAGTTCGAGCTGCCGCAACTGGCTCAGCTCAACGTCGAGGACCAGGTCTTCGTCACGGCGTTCGTGCGCTGCCACGGCTCGATCAAGGAGATGGAACGCATCTTCGGGGTGAGCTATCCGACGATCAAGTCACGACTCAACCGGATCACGCAGATGCTCGACTTCGTCGAGACCGACCCAGCACCCTCGCGGGCCGACATCATCGACCGGTTGCGCCGCGGTGAGATCACCGCCCAGCAGGCGTTGGCCGAGCTGGACGGCCGGCCGTGATGCCGCAGTTGGTGACCGTCAAGGTCGACCGCCCGGACCGCCGACCCCTCCGCTTCTGGGTTCCGGTGCTCCCGGTCGTACTCCTGCTCTTTCCGGTCGTGGTCCTGGTCGTGCTCGCGGCGATCGTGGCCTGCCTGGTGTTCCGCATCGGTGCGGTACGGGCACTCGGCGCCGGTTGGCGCGTCATCTCCGCGCTGCCCGGTGCCCACTTCGACATCGAGCAGGGCCGCACGGCCGTGCTCGTGGCCATCCGATAGGAGAGATTCGAATGACCGAACAACGCAAGGACATCCTCGAGATGCTGGCCGCCGGCAAGATCACTGCCGAGGAGGCGGAGCAGCTCATCGCCGCCCTCGAACGGGATCAGGCGCCGGCGGCGGCAGGTCTCGACGCCCGACCCAAGGGCAAGGTGAAGTACCTGCGGGTGGTGGTGGACGCCACCGACAACGGCGAGCCGTCGCGGGTCAACGTGCGGGTGCCGCTGCAACTGCTGCGGGCCGGCGTACGGCTGGCGGCGCTGGTTCCGCCGCAGGCCCTGGTCAAGGCGAACGCCTCACTCAGCGACTCGGGCGTCCCGATCGACCTGACGCAGCTCAAGCCCGAGCAGTTGGAGGCGCTCGTGGAGCACCTCGACGACGTGACCGTGGAGGTGGACTCCCCCGATGCGACAGTGCGGGTCTTCTGCGAGTAGACGCCGTCCGATGAGACGGCCCCTCGAGAGGGTGCTGCAACACCCTCCCGAGGCCTGCGCCCGCCGCAGCAGAGCTCAGGTGAACTGCCAACCTGAAGTCTAGCCACGCACCGGAACCCGGCGGGGAGACCACTCGGACGGGTGGTCCCCCCGCCCGTGCGCCCGTGCGCCCGTGCGCCCGTGCGCCCGTGCGCCACGATCCGAGCAACTTCCCGGAAACTGCTGCCTCCGCCGCGCGGGAGACAGCAACATCCCTGATGTTGCGCGGATCTTCAGAGCGGATCGGCGTGGCGGGGGGCCTGCCGCTCGGTGCGTTGGCCTTGTCCGCTGTACCCGCGAAGCCGACGGTCAGGATTCGCGCTTGGCCCTGGTGCGCCGGACCCGCCGACGAGGGGTGTCGTCACCGCCGGCAAGCCGGGTGAAGGTGAGCATGTTCGCCAGCGCCACGGCGATGATCGCGAGGCCGACCTGGATCGCGAGCACGATCCAGTCCCAGCGCAGCACCCACACCCGCACGCCGGCATCGTCGTCGACGTGCAGCGCCCTGGCGACGACGGTACCCAGCACCGCCGAGCCGACGCCGAGGACGAACGTGGCGAAGATGCCGATCCGCTGCCTCCCCGGCAGGATGAGCCGACCGAGCAGGCCGACGAGGGCGCCGATGAGCACCGCGCCGAGATAACCGGTTACCAGCATCGCTGTCTCTCCCCTTCCAGCAGTGCTGGGATACATGCCCGGATCTCACGTTTCCGGAAACCCCGTCCCGATAGGCTGGCGGGCCTCTCACCCTCGGACGAAGGACGCCCATGGCCCGCCCCTACAGTCCCGCACCGAAGCAGTTCGTCTTCACCGCTGGTGACGGCACCGTGCAGCAGGTCTCGGTGGGCGACCCGCAGGAGGCCTACGTGGCGTTCTCCGCGTTCTTCCGGGGCCGCGAGTCCGCCACGTACACGATCAGGGACGAGTCAGCGCGGCAGACTTTGGTGCTCATGCCCCACCTGGGGGTGATCTCCCGGATCGAGGATGCTTCCCCGCCCCGGTCGGCACACCTACGGGTCGATCGGCCCAACCGCTACCTCCCGAGCGCGATGCTGTTCTTCGAGAACGGCTATCGCGGCCTCGACCACTTCGGCCAGTGGTTCGCCGACCTCGCCGACCTCGACACGACACCGGAGGAGCGCGGGGCCGCCCGCGCCGCCACGTTCACGACGGAGGCAGCGGCGCTCGGAGAGGTCGCCCGGATCTGGGCCGACTCGGGCTATGTTGACCCCAGCGACAGGTACTACGTCTTCTTCGACGGGCACGACGTCGACGACGACCGCGCCGAGCGGGCTGCCCTGCTGCCGCTGATCGAATTTCTCAGCCTCGAACGGGTCGACACCCCGGCCGAGGCCGCCGGGGGCGAGGTCTGGGTACGCACCGACCCACGCCTCGTCGCCGAGTGTGAACGGTGGTCGTAAGCGTCAACGGGTAAGACCGACCAGCGTCGCCAGCCGCGCTACGTCGGCCGACGCCGGCTGCGCGCAGCCACGATCGGCGATGAGGGTACGCGCCAGAGGCCGCCCCCGAACCTCGGCCGGCGCGACACCATCCACGTTCGACGCGGCTGAACCCCTGGACCACCGAGATGACCTCTGTCGCCGCAAACTCCGGGCCATCGCGGGCGGCGCGTTCGACGGGCGGCCCGCCCTTTCCGCTCGGGTGATCAGCGGGCAGAATTATCAACCTGCCAGCCATACCAGGCAGCACCACCTGGTAGCAGGTTGATCGGATCGAAGCACCCAGATCTCCGTCCTCCTGGAGACTCCGCCGACGACCCGGAATCGACCGATCGTCTAGACCCCCACAACCTCCAGCCATGGCAATCTCTATCGGCCGCCGTTTACCTCTCCCCCCGGCGCAACTACCCTAGATAGAGACCTGGCTTGCTGACGGAACCTGGACATCTGGTCTGTCACCTTAGTGACACGAGACGGAGATCCGCCGAACCGCTCGCAGTCAACCTGCTGAATTTCACCACCCCGACAATCCCGGAAGAAGTGCCTACACAGAAATCGAGGCGAACGAAGAGCAGGCCGACACCAGCCTACTAAGAGGATAAACGAGATGCCCCTCCCCACCCTCCCCCCTGAAGTCGTTGTGAAACTTCTCAGCGCCGCCGTTGCTGCAGGCGTCAAACCATTCGTCCAGGGCGTCAAATCGGCACTGAGAAGAAGAGGTATGCTGCGGGCGGCGAGTGCAGTAGGGCGATCACTGCAAATTCCTGGTCCGCACCGCACAGGATTCGCAACGCTAGCCGGGCTGGAGAAACTTCCCCCCGGGCTGACCTACGCTCAGATCAAGTTGGCCGTCGACACTCCAACATTCCGAGCATACTCCTCACAAATAGTCGCCACACACATTCTGGAAACGTCCGACCAAGTTCGTTCCAGGATATTTGATGCGTTGAGCGGATGGATGAGTGTTGCAACCGGGGCAACAGTGAGCCCGCAGCTCGTAGAATACCTGGCCAGATTCAATAATGCACTCGATGCCGCCTGCGCCGACGTCGCCTCCCAGCTTCGCCGAGATATGCTCGACTCCGGCGAGAGTGTCCACCAGTGGGCCCTCTCACAGATCTCCCAGTCATTGCTGGAATCCATCGACCGTCACGTGACTTCGGTCGCCCGTACCGATGGAGCAAGCATCAAGGAGGCCGAGAAGTGGGTTTCGAGTTATAAGCGCGAGTTCGAGGCCCTGCACAGTGAGATTCCGCTGTTCGACATAGGCCCCCGGCGACGGGTTCATTTGCGAGACATTTTCGTTGAGCCCGACTTCTTGACGGTCTTCACGAGCGGCACCGCCTACTCGAACCCGGTCGGACATGAAATCGCCCTCACTTTTGAAGCTTTCTTGGAAGACCTCCACCGAACAGTGATCGTCGGTAATCCTGGCGCTGGAAAGTCAACTGCCACGGCAGCTCTTTCGGTGATTTGGTCAAAGACGCGCGGTATCGCCTTCTACCTCCGAGCCAGAGAGATTCAGTTGGATGGCTCGGGGTTCAATTTGATACAGGAGATCGAGCGCGCTCTCTCCTCCGTTTATCAGCACAAGCCTCCGAACGGGCTTGTCGAGGAACTTCTGCTCAACGGCTCCGCCATCGTGGTCCTGGACGGTCTCGACGAAATTCCACTGCTCCACCGTCGGCGGCAGGTCGCTGGAGTGATCGAGTCCGCGCAACGACTCTTTCCTCTGTGCCGGTTCCTCGTGAGCGCGAGGATCGTCGGATACTCGGCATTCCAACTAGACCCGGAGATCTTCACCGACTACACGATTCAGCCTTTCCGACTGGACCAAGTCAAGCTCTACGTCGAGAAGTGGTTCAAGCTGACCACACAGCCGAATACCACGAACTTCACGACGACGGTAAGAGACTTCGTTCGGAGTAGCGACTCCATCCACGACCTGAGAACCAACCCACTGATGCTTGCTCTGATCTGCGTTCTTTACAGAGGATACAGCGACATCCCACGGCGCCGGCCTCAGATCTACCGCAAATGCATAGAGCTGTTGCTACGGGACTGGGACCTATCCAGGGGAATTACAGTGCGACCCTGGGAAACCGACATGTACGAATTGGCGCTGAGTGCCATAGCTGAGATCTTGGCCGACGAGTACGGCTTCGGAATCACCCATGATCGTTTGATGGTGCAAACATTCGAAGCCCTCAGATTCGAAGCTATACCAAATTCGACGGAAGCTTCCAGAGTGGCAGCCGACATAGTCGAGTTCTGCCGTGATCGAGGGTGGATATTCACGAAGATCGGACTCGACGACGCGGGAAACGAGATCTACTCCTTCACGCATCGGAGCTTTTTCGAGTATTTTGCTGCCTACAGAATGACTCGCACGTCAGATTCACCGAAGGAGTTGGCCGAGCGAATCTTCGAGGTGATGAAGGCAGGCGAGGGAGAGGTACTTGCCCAGATAGCACTGATTATGTACGGAGAAAGGAATCAATTTGGTGGCTCAAAGACAATGCTTGAACTTCTGGAACTTGTCCGCCGGACCAGCACGACGGCACGAGGCCCGGCCCTGGAGTTCATCATTGCGGCCGCAGATGCAGTTATGCTCAACCAGGACGCGCTGAGCGCACTCGTCCGAGACGCAATCGAACTCAAGGTACCCGAGGAGAGCCTACGCTCGGTGTTTCTGCCGACGTTCCGGTATGCCGACGGGATGGAAGAAATATTGGTCGACTGCTTACGGAAATACGACCGTCCCGGCCTCGATTTTCTGATCCTGACACACAAGTGGCTGTGGGACGTCGCCGTTCAACACGGCCTTCTATCGATCGACGCTCTGATCTCCGACCCTGACGAGCCTATTAATCCTATATTGGGCCGACTGCTTGGCGGTGACTGGTCAGATTTTTCCGAACGTGCTCCCGCCTCGACTGCGGTTGGTATTCTCAATGCGGCAGCCGACCCAGAATTCGACAAGGCACAGCGGGCTTCGGCCTTCCGAACTCTGCGCTTGCTGGGCGAGTCCCTGGGCGACCTGAGCGACGTTGACGGGCTGTTAAGGAACATCCTGCCCAGCAAGAAGTTCGATCAGTTTGTCTTGACCGATTATCTCTTGACCAAGAGCAGCAAGATCAAGCTCGCCAGGCCAACGCTGGGCCGCTATGTCGACGTCGCAGAAGCCGCGATCAGTCGTTCGATCGGCTTCGGCTACGACGTGGTACTTGGAGCGGTCGTTCTGGTTCTCTGTGTTTGCGAGATGATCGAGGAGCGCTACCGAGTCACTGAATACCCCCGCACAGGCCTGGTTGCGCACCTTCTGCAGCGGCGGGCGGCTTTCGGGAGGGTAGAGGAAGAAAACCCCTTAGTTGGGGCATTGACACCTTCCGACGCTACCAGCCTCGAACGATGGTGCATGCAGAAGACTGCCATCATCCACTACGACATCGTCAGCGACGCGATCTCCTCATAGGCGACTCGCTACAGCGCCACGATCGCGGCCGCAACCACCGGCAGCTCGATCCGCTGTGCCACCACCCGGCATTCACACTCCTTGTCACCGCCCAGCGAAGCTCGCCAACACCGACGTGTCCCCTCACCGCATCAGCAGAAACTGGTTCGCATGCCGCACCGACACGTCGTGCGTCCAGGGTCGGCCAAGTCGGCCTCGCGGTGATCCGCCGGTACCTGGCCAGACACCTGCTGCTTCGGCCGCCTGGGGTGGAGGCGGTCGGGTCCTCGGGTGAGGCCGACAAGCGTCGCCAGTCGCGCCAGTCCGGCCTGTGCCGGGTCAGCGGCGTAGGCAGAAGGGATAGCCGGCCGGATCGCGCAGGACGCGATAGCGAGCCGGCGCGAACTGCTGTTCTTCTTTGACCGCTCCGAGTTTGATCGCGCGCGCCTCAGCGTCGTCGAGGCTGTCGCTGTCATCGGCGGCCAGGTCGAAGTGGATCTGCTGCGACCGCTCGCCTGAGGGCCAGGTCGGTGGCCGGTAGTCGTCGACGCGAACGGCGCCGAGGATCAGCGGACCTCGCCCCTCCTCCCGTTCCCGCCATCTGACGACGTCGTAGGGAGTTCGCCGCCGCGAACTCCACGCCGCCGGCACCTGACCCGGGATCACCGGTCCTTGCGGAGCAGGAGGGTCACCGCCTCTCCGTCGGCCGCGCCGAAGGTGCCGTCGGTGGGATGTCCCAGCGCGGCGCCGAGGGCGCGGACGTGCAGGTCGACCACCGCCTCCACGAGGTCGGCCAGCACGGACACCGTGCCGCGGCCCTGTCGCCAGCCGGCCACGCAGAGGCCGAGGCCGACGATCGCCGCGGGCCACCACAGCAGGCCGAGCGCCAGATACAGCAGCCCCCAGCCCACCCGTCGGGCGGCGGCGGCGAAGTCGGCCTGCGCGAGGGCGAGCGGTCCCCTGGTCTCCTCGGGCAGCAGCAACCACAGCCGGGGCCAGGCGGCGGCCAGATCCAGGCCGTAGCAGGCCCGCACCCGTACCGCCGTGGCCTGCATCCGGTCACCGATCCAGGTCGGGCGGTCCGGCTCGGTCACCGCGATCCGGTCGCAGGCGCGGGCGAGCGCCTGGGTGTCCGGTAGTGGTCCGGCGTCACCGTCGGCGGATCGCAACCGGCGTGCCTTGTCCCGCAGGGCGTTCTCGTACCGGTCCATGGCGGCGTTCCACCGGCGTCGCCGCCGGCGGATCACGGCATCGCCGGCCCGACCCCAGTGCTGGGTCCACAGGGCCACGACCAGGCGTTCCAGGCTCTGGGCGGCCATCGCGGCGACGACACCGCCCAGCACGACACCGAGGACGATCAGCAGCGCGGAACCGGTGCCCCGGGCTGGTGGTCCGAGGGCGAGCCGATCAACCTCCTGCCGCAGCAGCCGCAGGTCCCACCAGTGGGCGTGGCCGAGTCGCACCGCCGCGGCGACCATCGCCACGAACACCACACCGGGCAGCGCCAGTCCGGCGAGCCACCGCTCTGCCAGCTTTCCGCCGAGCGAGGCGATGACCGCGTTCACCGGTCCATCCGGAACGTCGGCAGTGGGCAGTCCCACACGGCGCAGTGAGGCGACGGGTCGGCGTCCGGCCGGGGGATCTCGACCCGGTCGCACAGGTCGGCGGGGCACACCTGGACCACTTCGGGGCGGCGGCCGTGGATGCCGGCCAACGGCAGGTAACGATCGCTCCGTACGGTGGTGTCACCACCGACCAGGCCACCGACGCGCATCAACTCGGTCACCTCGGCGAGCACCGCGTCCACGCCCGCATCGGACAGTGACCGATCCCGCAGCCGCGTGAGGGCCCGGGCCGGTTCCGGCCCGAGCAGGTCGCCCACCTGCGCGATGTCCGCGCAGACCCGGGCCAGTCGAGCGGCCCGGTCGTCGTCGAGTCGCCTGTCCGGCGCCGATTGACTCATCGGCCGATTATCTCCTGTCGATGTGGCGCACGGCTGGCAGGCTGGGAGGCAACCGCGACGGGAAGGTGCGCCGGTGGGTGGCTATGCAAGGGACGCCGTGAACGACTGGCGTCGTGTCGCGGCCGGGCAGCGGCGTGGCGACCGGCGCTGGGCCGAGGCCCAGGTGGAGCTGGGGGCCGCGCTGCTCGACCGCTACCACGCGGACCAGGCGCGGCAGGACCTGATCGAGGCCACCGTCGTGCTGGAGGCCGCGATCCGCACCATGGCCGACTCCTTTCTGGCCGACGAGTTGGGTACGGCGCACGGTGTCCGCGCGCTTGTCACGTACACCGATGTGCTGTTGGCCAGGGCCCGGATCGAGAGTGAGCCGCAGCTCCTGGACATCGCCGAGCAGTATCTGCAGTTCGCCGAGGACGCCTCGGCCGACCTCGGCAACAGCGCGGTGCTGATGCTCAAGAAGTGCCAGGTCTATCGGGTCCGGCACGACTTCGACGGCTCGGTCGACACGCTCTACCGGCTCACTTCCATCGCCAACTTGGCCGAGAACTGGATCAGTGTGGAGCACCGACCCGCGTTGCGGGGTATCCACGCGGAGGCGCTGTTACGCGCCTTCCAGCTCACCGGCGTGGAGGACTACGTCGACGAGGCGTTGGACCTGCTGTCCTCGGTGGACACCACCGGGCCGAACCAGGACCAGATCGTCATGCTGCGAGCCCGGTGCCTGCTGGCCAGGGCGGCCGGGACCACCCACACCGCCGATGTCGAACGGGCCGTCGCGGTGCTGCGGGACCACACCTCACAGAGCATCGACGCGCGTTTCCTGCTCGGGCAGACGCTGCTCACCCTTGTCGACCGCACCGGCCGTGCCGAGCTGCTCGGCCAGGCCTGGGAGGAGTTCGCCGTCGCGCTGAGCACCGTCGGAGAGCGGCATCCGCACCATCGGATGGCGCTCGCCAGCCTCTCCACCGTCGGCATGAAGACGCACCAGCTGACGGGCGACGTCTCCGCCCTGGAGATCGCGATAGGCCTGCTGCGCCGGGCGCTCGCGCTGTCCGTACGCGGCGAGGCCAACCACGCGTTGTACCTGGACCAGTTGGGCTACAGCCTGCGGTTGCTCTACGACGCCACCGGGGAGCCCGCCTACCTGGAAGAGTCGCTCGTCCTGCTGCGCAAGGCGCTGGAGTCCCTGCCCGCGCGCGATCCGCATCGTGTCGAGACCGGGTTGTCCATCGCCCAGGCGTTGCGAGCGACCTACCTGCGTACCGGCGAACCCGCCCTCCTGACCGAGGCCGCCGAGCGGGCGCTCGCCGCCGGCCGCATCGAGTCCGGGGCCGTGCCGGTCCGAATCCAGGCCTTCGACAAGGCGGCCTACACGCTGACCACGTTGGGCCGGTGGGAGGAGGCGACGGACGCCTTCGACGAGGCCATCACGCTGCTGCCCCGGTTGGCCTCCCGGGGACGTACCCGGCACGACCAGTACGCCGACCTCGGCTCGACGGCCGGGCTGGCGGCGACTGCCGCCTCCTGCGCGATCGGCGCGGGGCAGCCGGAGCGGGCCGTGGAGCTGCTGGAGCGTGGCCGGGGCCTGCTGCTGCACCAGCGGTTGACGGCGGACGGCGAGTGGGCGGCGCTCCAACGCGCCGACGGGCGTCTGGCGGCCGACTTCCAGCGGATGCGCCGCGACTTCGAAGCGCCCGCCCCCGAATCGTCCCGACCCACCACCTTCGGCCGGGACCGGGAGACCGAGTGGAACGTGCTGTTGTCGACGATCCGGGAGCTGCCCGGCCTGGGGGACTTCCTGCGCACGCCCAGCGCCCGGCAACTGCTCGACCAGGTCGACGGGACCGTTATCGTGCCGATCGCGAGCGAGTTGCGCTGCGACGCGCTGATCCTGCGGGAGCACCGCGTCACGGTGCTCCCGCTGCCTCATCTGTCGCTGACCGATGCGATGACGCAGCTACGGCTGCTCCAGGAGGCCACCACCACGGCGTCCGATCCGACGACGGACGCGCGGAGCCGGCTGCGCGCCCAGGCGGCACTCCGGGGCGTACTCGAATGGTTGTGGTCTGCCCTTGTCGGGCCGGTGCTGGACGCGATCGGCGCGCCGGAGGCGGGCGGCGAGTTGCCGCGCGTCTGGTGGTGCCCGGTCGGTCCGCTGGCGTTCTTTCCTCTGCACGCCGCGCAGGCCGAGGCCGGCCGGTCCGCCCTCGACCGGGTGGTCTCCTCCTACACCCCGACCGTGACCGCGCTCGCCCGCAGGCGCACCGCGCCGCGGCAGCCCCGGCGCGATGCCCGGTCCTGCGTGGTGGCGATGCGCGCCACCCCCGGCGGCCCGGGCGCGCTGCCGAGCGCCGAACGTGAGGCCGCGTCGGCGGCGCGGGCGCTGCCCGGAGCGTGGACCGGGCTGGACGCGACGGCCACCCGGCAGCAGGTCCTGGACCGGTTGGCCGACTCGGCGTACGCGCACTTCGCGTGCCACGCCGTGGCCGATCCGCACGACCCGGCGCAGGGCCGGCTGCTCGTACACGACCACCAGGACAGTCCGCTCACCGTCGCCGACGTGTCCCGGCTCGACCTGGACGCGGAGTTCGCCTTCCTGTCGGCCTGCGCGACTGCCCAGGCCCCGCCGACCCTCGTCGACGAGGCGCTGCACATCACCGGCGCTTTCCAACTCGCCGGGTTCCGGCACGTCATCGGCACCCTGTGGGAGGTCGACGACGCGGTCTCCCTCGCGCTGACCACCGCCTTCTACGAGCACGGCGAAGCGACCGGCTCGGCCGCGTACGCGCTGCACTCGGCGGTGCGCCGGCTGCGGGACCGCTACCCGCTCGCGCCGACGCTGTGGGCGGCGCACATCCACACCGGAGGGTGAACCGTCGTCGGGATCAGCGGGTGCGCCGGACCAGCGCCCGCGCCTTCTCCGTGTCGGGGTGACCCGGGCCGTGCACGCGTTCGCACCCGGCCAGCGCGGCGCGCGCCACACCGCCCGCCCGCCGGTCACCCGCCTCGACGAGCAGTTGGGCGAAGAGCGTCCGCATCTCCAGGGTTCCGGGATGGTCGACGCCCCGGCCCCGCTCACTGTCCGGCAGCGTGTCGGCCAGCAACCGGATCGCCTCAGCCTGCCGCCCCGCCCCGGCGAGCGCTCTGGCCAAAGAGTGCCGGGCATGCAGAGACACGCCGTCGGTGGTGCTGAGCACGCGCCCGGCGTCGTCGGCGAGCGCCTGGGCCGGTTCGACCGCCTCGGCCGCCCGGCCGGAGTCGAGCAGGACGACCAGCAGATTGCTGCGGGCCTGCATCGTCACCGGGCTGGTGGGGCCCACCGTCCTGGTCATCCGCCGGACCACGTCCCGCAGGGCCCGCTCGGCCTGCTGGCTGTTGCCCTGCAGGTGTTGCAGGCCGGCCAGTTTCATCTGGCAGGCCAGGGTGTCCGCGTCGTCCCTGCCCAGCGTCCGCGCCATACCGTCGGCGACCCGCCGCAGCAGCGGCTCGGCCTCGTCCATCCGACGCAGTTCAATTAGCAACCAGCCGAGGTTGTTGCCGCTGCGCAACGTCTCGGCGTCGTCGTCGCCCAGCACCCGGCGGCGTGCCTCGTAGACGTCTCGTTGTACCAGCTCCGCCTCGGCGTGCGAGCCGCGCTGCCACAGCGCGAAGGCCAGGCTGTGCTTGGTGCGCAGGGTGTCCGGATGCTCCGACCCCAGCGCCGAGCTGCGCAACCCGACGACCTCCTGATAGACGGCCACGGCGGTGTCGACGTCCCTGGTACGCATCAACTCCTGCGCGTAGCGGTTTCCCGCCTCCAACGTCCGCGGGTCGGACGCGCCGTACTGGTCGTGGAAGGCGTGGTACTGCAACCCGAAGGCGGTCGGACCGCCGATGGTCTGCGTCACCGGTGGACGACCGCCGCCGCTGACGGTGATCTCGATGACCGGGCCGGTCGGCTTCGGTTCGCGCGGTGGCTCGTCGTCGCGTTTACGGCTGCGGTTGAACCATCTGCCCACTGCGCACCTCCGGCGGTGTCGACGTCACGATCCGTAACGGAGAGCAGACTATCGATCCAGGCTGATTCCGTCGCCGCAGGTGCTCAACGGGTAAGGCCGACGAGCGTCGACAGTCACGCCACGCCGGCCGGCGCCGGCTGCGCACGGACGACATCGGCGATGAGAGTACGCGCCAACGGGCCAGACCCACGTTATCGACTTGTTGGGCCACTACGCTGCGCACTACTCTCCTGACCGACAGCACATGCCAGCCGTCTGTTTCTCTGATGGAGGTCACCATGAAGCTGACCAAGCTCTACAAAGATCCTGGCTCGGGTGGCAACGGGTGCCCTACGGTCTACCTGGGAGAGAGCGGGGAGCTTGTCGTTCAGGGGAACCTGATCGACGAGGACACCGTGGGCGAGCTGGAGAACGTTCTTCCCGGCGAGGGCGCGGTGCGGATACCCGCCGAGGTTCTGCTCGGTGCCATTGAGCGCTACCGCCAGTCCGAGCAGCGGTGATCGAGCGTTGACCCGGTCGTTCACGTCCCTCGATGACGACGAGTTCAACCAGCTGTTCCGCGACTTCCGTTACACCGCGTATCGACTGGAGACGCTTCAGCGATACGACGTGTCGTATGAGCAGGACGAGTTCGCGCGGTTCCTGGCGGGCGAGACCCGAGGCGAGTTCCCGGGAATCGCGGCGTGGTGCGACACCGTGCGGGCGGCGGTGTCGGCGGGCAAGCGTATGCACCGGGTCCATGTCGTCTCCGAACCGCTGTCGGATTACGTGCGGTTCGAGTGCGGCTGGGCCTACGAGCACACCGTCGAGGCGGGCGAGGACGTCCGCCTCATCGTGGTCTCCGACGACGACTGGCCGGCCACGTTGCCGCACTACGACTACTGGTTGTTCGACTCGGCACGGCTGGTGGCCATGTACTACGACGAGGAGGGGCGCTTCGTCTCCGGCGAGGTGATCAGTGAGCCGGAGCAGATCGTGCAGGCCAATCTGTGGCGTGACGCGGCCGTCTCGGCGTCGGTCCCCTACCGGCAGATCACAGACCAGCTCCAGACCAAGACCCCATGACCGATCGCTTGCCGTCGGGGTGGCAGCGTGGAGGTCTACAGGCGCCGCGTCAACTCCCCCGCAACGCGACCGGCTTCGTCAACCGCGAGCAGACCCTCACCCGCCTGGACGCGGCACTGCCGAACGACGACAACCACACGGCTGCCGGCTTCGCGATGACCGTGGCTGCCATCGCGGGTGCCCCCGGCGTTGGCAAGACGGCGCTGGCCGTGCACTGGGCTCACCGAGCACGCGGGTGGTTCACCGACGGCGACCTCTACGTCGACATGCGCGGCTACGGCCCCGGGCCAGCCCTCGATGTCGGCCAGGCGCTGGACACGTTCCTCCGCGCTCTGCACGTACCGGCGGAGCAGATCCCCACGGACACTGACGGACGTGCCGCCCTGTTCAGGTCCGTCCTGAACGGCAAGCGCGTCCTGATCGTGGTGGACAATGTGTCCACCGTGGGTCAGGTCCGGCCGCTACTTCCCGCCACACCGACCTGCATGGCGATCGTCACCAGCCGCAGCCGACTTTCCGGCCTTGTGGCACGGGAAGGAGCGTCACGGATGACCTTGGAGGTTCTGTCTCCGGACGAGGCAATCGCGCTGCTCAGCGACAACATCGGCGGCGGTCGGGTCAGCGCGGAGCCGCCGGCCGCCGCTGAACTTGCTCGCCGCTGCGCCTACCTCCCCCTCGCTCTGCGGATCATCGGGGAGCGCATAGCCAACTCTCCCCATGTCACCCTCGCGGAGTTCGTCGCGGACCTCGCCCTGGCCGAGCATCAGCTTGACGCCCTCGCGGTCGACGATGACGAGCTTTCCGACGTACGCGCGGTGTTCTCGTGGTCCTACCAGACGTTGCCCGACGACACGGCACGGTTCTTTCGACTACTCGGCCTACACGCCGGCTCCGACATCTCAGCGGCGGCAGCGGCGGCCCTCGCTGGCGTGAGTCTGCCCCGAGCCCGCAGTCTGCTCGACCAGCTCAGCGCAGCGCACATGGTGCAGAACCCTGCCCGGGACCGGTACCTGTTCCACGATCTTCTCCGCGCCTACGCGCTCGAACGGGCACAGGCCGAGGAGACACCCGAGCAGCAGCGCCAATCACGCCGCCGCGTCTACTCCTGGTACCTCCTGATGGCCGAAGAGGGCCGCAAGGTCATCCTGCCGTACTCGCATGCCGTCGCTCTACCTCCGGGCGAACCTGGCGTTACCCTCGCACCACCACGCACGGTGGCCGAGGCGATGGCATGGTTCGAGCATGAGCGGCTGAACCTTCTGGACACCGTCCGGCAGGCCGACGATCTGGGAGAACTCGACATCGCCTGGCAACTGCCGGTGGTCAGCGATGGTTTCTTCGAACTGAAGTCGTACTGGGCCGACTGGCGCGACATCCACCTGACCGGGCTACGCGCGGCGCGCTCCGCCGGGTCGCGCCTCGGCGAGGCAGCCAACCTTCGCTGCCTCGGCGACGCCTACTGGCGCATGGGGCAGCGCGAGACCGCGCTCGACTGCTATCACCAAGGCGTCGCCACGAGCCGTGAGGTCGGCGACCACTGGGTGGAAGGGTTCTGCCTTCGCGGCCTGGGTCTCATCCACGAGGAGTTGGGGCAGACCGACGAGGCCATGGAGCTCTACGGCCAGGCGCGAGAGGTCTTCCGCCGCCATGGCATCACCCGAGGTGAGGGCATGTCGTTGCTCAGCCTCGGCAACGGGCACCGCGCGCGCGGACACCTCGACACCGCCATCGCCCACTACCAGGAAGCTGTCGCCATCCTCGACAGCATCAACGATCAGTGGAGCGTCGCCTGGGCCTCCTATCCCCTCGGCCTGGCACATCAGCAACTCGGTCGACTCGACGAGGCCCTGGAACGGCACACGCAGGCCCTGGAGCTGTTCCGCAGGTTCGACGACCGACGCTGCGAAGGACTCACCCTGGCAGCCCTCGGCGACACCCACCACGCCGCAGGCCAGCGCGAAGACGCGCAACGCTGCTGGCAGCAGGCACTACAGATCCTTGATCCCCTGGCAGATCCCCATGCTGGTGTCGTTCGCAGCTCTCTCGCGCAGGTCGGCAGCGACCAGAGCACCTAACCACGATCGAGTGCCGTCGTAGCGCCTCCATCGGGTTGTCCCGCGCGGCCGCCAGCAGCACTCGTACCAGCTCGAAGCGACCGGGCCGAAGCTGGTGCCGTGCTGGTCGTCGCGGCCGGCGACGACCGGCCGCGACCGGCCGCGGTTTGCGGGGGCGAGCGTCGCGTCAACTACGCGAGGGCTGCCGCGTGCCTTCGGCGACGCCGTTTGCGAAGCTCATGGATGACGCCCCAGAGCCCGACGAACACGAGCGCTATCCCGCCGAGCGCGACCAGATACTCCGCCCCGCCTCGGGACACCCACAGCCGGCCCCGCTCCGGGGCATCCGGCGAGTAGAGGACCGTGACCGAGTCACCGTCGCGGTTGGGGGAGCCGCTGCGGGTGACCATCTCCCGGCGGAGCACCTGCCGTCCATCGGGTACGGCGTACTGAAAGTCGTAGTACGTGCCATGGCGACTCGCGCGTGGTGGCGTCTCAGATGTGCTGATCAGCGTGGCGCTGGTGTAGACCTCCCCCGGCCAACCTCGATGATCCCAAACGATGGTGACGCCGAGACCGGTCACCAGGATTCCGCACATGATGGCCGTCAGTGCAGCCCGCAGCGCCGAGACACCATGGGGATTGCGGTACTCAGCCATGGCCGAGAGGTTATCCGCGCCACACAAGGGGTTGCGGGGTAGGTACGACCCTTGTCGATGCTGGCTGATCGTCGGCGTGTCGCAGTGCCCGATTGAGCACCCGCACAACTTCACCGAAACTGCTGCCTCGGGCACGCGGGAGACAGCAGTTTCCCTGATGTTGCGCGGATCTTGAGGCCGATCAGCTCGGCGGGGCGTACCGATTCAGCGGGTGAGGCCGACCAGCGTCGCCAGTCGCGCCACGCCGGCCGGCGCCGGCCGCGCCCGCGCACAATCGGCGATGAGGGTACGCGCCAGAGGCCGCCCCCGAACCTCGGCCGGCGCGACACTGTCCGCGTCGACCAGAACGCGCGCCGCCCCGCGCAGGTCACCGGCGTGCACGTACACCCGCGCGGCATCGAGCAGGTACGCGCCCCGATACTCGGCCGGCAACCACCGCCAGCCCTCCCGCCGCACCACGATCGAGTGCCGCCGTAGCGCCTCCACCGAGTTGTCCCGCGCGGCCGCCAGCAGCACCCGTACCAGCTCGACGGCGACCGGGCCGAAGCTGGTGCGGTGCTGATCGTCGTACCCCCGAAGGTTGGTGGCGACGCCCGCGGCCCGGTCGGTCAGCGCGGCGGCGTGCCGGTGCTCGCCGCAGCCGGCGGCGGCGAGGGCGGCCTGGAGTAGCAGCGTCCCGCCCACGGCCCACTCCCCCGCCGACCGCCGCGGCCGGACGTGGTTCGCGGCGAGCGTCGCGGCCAGGGCCAGGCGGTCGCGGCCCGACGCGCGCAGCGCCTGCCCGACCGACACCGCCGCCGTCGCCGCGAGGACGGGGTCGTCACCGGCGGCGCCCATCGCCCGGTCGGCGGCCAACCAGGCAAGATCGGCCTCGCCGAGCTTGACCAGCAGCGACGACGTGATCCGGTACGCCGACACCAGCAGCTCCGCCGACCGCGCGCCCTGCGCGGCGTCGAGCAGACCCGGCACCAGGCGCACCAACTGCGCGTAGTGCGCATGCTGGTAGGACAACCAGGCGTGCTCGACCTGCCTTCTTGCCTCTTCCGGCGTCTGCTGTGTGGCTTCCGGGGTGTCGTAGCGGGCGAGCGCGGCCCGGATGTCGTCCACCCCGTCCGGCGTGCCCGCCGGAGTGCTGCGCGGCTGGCCGAGCAGCGCCTCCGGCTCGACGCGCAGGACGTGGGCCACCTCCTGGATCACGGAGTACCGATCCAGGGGGCGGACACCCCGCTCGATCTTGTCGACCCAGCTTTTCGACCTGCGCAGCCGGTCGGCCAGCACCTGCTGGGTCATCCGCCGGCGTACCCGCCAGCTCGCCACCCGTCGCCCGATCGGGACGTCATCCCCTGTCACGCCGCCACCGCCGGTCCGGGACCGCGCGGGTCGTGTCCTCCACGGGTACGCGTTCCGCCTCGGCCTGAGCGAGAATGCGCTGCTTGGCCGCCTCCCGCTCGGCCGCTTCACCGTCGTTCTTCGGAGCGTTGTCGTGCTGACCGCTCATCCCCACCTCATCCGGTAAGGGCGCGACGACCATCGCGCCATCTCGTCGGGACGTGCTCACGTCCCAAACCGGACAGTAGGGCGGATTGGTGATGCGGTGATTACTGTGAGTTATGCGGCCAGGTTGATGCCGATGCGGCCGGCGAGCAGGCGCAGGTCGTCGGGGATGGCGCGACGCTGGGCGCGCTGGGCCAGGGTCACCACGGCGTCGCGGGCGAGGGGGTTGATGGCGAACGGGATCGGCGCGGCCCGCTCAGCCTGCACGAACGCGGCGAGCGCTTCAGCATCCCGTCGACCGCCGTCCGCGAGAGCGCGTCCAATGTCGAGCCAGTACGACAGTTGGCGATTCGACGCCTTGAGGACCTGCGGTCGGATCGCCTTGGACAGCTCGATCACCTTGCCGGACTCGCCCTGTTCCGCCGCGATGGACATCTTCCAGAGCCCGACATTGGTCGGCCCGAAGCAGCACCCGTTGAAGCCACCACCGTCGGCGGGATCTCCCAGGCTCTCGGCCTCCCGCGTGGCCTCCGCGAGGTGATCCCGGGCTACGTCGGGACGACCATCCACGGTCGAGGCCAGCGCAGCCATGAGGTGGAGCTGGCCGAGCATCTGGCGCACCCGGACGTCGGACGCGTCACCCTGAAGCTCGGTCAGTGACCGGTCGGCGGAGTTGGCCGCCAGCCGCGCGGACTCGATTGGCAGGCTCTGCGCGTACACGAAGCGAGACGCACCCAGCCACGCTCGGTCCTCGACGTCCTCGACGTCCTCGGCGGCAGCCACGGATACCCGAGCGGCGTTGAGGGCCAAATGGCGGTAGCCGAGGTGCCGGATGCAGGTGGAGGCCAGGTAGGCGACCTGGGCGAGCGTCGTCCCGCCCACGGCAGCGGCTTCGAGCAGCAGGCCCGGGAGCATCCGCGCCATGGCCGGGTAGTTGCACGAATTGCGGAGCTGATCGGCTCGGGCTATCTCGGCGGCCAGGCGTTCCGGCGGGTAGGTCGACGCGCGGCGCTCGCCGTCCTCGATCTCGATCAGGGCCGACCAGATCGCGGGCACACACTCGGCGGCGCCCTCGCGGGCGGGGTCGCCGGATTCGGTGCCCTGGCCGAGCAGGTCGGCCACCGTGACCTGGAGCGCGGCGGCGAGAGCGACCAGAGTGGAGCGGCGGTCGACGGTCTTCCGACCCGACTCGACCTGCGATACGTATGACTGGGTGACACCAGCGAGCCCGGCGAGGACGGCTTGGGTCATGCCGCCCCGGCGCATCCGCCAGTACCGGATCCTGGCACCGATGGTGTCCGGCTTCATCACCATGCCTACGCCCACCCCCAGGTAGAGGACCAGGACAGCGGCCACGCCATGCCATCCCGCACGTTTGGACGGTACACCGACAGCAGCCAAGTGATGCCGCTGAATGCCCCGAGAGGCGTCGCAGGCCCATCTGCACTTGACCCAACTCAATCGTCAAAGTTGGCTAGGGTTTGCCGGATGACCTGAACGAGCCAGCCGAGTGCCTAGTACTGGTGCCCGCACGGCCCCCGAATCCGCCGATGACCGGCATCGGATCAGCACCACGGAAGGTTGCTCGTCGTCGTTCGCAGGCAATACACCACGCGCCTCGACAAGCGCTGTCATTTGAATGAGAAATCGCTCGAGCGCTGCTCCGCTTGATGGTTCAGCGCGCTCGACCCTGGTGCCGGCCTTCTCAGCAGTCGGTCCAACTCGCTGGGCGCAGTCGAGAATCGGTGGTGCAGCCCACGACGAGGCCGTTGTCGGCGATTGCCCACGACACTCATAGCGACGCAAAACCTCGATGACGGTGATCCCGGGAAGGACCACCTTCATACGGGGTTCTGCGGGCAACGAATCCGGGCGCGTCCGGACCGCTGATCGAGCCAGCTACTCCAAGCCACTACTCGGAAAGGCCCAGTGGAGGATCAGCAGGGGGTCAGCTGCCAAGTCACCTTCGTCACGTTGACCGGTATATACAGGTCGCCCCCGGTCCCGCCGGCAGGAGCACAGTTCTTGAAGGGAGTCGACGAGCCGAGAGTGAACCCGGATATTACGGCGTCGCGGCCCGTGCCGTTGTAGAAGTTGAATCCCTGGATGCTGCCGGTCCACTCGCTGTTGGTCGTCAGAGACGGCGTCTCCACGGGACCCTGCGGCGGGTGATTCCAGTTAGGCCAGATGCAGAGCATGCCCTGCGGGCAGTTCCCGGACCCCGAGCCTTGTACCGACACTCCGGGTGCTGCCGCCGAGGCGGCGGGGGCGGTGGCCAGCGCGCCTGCGACGGACGCGGTGATGGCGATGGCGATGGATTTCAACAGCACGGTTCACCTGCTCTTAGATAGATGCCTGTCGTTGTGGATTTAAACTACCGGTGGAAAATTGACAGGTCAAGCACCTGAAACGACGTAGTCCGGGCGGGTCACTCAGAAGCTGGCGTCCACCTGAGTCTGATGACGATTGAGGTAGTTTCGAAGTGGTATCTGTCGGATGGCACCACGGCCTGCCCGCATCCGATCACCGCCCACGGTGGAGCCGACCGTGCTCTCACCCGACGGCGCCCCGCTCGTTGCTGTCCACCCAGCTCTTCGACCTGCGCAACCGGTCGGCAAGCATCTGCTGCGTCATCGACCGCCGCACCCGCCAGCGGGCCACCCGCCGGCCAATCGGGACGTCATCGCCGGTCACGCCGCCACCGCTGGTCCGGCACCGCGCGGGTCGTGTCCTCCACGGGTACGCGCTCCGCCTCGGCCTGAGCCAGAAGGCGCTGCTTGGCGGCCTCCCGCTCGGCCGCCTCGCTGTTGCTCTCCGGAGCGTTGTCGTCCAGACCGCTCATCCCCGCCTCCTCCGGTGGAGGCCCAGCAGCTCCGGATCGACCGTTGCCGCGCTGGGCCATCAGGACGTGCTCACGTCCCAAACCGGACAGTAGGGCGGATTGGCGATGCGGTGATTACTGGCAGTTATGCGGCCAGGTTGACGCCGATGCGGCCGGCAAGCAGGCGCAATTCGTCGGGGATGGCTCGGCGCTGGGCGCGCTGGGCCAGGGTCACCACGGCATCGCGGGCGAGGGGGTTGATGGCGAACGGGATAGGCGCTGCCCGCTCGGCCTGCACGAACGCGGCGAGGGCTTCGGGATCCCGCCGCCCGCCGTCCGCCAAGGCGCGACCGAGGTCAAGCCAGTAAGACTGCTGGCGGATCGACGCCGCGAGAACCTGCGGGCGAACTGTCCGAGACAGCTCAATGACCCGGCCGGACTCGCCCTGCTCGGCCGCAATCGACATCTCCCAGAGCCCTACATTGGTTGGTCCGAACCCACAGCCGTTGAAGCCCGCACCGTCGGGCGGATCGCCGAGGGTCGCTGCCTCGCGGGCTGCCTCGGCGAGGTGGTCGCGAGTGACATCCAGGCGCCCACTTACTGCCGAGGTCAACGCGGCCGAGAGGTGGAGCTGACCAAGCATCTGTCGCACTCGCTCGTCGTCGGCATCGGCTTGAAGCTCGGTCACAGACCGGTCAGCAGCGCTGGCCGCGACGGCGGCGGACTCGATCGGCAGGCTCTGCGCGTAGGCGAAACGGGATGCTGCGATCCACGCTGGATCCTCAGTCTGCTCCGCGACCGAGCCGGAGAGCCGTGCAGCATTGAGAGCCAGGTGGCGGTATCCGAGGTGCCGCAGGCAGGTAGCAGCTTGGTAGGCCACTTGGACGAGCACGGTGCCACCGGTAGCGGCGGCTTCGAGCAGGAGGCCAGGGAGCAGACGTGCCATAGCTGGGTAGTTGCAGGAGGTGCGGAGCTGTTCGGCGCGGGCGATCTCGGCGGCCAGTTGGTCCGCCGTGTAGGTGGATGGGCGGCGCTCGCCGTCTTCGATCTCGATCAGGGCCGACCAGATCGCCGGCACGCACTCGGCGGCGCTCTCGCGGGCCGGATCGCCGGACTCGGTGCCCTGGCCGAGCAGGTCAGCCACCGTGACCTGGAGGGCGCCAGCGAGAGCCACCAGAGTCGAGCGACGATCGATGGTCTTACGGCCTGACTCGACCTGCGACACGTAGGACTGGGTGACACCAGCGAGCCCAGCGAGCACGGCCTGCGTCATGCCACCCCGGCGCATCCGCCAGTACCGGATCCTGGCCCCAATGGTGTCCGGCTTCATCACCATGCCTACGCCCACCCCCAGGTAAAGGACCAGGACAGCGGCCACGCCATGCTATCCCGCACGTTTGGACGGTACACCGACAGCAGCCAAGTGATGCCGCTGAATGCCCCGAGAGACGCCGCAGATCCCAGTCGCACTTGGCGCATCCCCAGCGTCAGGGCTAACTACGGATTGCCGTGTGACCTGAACGAGCCAGACAAGTGCCTAGATGTGGTCGCCGCACGGCTTCCGGATCTGCCGATGAGCGCGCCGCCGGGCTGGTGTGGGAAGAAGCCTCAGCCGGTGCCGGTTGGAGCGGCAATGCCAGTACGCAGTAGTGCGACCAGACGGCGGGCCTGCGCGGCCTCGGCGGTTAGGGCCGCTCCGCTGGCCAAGGTCAGCACGTCAGTTGCGGTGAGGTTGGAACGGAGTGCTGGCTGCGCGCGTCGGACAAGGCGATCGGCGATTGAGGTGATCGACGCGTGCCAGTCACGGAATAGCGTGGTGCGGCGTTCGCTGGTGCCCTCCGTCGCGGCGAGGGCAAGGGGACGCTTGGTGGCCACGTGCGCCACGAATTCATCGAGCCAGGCGAACAGTGCGCCCATCGGCTCCGCAGACTCCAACAACTGCTCGCCGCGTTGGCACAGTGCGGCGACCTCGTCGGCGTAGACGGCTACGAGCAGGTCGGCGGGCGTCGGGAAGTGGCGGTACAGGGTGGCGTTTCCGACACCGGCGCGTCGGGCGATCACGTCAAAGGCGACGTCGTTGCCCGCCTCGGCCAGCGCTTCACGGGCTGCGGCTACGAGCCGCGCACGGTTACGGGCCGCGTCGGAGCGCGGGCCGCGCTTGCTATCCGGGGACATCCCCGCATACGGTACCGGCAGCTAAGCGGGGAGTGCCCCATTTAGGGTGCGGAGGAATCATGACACCCATAACCACGGATGACCGGATCACCATCACGGACCTGATCAACTCGCACGGTCACCTGACAGATCGCGGCGATTTCGACGGCCTGTCGACGCTGTTCACCGAAGACGTCGTCTACGACGTGTCGGCTCTCGGCGGCGGCAAATTGGTCGGTCTCGCGGCAGTCCGCGAAGCCGGCCTGGCACTGGCCGACGCCAATCCAGTAGCCCACCACGTGACCAATATCGTGCTACGCGAGACGGCGGACGGCACGGTCAAGGCCCTGTCCAAGGGATTAGGGGTCATGGCGGATGGATCGACCGGCAGCGTTACATACGAAGACACTGTCGAACGAACGGCAGCCGGATGGCGAATCACGCAGCGAATCGTGCGCGCCCGACGCACGCCCCTACATCAGGACTGACGTGAACAAGGTCGGGTGCCCGCTCATGCCGCGATCCGCGTGCATTCCCCATCACGCGATTCGACATCAACATCACAAGGCCACGATCGCCGCTGTCTCCGCTGGCAGCTCGATCCGGTCCCGCATCACGGTGACCCCCTCGCCGGTGGCCAGGAGCACCCGCCGAGCCACCCCAGGCAGCGACACCCCCTGCCCCCGCCCAGCAAAGTTGGCGACAACCAACGTGTCCCCCCGCCGCATCAGCAGGAACTGGTCCCCGTGCTGCACAGAAACAGCATGCATCCGAGGATCAGACAGATCGGCCACCGACCGCCGCAACGCGATCAACCGCTGGTAGAACGCCAGCATCGAAGCATGCTCGGGCTTGTCCAGCTCGGCCCAGTCCAACCGGGACCGTACGAACGTCTCCGGGTCCTGCGGATCGGGCACGTCCCCCTCCGGCCACCCGTGCGACGCGAACTCCCGCCGCCGCCCGGTCCGCACCGCAGAGGCCAACTCCGGCTCCGGATGCGAGGTGAAGAACTGCCACGGCGTAGAGGCCGCCCACTCCTCCCCCATGAACAGCATCGGAGTGAAGGGCGCCGTCAGCAGCAGCATCGCCCCGACCCGCACGAGCGCGGACGACAGCGAGGCCGAGATCCGATCCCCGGTGGCCCGGTTGCCGATCTGGTCGTGGTTCTGCAAGTAGGCGACCAGCCGGTGACCAGGGACGCGCGAGTCCAGCGGCCGCCCATGGTGGCGGTTACGGAAGCTCGACCAGGTCCCCGCGTGGAAGAACCCACCCGTCAACACATCCGACAGCGTCTCCAAAGAGCCGAAGTCCCCGTAGTAGCCCTGCCGCTCCCCCGTCAGCAGCGTGTGCAGCGCGTGGTGGGCGTCGTCGTTCCACTGAGCGTGCAGCCCGAACCCGCCAGCCTCCCGTGGCGTGATCAGCCGTGGATCGTTGAGGTCCGATTCGGCGATCAACGACAACGGCCGCCCCAGATGGGTCGACAGCGACTCGACGGAAACGGCCAACTCTTCAAGCAGAGGCACCGCCCGGGTGTCCGGCAGCGCGTGCACAGCGTCCAGGCGCAACCCGTCGACGTGGTAGTCGCGCAGCCACATGAGCACGCTGTCGCTGATGTAGCGGCGTACCTCGTCGGAGTGCGGGCCGTCGAGGTTGATCGAGCGGCCCCAACTGTTGCTCTGCTCGGCGAGGTAGGGGCCGAACCGTGGCGCGTAGGCCCCGGAGGGCCCGAAATGGTTGTAGACGACGTCCAGGATCACCCCCAAACCGCGAGCATGAGCGGCGTCGACGAACCGTTTCAGGCCGTCGGGGCCGCCGTAGGGCTCGTGCGGGGCGTACCAGCAGACGCCGTCGTACCCCCAGTTGTGTTCGCCGTTGAAGGCGTTGACCGGGAGCAGTTCGACCAGGTCGACACCGAGGGCGACGAGGTGGTCGAGGCGGTCGATGGCCGCGTCGAAGGTGCCCTCGGGGGTGAAGGTGCCGATGTGCAGCTCGTAGAGGACGCTGCCGGGCAGTTGCCGGCCCGTCCACCCGCTGTCGGACCACGCGTAGGCGCTGTGGTCGTAGCGGCGGCTCGGCCCGTGCACACCCGCAGGCTGCCACGGCGAGCGGGGGTCGGGCAGTGCGATTTCGTCATCGTTCAGCAGGAAGGAGTAGTCGAGGCCCGCGTCGGGCACGTCGACAGTCCACCAGCCGTCGGCGGCGGCGCGCATGTCGTGGTCGGTGTCGCCGGCCAGGCGCAGGCGCACCCGGCTCGCGTCGGGTGCCCAGACGGAGAATTCGGTCATGACGAGGCCTCCTCGGCAGCGGTGGGAGGAGCCAGCAGAGCAACGGGATAGTCCGCGAGGAGATTGTCCAACGGGACCTCCCCGCCACTGTAGACCCGACCGGTGAACAGGTCCTTCACCTCGTTAACACCAAGCGACAGAGCTGTGTCACACCAGCCACCGGCACGTGCCAGGCCGAGCGGCAGCCGGGTCGCCACGGCGATCACGCCACCCCGGTCGAAGGCCACCACGTGTCGGCCGACCGGCCCGTGCGCCGGCACCGGCCGGTAGCCGGTGAACAGCTCCGGGTGCGCCCGCCGCAGGCGCAGCGTCCGCGACACGACGAGCAGCTTCGCCGCTCCGTCGGTGTCGACCGGGGGACGCCAGCCGCCGTCGAGCCGTGCCAGCATCTCTCGGCGTACGTCGAAGTCGACCGGCCGGCGATTGTCCGGGTCGACCAGGGAGTTGTCCCACAGCTCGGTGCCCTGGTAGGTGTCCGGCACACCGGGCATGGTGAGCTGGATCAGCTTCTGCCCGAGCGAGTTGCACCAGCCGGCCGGGGTGATCGCGGCGGCGAGTTCGGTCAGCTCGTCGTGCAGCGCCGGGTCGTCGTACATGCGGTCGATGACCGCGTGCATGGCCTGCTCGAAGCCCGCGTCCGGGTCCGCCCAACTGGTCGAGGCCGCGGCCTCCCGGGCGGCCTTCTCCGCGTACGCGTGCAGCCGCTCCCGCTCGATCGGCCACGCGCCGACGGCCGTCTGCCAGAGCAGGTGGGCGAACGCCGGGTCGGGCAGCGGCGCGTACTCCATCCAGGTTGTGACCTGCTCCGCCCACTGAGCCGGCAGCTCGCTGAGCACGGCGAGGCGGGCGCGGACGTCCTCGCCGCGCTTGGTGTCGTGGGTGGAGAGGGTGGTCTGGCTGGCGGGCCAGCGGACCTGGCGGGCGCCGGCGAAGCGGTGGAACTCCGCCGGCGGCACCCCGAAGTGGGCGGGACTGCCGCCGACCTCGTTGAGCGCCACGAAGCGCGTCCACCGGTAGAAGGCGGTGTCCTCGACGCCCTTCGCCATGACCGCGCCGGTGAGCTGCGGGAACCGCATGCCCAGCTCGTCGTCGGGGTCGCGCAGCCGGCGGGTGATCGCGTCCAGGGCGCCGGTCAGGTCGGGGCGGCGACGGCCGGCCTCGGAGCGGGCGGCGGCGAGGTGCCGGATGCCGTGCGGCGGGTAACCCCGGTAGACCGGGAACACCGCGGCCAGCTCGGCGAGCGCCTCGCGAGCCTGCTCGGTGGGCACCTCGGGGGCGAGCGCGGCGAGCCGGGTCAGCTCGGCGGCGAGCAGCGTCGTGGCGGCGGCCAGCTTCGTGGAGTGGGTCAGGTCCTCCCACGAGGTGCGCTGCCCGGTCAGCCGGCTGTCCAGCACCGTGAAGTCGCCCTCGGCGTCGGTGTCGACGAAGAGCCCGTTCACGGCGGCGAGAGCGTCGTACCCGGTGGTGCCGTCCACCGGCCAGTCCGGCAGCTCCTCGCCGTACTCCAGGATCTTCTCCACCACGAGCCAGGCGTCCGGCGCGGCCGCGCGCAGCCGCGCGAGGTAGCCGGCGGGGTCGCGCAGGCCGTCCGGGTGGTCGACGCGGATGCCGTCGACCTCACCGTCGGCGGCCCAGCGCAGGATCAGCTCGTGCACGGCGGCGAACACCGCCGGGTCCTCCACCCGCAGGCCCGCCAGGCCCGCGATGGCGAAGAACCGGCGGTACGTCAACTCGGCGTCCCCGCGCCGCCAGGAGACCAGCTCGTAGTGCTGCCGGTCGTGGACCTCGCGGGCGCTGCCGTCGCCGGTGCCGTCGGCGACCGGGAAGCGGTGCTCGTGGTAGCGCAGCTCGCCGTCGACGACCTTCAGGTCGTCCAGGGCGGCCGCGTCGTCGGCCAGCACCGGGAGCAGCAGCCGGCCCCGGTCCCAGTCGATGTCGAACCAGTCGGCGTACGACGAGTCGCGCCCCCGGCGCAGCACGTCCCACCAGGCCGGGTTGGCCGGCGGTACGGCGACCCCGGCGTGGTTCGGCACGATGTCGACGACCAGGCCGAGCCGCTTGTCGCGCAGGGCGCGCACCAGCCGCTGCCGGGCGGCCTCCCCGCCCAGCTCCGGGTTGACGGTCCGGTGGTCGACGACGTCGTAGCCGTGCTGCGAGCCGGGCGTCGCGGCCAGCAGCGGGGCGGTGTAGAGGTGGCTGACGCCGAGGTCGTGCAGATAGTCGACGATCGCGGCGGTCGCGTCCAGGTCGAAACCGGGGCGGACCTGGACGCGGTAGGTGGCCTTCGGAGGGGTGGCCGGCATGTCAGATCATCCTCTCCAACACGACAAGCGAGCGGTCCGGCACCCGGATGGTGCCGCCCGCGCTGATCACCGTGGCGTCGTCCGGCTCGGGGTCGGCCGTGCTGATCACCCGTTCCCACTTCTGCCCGTACTCGCTGCCGGGCATCGTGAAGTCCAACGGCGCGTCGTGGGCGTTGAAGCAGAGCAGGAACGAGGCGTCGTGGTGCTTCTGGCCGTACTGGCCCCGCTCGCGGATGCCCTCGCCGTTGACGAACAGCGCCACCGACCGGCCGAAGTCGTTGCCCCAGTCGTCGCCGGTCATCTCCCGCCCGTCCGGGGTGTGCCAGGCCAGGTCCGGCAGGGGCGCGTCCACGTCCCGCCCACCGACGGGCAGGCCGGTGAAGAACCGGCGACGGCGGAACACCTGGTGGCGCTTGCGGAAGTCGGTGAGCGTGCGCACGAACTCCAACAACTGCTCGTCGGCGTTGTCCCAGTCGACCCAGGCCAGCTCGCTGTCCTGGCAGTACACGTTGTTGTTGCCGTGCTGGGTACGCCCCAACTCGTCGCCGTGCCCGATCATCGGCACACCCTGCGACAGCAGGATCGTGGCCAGGAAGTTGCGCCGCTGCTTGGCCCGCAGGGCGAGCACCGCCTCGTCGTCGGTGTCGCCCTCCACGCCGCAGTTCCACGACCGGTTGTGGCTCTCGCCGTCCCGGTTGTCCTCGCCGTTGGCCTCGTTGTGCTTGTCGTTGTACGACACCAGGTCGGTGAGCGTGAACCCGTCGTGCACGGTCACGAAGTTGATGCTGTGGAACGGGCGGCGGCCGTCGTCCTGGTAGAGGTCGGCGGAGCCGGAGATGCGCGACGCGAACTCGGCCAGGGTGGCCGGCTCACCGCGCCAGAAGTCCCGCACGGTGTCCCGGTACTTGCCGTTCCACTCCGTCCACAGCGGCGGGAAGTTGCCCACCTGGTAACCGCCCGGGCCAACGTCCCACGGCTCGGCGATCAGCTTCACCTGGCTGACCACCGGGTCCTGCTGCACCACCTCGAAGAACGTGGACAGCCGGTCCACCTCGTAGAACTCGCGGGCCAGCGTGGCCGCCAGGTCGAACCGGAAGCCGTCGACGTGCATCTCGGTCACCCAGTACCGCAACGAATCCATGATCAGTTGCAGGGAGTGCGGGCTGCGCACGTTCAGGCTGTTGCCGGTGCCCGTGTAGTCGACGAAGTAGCGCCGGTCCTCCTCGCTGAGCCGGTAGTAGCTCGGCGCGTCCACACCCTTGAAGCTCAACGTCGGCCCGAGGTGGTTGCCCTCGGCGGTGTGGTTGTAGACCACGTCGAGGATGACCTCGATGCCCGCCGCGTGCAGCGCCTTGACCATGCCCCGGAACTCCTGCACCTGCTGCCCGAGGTGACCGAGCGCCGAGTAACCGTGGTGCGGGGCGAAGAAGCCGATCGTGTTGTAACCCCAGTAGTTGCGCAGGCCCAGATCGACGAGCCGGTGGTCGTGCACGAACTCGTGCACCGGCATCAGCTCGATCGCCGTCACCCCGAGCCGGGTCAGGTGCTCGATCATCGGCGGGGAGGCGATCCCCGCGTACGTGCCGCGTAGCTCCTCCGGGATGTCCGGGTGCCGCATCGTCAGCCCGCGTACGTGCGCCTCGTAGATCACCGAGTGGTGGTACGGGGTGCGCGGCGGCTTGTCGTTGCCCCAGTCGAAGTACGGGTTCACCACCACCGACTTCGGCATGAACGGCGCCGAGTCGGTCTCGTTCATCCGCTCCGGGTCACCCAGCTCGTAGTCGTACACCGCCGGGTCCCACGTCACGTCACCGTCGACGGCCTTGGCGTACGGGTCGAGCAGCAGCTTGTTCGGGTTGCAGCGCAACCCGTTCGCCGGGTCGTACGGCCCGTACACCCGGTAGCCGTAGCGCTGCCCCGGCTCGATGCCGGGCAGGTACGCGTGCCAGACGTACGCGTCGACCTCCCGCAGCTCGACGCGGCGCTCGGCACCGGTGTCCCACTCGTCGAACAGGCACAGCTCGATCCGCTCGGCCACCTCGGAGAAGATGGCGAAGTTGGTGCCCATCCCGTCGTAGGTGGCGCCCAGTGGATACCGCTCGCCCGGCCAGACCTGCATGTCGCTCCCTCAAGCCATGGTGATGTGCGCACCGGCCGCAGCCGCCCGCGCGCAAGCCGGTAGTGCCCCCGCCCCGGGCGCGCCAATCCATCCTTTCAGGCGGTGACCGGAATCCACCCGTCTGATGAGCGCTACACCCTCAGGTGTCTTCCGTCACCATGGCCGTTTTGGAGATGCGAACCCGCGCCGAATGGCCTTTGCTTGTCGGGGACACGCGCCAGCGCGTCCCGCTCGGCCCTCGGCCACCCCCTTACCCCCCTCTCCGCCGCCACTGACGCCGGCGCGCCTCACCATGCCTGGACGGAGATAGATGTGACGACCCTGCGGGTCGATGAGCAGCTCGCTGCTACCAAGGACCGAACCCACCGGCCCACCCTCACCTCTCGACACCCGCTATCCGCGTCCTCCGGCTCCGCCGCTGTCGTTCCGACGCAGCCCGGTGCGGTCGTGCCGACGCAGCCCGGTCCCGGTGTGCCGCCGCAGACCCGTCGCATCCTCATGCTGTCGTGGGAGTACCCGCCGGTGCTCGTCGGTGGCCTCGGCCGCCACGTCCACGCCCTGTCCGTCGCCCTGGCCGCCGCCGGGCACGAGGTCACCGTCGTCACGCGCCACGCCGAGGGCGCACCCCTGGAGGAGTACGCCGACGGCGTCCGCATCCTGCGCGCCCCCGAAGACCCCGTCGCCTTCCCCCTGGCCACCGGCTCGCTGCTGGCCTGGACCATGGCGTTCAACCACACCCTCACCCGCACCGCCCTGCGCGCCACCCAGGCCGGCGCGTACGACGTCATCCACGCCCACGACTGGCTCGTCGCGCACACCGCGATGACGTTGCGCGACCACCTGGACATCCCCCTCGTCAGCACCATCCACGCCACCGAGGCGGGCCGGCACCAGGGCTGGCTGCCCGAGGAGATGAACCGCACCATCCACGGCGTCGAGCAGTGGCTCAGCAGCGAGTCCAACCGGGTCATCGTCTGCTCCGGCTACATGCGTGACGAGGTCAACGCCCTGTTCGGCGTACCGGCCGGACGCGTCGACGTGGTCGCCAACGGCGTCGAGTCGTACCGCTGGAAGGTGCCGGCGCGAGACGTGGCCGCGGCGCGTGCCCGGTTCGCCGGGGACGGCCCGCTGGTGACCTTCGCCGGTCGGCTGGTGTACGAGAAGGGCGTCCAGCATCTCATCGCCGCCCTGCCCCGCCTGCGGGAGCGCCACCCTGGGCTGCGCGCGGTGATCGCCGGCGACGGCCCGTACCGGGCCGAGCTGGAGGCCGAGGTGCACCGCCACGGCCTCGGTGACATGGTGACCATGCCGGGCTTCCTGGGCGGCAACGACCTGCCGGCGCTGATGGCGGCGTCCGACTGCTTCGCCGTGCCGAGCATCTACGAGCCGTTCGGCATGGTCGCCCTCGAAGGTGCCGCCGCCGGAGCGCCCCTGGCCGTCGCCGCCACCGGTGGCCTCGCCGAGATCGTGGAGCCGGGCGCGACCGGGATGACGTTCCGCCCCCACGACCCGGACAGCCTCGCCGACGCCGTCGACGCGCTGCTGTCCGACCGTGAACGTGCCCGCGCCATGGCCCGCCGCGCCCGCCGGACGGTCCACGACCAGTACGGCTGGTCCGCCATCGCCCAGCGCACCGCCGCCAGCTACGGCGCCGCCATCGCCAACGACGCCACCTTCACGGCGGAGCGTGCCGAACAGCGCATGTCCCAGGGCCGGGCCCTCCCCGCGCTGCCCGAAGGCAACCTGCTGGCTGCCGCCGGCCTCCGCTAAGAGGCCTCCGCTCGCCCTGATCCACCCGCGTCTGCCTGCTCGACTCGCGTTCCGTGAAGTCGGGGTGTCCACACCACCTGGACACCCCGACTTCCCGTAGGCCGAGTCGGTCACCGCACGCCCCTCGATGCCGCACGCCGGACGACGCCGCCCCTCGCCCTCCCCCTCGCCCTCGCCCTCCCCCTCGCCCTCCTCGCATCCTTTGCTCTGCTTCACCCAAGGAAACAGACCGTGTCCGATTATCGGACGTCAGCCGTTTCCTGGGCTGAAGCAGAGCAAAGGACGACGTGCACACCCTTGGTCCCCCGCCGGCGGTCACCCCGGAGCGCGGCGCACCCTGCCAGAATGTGCGGATGTCTCGACCTGTCGACGCCCTCGATTCCGCCTTCCCGGTCGCCGCCACGATCGCACTGGACCTGATCCGGCACCCCGAGGTGTCCGCGCAGTGGTCGCAACCGAGCGCCCTGCCGCACCTGTCCGTGGGGGCGCTGGCGTGCCATCTCGGGCGGCAGGCCGTACGGGCGGCGGAGCTGCTGCCGACGACCACCGACCTGCCCACGCTCGAATCGGCCGACAGCCACTACGAGCGGGCCGCCTGGGTCACCGAGGGCACTCCCGACGAGGACGCCGTCGCCAAGGGCCCGGACGAGGCCGACGCGTTGCGCGGCCCGGCGGACCTGCACGCCCGCTCTGGAAAGGCGCTGGCACAGGTCAGCGACCTGCTGCCCCGGGGAGGCGCCCTCGACGTGGTGCCGATCCCGTGGCAGGGCTGGTCCCTGCGCCGCGCCGACTTCCTGCTCACGCGCCAGTTGGAGATCGTCGTGCACTCCGACGACCTCGCGGTCAGCGTCGGAGTGCCCACACCCGTCTTTCCGGCGGAGGTCTTCGACCCCGTACGCGACCTGCTGGTGCGGCTGGCCGTCCGCCGGCACGGTCAGTCCGCGCTGATCGGCGCGCTGAGCCGCAGCGAGCGAGCCCGCGACCTTTCCGCCTTCTGAACCCTTGGTCGAGGTTTCGGCCCGGACGGCGCAGGCCGCCGACCCGGATCGGGTCGACGGCCTGCGGTCGTACGGAGAAGCGGAGAAGCGGAGAAGCGGAGGTCAGCGCTCGTTGGACGGGACGTAGTCCCGCTCGGGGGCACCGACGTAGACCTGCCGCGGACGGCCGATCTTGGTCTCCGGGTCGCTGATCATCTCGCGCCACTGGGCGATCCAGCCGGGGAGCCGGCCCAGCGCGAACAGCACCGTGAACATCTTCGTGGGGAAGCCCATGGCCTTGTAGATCAGGCCGGTGTAGAAGTCCACGTTCGGGTAGAGCCGCCGGGAGACGAAGAAGTCGTCGGCGAGCGCGATCTCCTCCAGCTCCATGGCGATGTCCAGCAGCGGGTCCGGCTTGGCCATCCGGCCCAGCACGTCCTGCGCGGCCTTCTTGACGATCGCCGCCCGCGGGTCGTAGTTCTTGTAGACCCGGTGGCCGAAGCCCATCAGCTTGACGCCGTCCTGCTTGTCCTTGACCTTGCGGACGAAGGACCGGACGTCGCCGTCACCGGCGTGGATCTGCTGGAGCATCTCCAGCACCGCCTGGTTGGCCCCGCCGTGCAGGGGCCCGAACAGCGCGTTCACGCCCGCCGAGACGGAGGCGAACAGGTTGGCGTTGCTGGAGCCGACCAGGCGGACGGTCGACGTGGAGCAGTTCTGCTCGTGGTCGGCGTGCAGGACGAAGAGCATGTCCAGCACCTTCGACATCACCGGGTCGACCTCGTACGGCTCCGCCGGCACACCGAACGTCATACGCAGCAGGTTGTCCACGTACCCGAGGGAGTTGTCCGGGTACAGCAGCGGCTGGCCGATGGACTTCTTGTACGCGTACGAGGCGATGGTGGGGACCTTCGCCATGAGCCGGACCGTGGAGATCTCCACGTGCTCGGAGTCGAACGGGTCCAGGCTGTCCTGGTAGAAGGTCGACAGGGCGCTCACCGCCGACGACAGCACCGCCATCGGGTGGGCGTCCCGGGGGAAGCCGTCGAAGAAGCGACGCATCTCCTCGTGCAGCAGCGAGTGCCGCCGGATCCACTCGGTGAACTCGGTCAGCTGCTGCTCGGTGGGCAGCTCGCCGTAGATGAGCAGGTACGAGACCTCCAGGAAGGAGGACTTCTCGGCCAGCTGCTCGATCGGGTACCCCCGGTAACGCAGGATGCCCGCGTCGCCGTCGATGTAGGTGATCGCGGATGAGGCAGCCGCGGTGTTGACGAAACCGGGGTCGTACGTCGTCATCCCGGTTTCCTTCAACAGCTTGCTCACCCCGATACCAGCGGGGCCCTCGACCGCGGAATGCACCGGCATCGACAGCTGCCCGCCGGGGTGGTCGAGCTTGACTTCCGTCATGTGGTTCCTCGCTTCGCCGGCAGATCTACGTTGAATTGCCTTCGCTTCTACCGTAATTGCGGTCCGGGGGACACCGCCCGCCGTGGTTCGGCGGTGAGGTATGCGTCACCCGATTCCCGACCTGGAGGCCGGGAAACCCCGAATCCCGGCAGTCGGGAGCCCTCGACGGCCGGCCGGAACCAGCGCGACACCGCCAGCTCAGGACAGCGTCAGGCGGCGCAGCGTCGTATCGGCCGTGACCTGGTAGACGTCGAGCTGGTTGGTGCCGGCGTGGAACAGCCGGTCGTCGGTGAGCAGCGCGGCGAAGCGGCGCCCGCCCGGGTCCGTCGGCACCACCGGGACCACCGCGCCGATCCGCCCGTTGACGGCGACGGCCAGCAGCGTGCCGTCCGGTATCGCGTCCGGCACGTCACCCCAGACGAGCGCCGGGAGGGTGCCGGTGTCCGGATCGGTGGCCCGGAACGCGGCCAGGTCGGCGACCGTGGCGCTGCCCCCGGTCGGGCCGGCGCGTACCTCGGTGCCGACCAGGGGGTGCGGTGTGGGCAGCGGCGGTGGTGTGGGCACCCCGCCGGCGAAGGTGACCGCCTCGCCGGGGGTGTCGTAGAAGTGTTTCGTGGCGTCGGCGCGCGGGGTCTGTCGGGCGGAGCGGCCGTCCACCCGCCAGGGCAGTCGGATGCCGGCCTCGTCGGCGACGGTGGGCAGCAGGTCGACGTGTTCCCAGTTGCGGTCGTCCACCCGGCCGGTCTGCTGCCGTGGTTCCTTGACGAACATCGGCACCCAGGCGACCTCGCCGGCAGCGGCCTTGATGGCGTCCATCCCCCGGCCCTGCGCGCCCGGCCGGAAGCTCACGCCGTGGTCGGCGGTGACGACGACGAGGGCCTGGTCGTAGAGGCCGCTGGCCCGCAGCGTCCGCAGCGTTTCGCCGATCAGCCGGTCGGTGTAGCCGAGCTGGGCGAGGTGGCGTTGGCGGGCCAGCTCGACCCAGCCTGCGCCGTCGTTGGGCAGGTCCTCGGGGGCGTCGTAGCGCGCGCCCGAGGGCAGGTACGCCCACGGGGAGTGCGGCATCAGCAGGTGCAGGAAGTGCAGGGCGGGTCGGGGCTGCGGCTTCAGCCCGGCGAGGAAGCTGGTGAACCGGGCGGGTTGGTTGTCGTCGAGGCTGTCCCAGCGGAACTTCGGGTCGGCCGGCACCGGCTCGGCGGCGTCCAGACCGGCCTCGACCCGCGTCTGTTCCCGGTAGGAGTCCTCCGGGTCGACAGTGCTCTCGGTCGGCCCGGCGACCCTGCCGAGCAGCTGGCCGGTCTCCTTCACCAGCACGCCGAGGCCCTGCTCGGGGGCGACTGGCTGCTCGCAGCGGCTGGGTGGGCAGAGCCGGGTGATGCTCTCCTGGGCCTGGACGTCGTACAGGCCGCCGAAGGCGGTGAAGAGGTTGTCCGGGTACTGCGAGTAGTGCGGCGCGACCGCCCGCGCCGGGTAACGGCCGGTGAGCATCGCCGGCAGCGCGTAGGGCGTCCAGCCGCTGACCCCGGTGGCGTTGCGGTACCAGGTCGATCCTGCGGCCAGCTCGGCGAAGTGCGGGAACCGTGCCGCGTCGATCCGGCCGTCGCCGCCGAGCAGACTGACCAGCGGCAGCTCGTCGAGGATCAGCATGACCACCGGCGGGTGCACGGCCGCGCCCTGCGCGGTGCCGACCGCGCCGCCGTCACCGCGCGGCAGCACGACCGCCGAGGTGGGCGAGACGAACAGGAACAGCGCCACGAACGCCACCGGCCCGGCGGCGGCCAGTCGCAGTGCGCGGCCCGGGGCCCGCCACCGCCGGTGCGCCGCCGCGCCGGCCACACCGATCAGACCGGCAAGAACCAGCAGGGGTACGCCCCGAACCGGCATCGTGTGCCGGCCCACCTGCACGGCGAGGGCGGCGAGCAGCAGGCCGACAAGCGTGGTGTGGGTGAACGCGCGGGCGGTCCGGCCGGCGAGTCGACTGAGCAGGCCGAGCGCCGCCACGGGCACGGTGGGTACGAGCGCCACCAGGGCGACCAGCAGCAGGATCTGGCCGGTGTCGGCGCGGTGGAAGAGGAAGAAGTCGGGGCTGCGCCCGAGCACGTCCAGCAGCGGCTGGGTGACGACCAGTCCGACGAGCGCGACGATCTCCAGCAGTCGACCCAGCTCGCCCCTCCAACCCCGGTCCCACCGCACCCGTTCGGGTAGGGACTCGACGGCCGGGTCAGCCACCCATCACCGTCCGGTAGAGCGTGCGGGTGCCCGAGGGCAGTTCCAGCCGGTCGGTGATCCGGCCCCGGGCGGCGAGGAGCCGTTCGAAGGTGTCGCGCCGGTAGTCCGGGAAGAGGCCCCGAGGCTTGTTGGCCAGCAGCCGGGCGGCCATCGGGTCGTCCGGGTGGACGAACTCGACCACCACGGCCCCGCTGGGCGCGGTCAGCCCGGCCAGCCAGTCGACGACCTCCGGCAGCGGCACGTTGCGGCCGATGGCCAGGTGGTGCGCCAGGGCCAGGGCGAGGACGACGTCCGCCGACGCGCGTTGCGCGAAGCCGGCGCGCTCGACGCCGCGCCAGCCGCCGCCGGGGGACGGGTCGGCCAGGTCGACCACCAGCGGCAGGATGCGGTGCTGCCCCTCGGAGCGCAGCGCCCGGTACAGCTCGTCGACGACGGCCGGGTCCTGCTCGACGGCGACCACGTAGTCGGCGTGCCCGGCGGCCAGTCGGGCGTACCGGCCGTCGTTGGCGCCCAGGTCGAGCACCAGGCGCGGTCGTCCGGCGGCGGCCACCGCGGCGACCACGAACTGCTCCTTGGCGATTCGGTCGCGTGCCGAGTAGCCGCAGGTGCGCTGGTAGTCCGACCAGTGGCTGCCGGCGGGGCGGTGCTCCAACCGGCGGACCAGCTTCTCGATGCCGCGTACCGTGGCCACCTGCAACTGGCGCGAGTAGCCGGCGGCCCGGAGTTGGGCCTTGACGTCGTTGGTGCTGGCGGCGGCGTTGCGCTGCTGCATCGCGGCGTGCAGGTGCACGTGGGTCAGGACGCCGGGGCGTAGCCGGCGGGTGCCGCCGAAGAGGGGGCGCAACTGCTCGGCCTCGATGCCGTCGACCTGGGCGCGCAGCCAGGGCTGGAAGTCCACGCCCAGGTGCGCGGTGAGCAGCAGCGGATAGAGCACGGTCTGGCAGAACTGCCGGTAGCCGGCCCACGCTTCGCCGTCACGCACCGGCTCGAAGGAGCCGATGTCGATGAAGACCGGCTTCGCGCCCCTGAACTGGAGGTTGTAGGCAGAGCCGTCCTTGGTGGTGAAGCCGTCGGCGAGAGCGGTCCGCAGGATCTCCAGGTGCAGCAGCGCGGCGTCGCGCAGCATGCCGAAGGACCACTCGTACGGGTGGGAGACGAACGGGATGCGCTCGTGGCGCAGGACCGCCGCCCACCCGGAGCCGGCGGGTGCCAGCGTCGGCGGGGCGTCCTCGGTGGCGCAGACCTTTCCCGCCGAGACGAGGGCGGGGAAGAACGGGCTGGCCGCGAGGGTGCGCCAGTGCTCGGCGGCCTGGGCGTCGAGCCCGCGCAACACCTCGTCGCCGACGTGGAAGACCCGGTTGGCGGGGTCGCGGAAGGAGGCGGGCTCGGGGCGTACCCCGGTGGGTGAGGTCGTCATGGTCGCTGCGACCGCTACCGCTGGTCGCTGGGTTGCCGGCGGAACCGGTCGACCAGCCGCCGCCAGTAGAGCTTGGCGGCGACGGCGGCGCCGGCCACCCCGCCGACGACGGCCTGCACGATGAGGCTGCCCGATCCCGCGTCCAGGTAGGCCAGATGGATCACCGACCGCTCCTTCCCCTCGCCCGTCTCGACACCGGCGTCCCAGGAATACAGCGGTGAGGCATTTGACCCAGAAAGCCGGACTTGTCCATCACCGTACGCTGCTCGTCCGCGCCGTCGCGGCCACATGCGAGGACTCCCAGCCCGGCCACAGGAAGCGGTCCTCGTCGGTAGGCTGCGAAGCGTGCGTTGGATGATCGTGGACGCGCCACTGGACTCCTCCGGCAGCGGCCGTGGCGAGGAGCGGGCACCGTCGGCCCTGCGCCGGGCCGGCCTGCGCGACGCCCTGGGCAGCGACGACGACGGGCCGATCGCCGAGGCCCGGTTGCGGGACCCGCACCGGGAACCCGCCAGCGGGGTGATCGGCGCCGACGACCTGGTCCGGGCCGGCGCCGCCATCAGCGCGCGGGTCGGCGCGCTGATCGCGGACGGTCACCGACCGCTGGTGCTCGGGGGCGACTGCGCGATCCTTCCCGGTATCTGCCGAGCCCTGCCCCGCACGACGGAGCTGTGGTTCGTCGACGCGCACCCCGACTTCCTCGACGGGGCGACCTCGCCGACCGGCGAGGCCGCCGACATGGACCTATCGGTGGTCACCGGGCACGGGCCCACCGCCGCCATCGGGGTCGACGGCGCGCTGCTCGACCCCGCGCGGGTGCACCTGCTCGGCCACCGCCCGGGCACCGACGAGAGCAGTCGGGTCGAGGCGTCCCGGATCGATCCCGCGATCCACCAGGTGCCCGCACCCGACCTGCTGCGTCTCGGTGCCGGCGCAGTCGGAGCGAGTCTGGCTGCCGACGGCGACGGGCCGGCCTGGCTGCACCTCGACCTGGACGTGGTGGACCCGCGGGACCTGCCCGCGGTGACGTACCCGGAGCCGGACGGGCTGCGCTGGCCCGACCTCGTCGCGCTGGTCACCCCGCTGGCCCGCGCCGACCGGCTGCTCGGGATGAGCGTGACCGACCTGAACGCCGACGAGGACCCCGACGGGCGGCACACCCGACGCGTCGTCGAGGTCCTCGCGCAGATGCTGAACGGCTGAACCGCTGCGGTCTCAGCCCCGCCGGTGGTGCATGCCGAGGCGCAACAGCACGAAGCGCAGCACGGTCGCGGCCAGGTTCGCGGCCACCAGGACCGCCAGCTCCACCGGCCGGGCGGGCACCGCCACGACGGCGTGCAGCACCGCCAACGCCCCGCTGGTCAGCGCCAGGCCAAGCGCGAACGCCAGCAGCCCCTGGGCGTGGTGTCGACCGGCGTGCCGGCTACCGGTGATGCCGAACGTCAGCCGCCGGTTCGCGGCCGTGTTCGCCACTGCGGTCACCAGCAGGGCCAACAGGTTCGCCGGCTGCGCGCCGAGCGCGCCCCGCGTGGCCACGAAGAGCAGCAGGTACGCCAGGGTGCTGGCCACCCCGACGGCGGCGAACCGGACCAACTGCCGGGGCAGCCCGACCGGCACCCGGGTCGGCGGCGCGGCCAGCGGCGTGCGACCGACCTGCGCGCGCAGCTCGGCCAGCGGCAGCGCGCCGGTCACCAACGCCCGACCGAGCCGACCCATCCCCCGCAGGTCGGCCAGGGCGGTGGCGACGATGTCGACGCGGCTGTCCGGGTCGTCGACCCAGTCCACCGGCACCTCGTGGATGCGCAGCCCGGCCCGTTGGGCGAGCACCAGCAGCTCGGTGTCGAAGAACCACCCGGTGTCCCGCACGAGAGGCAGCAACTCACCGGCGACGTCCGCGCGGATCGCCTTGAACCCGCACTGCGCGTCGGAGAACCGCGCGAACAGCGCGCCCCGCAGCAGCAGGTTGTAGGCCCGGGACACGACCTCCCGTTTGGCGCCACGCACCACCCGGGACGTACGCGCCAGCCGGGTGCCGATCGCCAGGTCGGAGTGACCGGAGATGAGCGGTGCGACAAGGGGGAACAGCGCCGCCAGGTCGGTCGACAGGTCCACGTCCATGTACGCCAGCACCGGCGCGGACGAGGCCGACCACGCGGCGGACAGCGCTCTCCCCCGACCCTTGGCGTCCAGGTGCAGCACCTCGACGCCCGGCAGTTCAGCGCGGAGCCCGTCGGCGACCGTCAGCGTGTCGTCGACGCTGGCGTTGTCGGCGATGGTGATCCGGAACGGGTACGGGAAGTGCTCGCTCAGGTGGGCGTGCAGTCGCCGGACACACGGCCCGAGGTCGACCTCCTCGTTGTGGACGGGGATGACCACGTCCAGCACCGTTCCGGCGGCGTCAGATGGCACCTGGACGGCGGCCCGCGGTCCGCCCAGCGTGGTCATGACGCCCCCGCCGTGGCGCTGAGGTCGTAGAGGGTGACCCCGTCGACGGTCTGCGCCGTGAAGGTCTGCGCGACCCAGACGGCGATCTCCTGCGCGGCCGAGCTGCCCCCGTTGGCCCGGAAGCCACCTCCACCGATGAAATAGTGGATCTTTCCGTCGGCGACGTGACGCTGGAACTGGGCGAGGGTCGGTGACGGGTCACTGCCGTTGAAGCCACCGATCGGCATCACCGGGTCGCCGGTGGCCAACTGGTAGCCGGAGGCGTTGTTGGAACCGATGGTGGCCGCCACCCACGTGTAGTCCTCGCTGTCGCGCTCCAGCAGCTCACGCAGCGCGGCGCTGGGCTCACGGGAGTCGAGCAGACCGCCCATGCCGCCGCCGGCCTCCCGACCACCTCCGGTGCCAGGCCGCTGACCGCCACCCGGGAAGCCCGGAGGTTGGCCGCCGTTGCGGCTACCGCCCGGGAAGGCCGGGAACTGGCCGCCCGGAGCCTGCCCGCCGTTGCGGCCACCGCCGGGGAACTGGCCGTCGCCGGGGAACTGCCCACCTCCGGGGAACTGGCCGCCGCCGGGGAACTGGCCGCCGCCGGGCGGTCGCCCGCCGGGGAAGCCGCCACGGCCGAAACCGCCCACCACCGCCGGGCCGGCGCTCGGAATCGAGCCGGTGTGCGGGGTCGCGGCGGTCTGCGCCGCGTACGCCGCCGGCCCCGCGAGGGCCGCCGCCGCGCCGACACCGAGCACCACGGGCACCAACCACCGGGGCAGTCGGGCGGCGAGCAGAAGCAGGGCCGCGACGAGCAGACCGGCGACCAGCACGAGGGTACGCAACCACGGGTACCAGTCGGGGCTGCGCCCGAGCAGCACCCACGCCCACCAGACGCTGACCGCGAGGGTGGCGGCGAGCGTCACCGTGGCGGCCAGCGGACGCCACCCCTGCCGGCCGCGCTGCCGCCAGAGCAGGGTGACGCCGATGCCGGCCAGCGCGCCGACGGCCGGTGCGAGCGCCACGGTGTAGTAGGCGTGGAAGATCCCGGACATGAAGCTGAAGATCAGACCGGTGACCAGCAGCCAACCGCCCCACAGCAGCAGACCGGCCCGGGTGCGGTCGGTACGCGCGGCCCGCCCGGCCACCAGCAGGCCCGCGACCAGCAGGATCAGCGCGGCCGGCAGCAGCCAGGAGATCTGACCACCGACCTCGCCGTCGAACATCCGCAGCAGGCCCGTCTGCCCGGAGAACGGGCCACCGCCACCGCCCATCCGTCCGGCACCACCGCCGACGCTGCCCACCTCGTCGCCGGTGATCCGACCGAGGCCGTTGTAGCCGAGGGTCAGCTCCAGGATGCTGTTGCCCTGCGACCCGCCGACGTACGGGCGGGCGCTGGCCGGGACGAGTTCGACGATGGCCACCCACCATCCGGCGGCCACCACCACCGCGAGGCCGGCCAGCAGCAGTTGTCGAACCCGCCGCCACAGTCCGGTCGGGGCGGCCAGCAGGTAGACGCCGGCGAACACCGGCACCAGCAGGAACGCCTGGAGCATCTTGGTCAGGAACCCCAGGCCGACCAACGCACCCACCAGCACGATCCACCGGGTCTCGGCCGTCTCCAACGCGCGCACGGTGGCGTACGCGCCGGCGACCAGCAGCAGCACGAGCAGCGCGTCGGGATTGTCGAAGCGGAACATGAGCGTCGCCACCGGGGTGAGGGCGAGGACCGCGCCGGCGATCAGGCCCGCAACCGGCCCGTACCACCGCCGCACGCTCGCGTACAGCACGCCGACCGAGGCGACCCCGCAGAGCGCCTGCGGAACGAGTATCGCCCAGGCGTTCAGCCCGAAGACGCGTACCGACAGGGCCATCAGCCACAGCGAGGCGGGCGTCTTGTCCACGGTGATCGAGTTGGCCGCGTCCGACGAGCCGTAGAAGAACGCCTTCCAGCTCGCCGAGCCGGCCTGCGCGGCCGCCGCGTAGAACGAGTTGGCCCATCCGGAGGCGCCCAGACCCCACAGGTAGAGCAGGGCAGTGCCCAGAAGCAGGACCAGCAGGGCGGGCCGGGTCCAGGCCGCCGAACCGCCCGGCGGCGGGTGTTCCTCGGGACGCGTGCTCGGGTGCGGCGGCTCGACCGGTTCGGCAGGCGTCGTCGACAGGGAGTCTGTTCGGTCCATGCGGCCAGCCTCGGCGGCCGGGCTGGCGGCACCCCGTGGGCCACCTATGCGTCAGCTGTGGGATTCGGCAGGCGGACGGCGAACACCGTTCGACCCGGGTGACTGTCGACGGCGACCGTGCCGTGGTGCGCCTCCACCACCGCCGCCACGATCGCCAGGCCGAGCCCGGTGCTGCCGTGTGCCCGGGACCGGGAGCTGTCGCCCCGCGCGAACCGCTCGAACATCTCCGGCCGCAGTTCCGCAGGCACGCCCGGTCCGTCGTCGGCGACGGTGAGCACGGCGGTGTCCGCCTCGACGGCGAGCGTGGTGGTGACCGTCGTGCCCGGCGGGGTGTGCACGCGGGCGTTGGCCAGCAGATTCGCCACCACCTGGTGCAGGCGGGCGGCGTCGCCGGGCACCCGGATGACCACCTGCGGCAGGTCGAGCCGCCAGCGATGGTCCGGGCCGGCCACGTGCGCGTCGCTGACCGCGTCCACCACGAGGGCGGACAGGTCGACCGGGTCGACGGCGAGCGGCCGGCCGGTGTCGAGCCGGGCCAGCAGCAGCAGGTCGTCGACGAGGCTCGTCATCCGGGTGCTCTCGGACTCGACGCGGCGCAGCGCGTGCGCCACGTCGGCGGGGACCTCGTCGCGCCCGCGCCGGGCCACCTCGGCGTACCCACGGATGGCCGCCAGCGGGGTACGCAGCTCGTGGCTGGCGTCGGCGACGAACTGACGTACCCGGGTCTCGCTGGCCTGCCGCGCGACCAGCGCGTCGGCGACGTGGCCCAGCATGCGGTTCAGCGCCGCCCCGACCTGGCCGACCTCGGTACGGGGGTCGGTGTCGGCGGCCGGCACCCGGACGGCGAGCGCGACCTCGCCCCGGTCCAGCGGCAGCTCGGTGACCCTCGTCGCGGTGGCGGCCACCCGGTGCAGCGGTCGCAGCGTGGCGCGCACGATCAGGGCGCCCGCGCCGCCGGCGAGGAGCAGCCCGACGCCGGCGACCCCGGCCTGCGCGGCGACCAGCGCCCACACGGTGTCCTGTACGCCGCTGAGCGGAATCGCCACGGCCACCACGATCCCGTTGGGCAGTTGCCGCGCCGCCGCCCGGACGTCGCCGTCGCCGAGGGTGACCGTACGCGGCCGACCGTCGGTGGGCAGCGCGGTCAGCAGTGCGGCGTCGGCGGCGGGCACCTCGGCGAGGCTGCCGCTGTCGGTGCTCCTCGTCGCCATGGTGACGCCGTCGGTGCGGCGTACGGCGATCGAGCCCGGCGGAAAGCCGCGCGGGGGCTCCGGCGACGGCGGTGCGGCTGTGCCCGGGCGTGGCGCGGGCCGGCCGGGGTCGCCGCCCGGGCGGAACCACGGCGGTACGTCACGCGGCCGGTCCCCCATCGTCAGCTGGGCGTCGACCTGGCCGATCAGGAAGTGCCGCAGGGCGACCGTGGTGAGCCCGCCGATCGCGACGCTGACCAGGGCGAGCAGAACGACGAGGGCGAGCACCAGCCGGGTCCGCAGGGACCAGCCGGCGAGCCAGCGTCGGACGGCGCGCGTCGGCCGCCCGCGCCGAGGTGCGTCAGTCGGCGGGTTTGAGGACATAGCCCGCGCCGCGCAGCGTGTGGATCATCGACGGCCGGCCTGCGTCGATCTTCTTGCGCAGGTACGAGATGTACAGCTCCACCACGTTGGCCTGGCCGCCGAAGTCGTAGTTCCACACCCGGTCGAGGATCTGCGCCTTGCTGAGCACCCGGCGCGGGTTCCGCATCAGATAGCGCAGCAGCTCGAACTCGGTCGCGGTCAGCGTGATGAGCTGGCCGGCGCGGCGGACCTCGTGACTGTCCTCGTCGAGGCTGAGGTCGCCGACGGTCAGCACCGCCTCCTCCTGGGCGGCGACCGCGAAGCCCGAGCGGCGCAGCAGCGCGCGGAGCCGGGCGATCACCTCCTCCAGGCTGAACGGCTTGGTCACGTAGTCGTCGCCGCCCACGGTCAGCCCGGCGATGCGCTCCTCGACCGCGTCGCGGGCCGTCAGGAAGAGCACCGGCACGGTGGGGGCGTGTTCGCGCAGACGACGCAGCACCTGGAAGCCGTCCAGGTCGGGCAGCATCACGTCGAGCACGACGGCGTCCGGCTGGAACTGCCGCGCGGCGCTCAGCGCCGCCATACCGTTGCCGGCGCTACGCACCTGCCAACCCTCGTAGCGCAACGCCATCGACAGCAGGTCGGTCAGCGTCGCCTCGTCGTCGACCACCAGCACCCGGACCGGTTCGCCGTCCGGACGGCGCAACTCGATCCGGCCCGGCACGGTCTGCCCCTGGATGACCATGCCGCCCATGGTGGACACCTCGGCTGTGTCGCGCCTCTGTTCCGCCTGTGTGCCAGCTGTGCGGCCGGGACGCCGGGCCACCGCTCAGGCTCCGACAGTGGTCACTCGGAGACCCCGTACGCGTCGGTCCGCACGAACCGCATGCTCCACCCGCCGTGACCGTCGGGCTGGTCGCGCTCGTAGAGGTGGTCGGGGCCCGGCTGCGTCGGGCCGGTGCCGCCCGGGTGCCGCATGATCCACCGCCGCGGAGGGACGCCGTCCGACTCGGCCGGCACCTCGCGGACCAGGCCGTCCGCGGGACCGCCGACGAAGCGTACGGTGACCTCGTCCATCGCACTCCCTTGCGTGAGGGTGCCGACACACTCGGTGCGTGTGGCCCTGGCTCGCAAGCTACCGCACCCGACGGCGGCCCAGCCCGAGGTACGGCGGGATCGGCGGCCGTCGCGGTTTGCCCAGCTCGGCCCCCGGGTACCGCGATCGAAGGCACCCGCCGTCGGCGGGACGAGGACGAGGAGTTGTCGATGCGTACGCTGGACGGGCGGTACCAGCTCGAACAGCGTATCGGCGTTGGCGGGACGTCCGAGGTGTGGCGGGCCCACGACCGCGTGCTGGACCGGCCGGTCGCGGTCAAGCTGATCGCGCCCGGCCCGGCGGGCAACCACGACACGGTGGACCGCATCCGCACGGAGGCCCGTTCGGCGGCCCGGTTGGTGCACCCGAACGTTGCCAGCGTGCACGACTTCGGCACCTCGTCGACGCTGCCCGGCCGCCCGGTTCCCTATATCGTCATGGAGTTGGCCGAGGGCGAGACACTCGCCGCGCACCTGCGGTCGGGGCCGCTGGACTGGCGCATCTCGGTACGGGTGTGCGCCGAGGTCGCCGCCGCACTGTCCGCCGCCCACGCGAGTGGTCTCGTGCACCGCGACGTGAAACCGGCAAACGTCATCCTCACCCCGGCGGGGGTGAAGGTCCTCGACTTCGGCATCGCCACCCTGGCCGACACACCGGACCCGATGCCCGACGGCATCCTGCTCGGCACTCCGGCGTACCTGGCACCCGAGCAGTTCGACGGCGCTCTCGCCACTCCGGCCGCCGACATGTACGCGCTCGGCGTGCTCCTCTACTACTGCCTCACCGGCCTGTTGCCGTACCGGGCGGACACCTCGGCCGAGATGCTGAGGGCACGTCGGTCCCGGCCGCCCGAGCCACTACCGGAGATCGACGGGCTCCCGCCGGAGGTGTCCGAGTTGTGCCGCTCCTGCCTGGCCGACGATCCGGCGGAGCGTCCGACCAGCCTGGTCGCGGCGCTGCTGCTGGCCGAGGTCGTCGACGCCCGGGTGTACGTGCCGATGGCGATCCCCACGCAGCGGCCACCGTCGACGACGTCGCCGTGGACCGAACGGGCCGCGGCGCAGGCCACCGAGGCGCTGTCGGTCGTCGACGGGAGCTGAACCCGGCGTTTCACCCGCCCCCGGCCGGGTAGCCGGCGGTGAGCGACGGGAGGAACGCGATGCCGAGTCCGAGTTCCTGGCTGCACGAGGCCACCGCCACCGCCGAGGGTGGCCACGTCCGAACCGATGACGGCGGGCTCTCCACGCCGCTCGCGTCGCCGCTGGCGGCGCACTGCACCGGCCTGAGACCGGAGCAGCTGCTGGCGGCGGCCTTCGCGTCCTGCCTGCACCACGCGGCGGTGGAGGCGGCCGGGGAGATCACCGACGAGGCGCACACCGTCCAGGTACGCGCCGAGGCGAAGTTGGGCCGCGACGACGACGGCCGTTACCGGGCCGACGTGCACGCCTCGATCTCCTCCGCCGGTCTGAGCCGGTCGCAGTTGGCCGACCTGGTCGAGTACGCCGACCGGCTCTGGCCCTTCTCCAGCGGTGACAACACGCGGCACCGGCTGACCGTCACCCCGGCGGAGAACGGTCGACACTGAGGGGCAGTCAGCCGTCGGACGCGCCGACCTCACGCGTTCGGTGGAGCCTGTGATCCACCGAACGGGGGACGATCAGAGGGTGGCGGGGATCGACCCGCCACTGGTGCACGGTGACCGAGTTGACCTGCCGAATCGGGAATACCCGTCTCGCCTGATCGGCGAGGTTATGCCGGCATAGCCGTCTTTCGACCGATGCTATGACCAGGATTCGGGCAAATTGTGGCGCATGCCACTCTACGGACCGATGGCAGCGGACGGTCAACTATCTAGCCTCGGCGGGTGCATCCCGACGACCCCTCCGCCCAGAAGCTGACCGACGCGCCCTCGACCACCCGCACGGGGGACGCCGCATCAACCGAACGGACGATCGGCCGTCACCGGGTCCCCGATTCGCCGCGCCGCGCACTGCTCGGGTCCACCCCGGTGCGGATCGCCCTGGCCACCGGCGTCACGTGCTGCCTCGGCCTGGGCGCGTTCGCCGCCACCCGCGACACGCCGGAGGCCCCGCAGCCGGTACGGCCGATCGCCGACGCGCTGGCCGACCGTGCCGCCATCGCCGACGAGCGCGCCTCCCGGTCGCTGGACCGCGACGCCGCCCCGGCCCGGGTCATCCCCACCCCGACCGCCTCGCCGACCCCGGCGCCCACCGTGACCCGCAAGGCGCCCCGCAAGCCGGCCAAGCCACGCCGGCCGCGCCCGGTCGCCGGACTCGACCAGGCGCAGATGGACAACGCCAAAATCATCGTGGACGTCGGCCGGGAGCTGAAGATGCCGCGCCGCGCCCTGGTGGTGGCGCTCGCGACCGCCATCCAGGAGAGCAACCTCTACAACCTGGCCAGCGACGTGCTGCCGGAGTCGAGCGAGTACCCGCACCAGGGCAGCGGCTCCGACCACGACTCGGTCGGACTGTTCCAGCAGCGACCCAGCAGCGGGTGGGGAACGGTCGCCGAGCTGATGCGCCCGTCGTACGCCGCCCGGGCCTTCTACACCGCCCTGGCCGAGATCCCCGGCTGGGAGGACATGAGCGTCACCGCCGCGGCCCAGGCCGTCCAGGTCTCCGCCTACCCCGACGCGTACGCCCCGCACGAGGAGCGCGCCACCACCGTGACGGCGGCGCTCCTGGCCTGACGCCCCCTCAGCGGGTCGTGTGGCCGGTGGGCGGCTGCGCGCCGCTGTCCCGGCCACCGGTAGCCACCCGGGTCGCGGGTACGCCCGTACCGGCCGCCGCCGTGGGCGTGTCGGCCGGCACCGGTTCGACGGTCACGCCGGTGAGGATCTCGTCCACCAGCCCCTCCCGGCGGCGGCGCGCGTGCAGCGTCTCCTCGAAGTCGCGCCGGGCCTGCACGGCGTCCGTGTACGCCTGCTCGCGGACCCGACGGGCCTCCTCGCGGGCCTCGTCCAGCACGCGGCGGGCCTGCGCCAGGATCTCGGCTGCCTCCTGACGCCCCACGTCGCCGGCCGGCCGGGTGGCGGCGGCGTCGCCCAGATCCAGCCGCCGCAGCAGGCCACTGAGCCAGGTCGCCTCCTGGCGGATCTCGTCCCACTCGCGGGTCGTCCCGGCGGCGCCCTCCGCCCGTGCCGCGAGCCGGGACAACCGGATCGCCAGCTCGTCCAGGCAGGAATCCACCTGCCGCTGGTCGTAGCCGGTCTTCACGACGGAGAACCTCATACTGTCGCCCCCCAGGCAGCCGCTGTTACTTCCCCACCTGGATCCTCGGGCGCGACGACGCCCACCGAAGCGGTTCGGGAAAATTGTTCAGCATGCGCGGGACGGGCGGATCAGGCGCGTTTGGGCAGCACGACCACGCGGCCGAAGAACTCATCGATGCGGCGTACCACGTCGTTGAAGTCGTCCAGGTCGATCGGCTTGGTGACGTACGCGTTGGCCTGCAACGTGTAGCTGCCGACGATGTCGGTGTCCGCGTTGGAAGTGGTCAGCACGACGATCGGGATGGTCCGCAGATCCTCGTCCTGCTTGACCGCCCCGAGCACCTGACGCCCGTCCATGCGCGGCATGTTGAGGTCGAGCAGGATCATGTCCGGTCGACGGGCTTCGGAGTGGCGACCCTCGGCCCGGAGGAACTCCATCGCCTCCTCGCCGTCACTGACCACGTCGATGATCTTCTCGACGTCGGAGTCGGCCAACGCTTCCTCGATCATCAGCACGTCGCCGGGATCGTCGTCGACCACCAGGATGCGTACCGGCTGCGGGCTGTCGCCCATCACTACCTGCCTCGGGTCGGCGGAGAATGGGGACCGGACGGTCACCACGCTGGCGGGGAAATCTAGCCCATCAGGGGGCGGTCTGGGACGCCGGGTCGGCCGTGTCCGCGACGTATCGGAGCACGTCGGCCAGGCCGGTGATCCGCAACACGCGCTCGACCCGCCCACTGGCGCCGGTGATCCTCAGCCAGCCCCCGTCGGCGGCGGCCTGGTTGTCGCCCCGAACGAAAACGGCCATCCCGGTGGAGTCGCAGAAGGTCAGATCGGTGAGGTCGAGCAGCACCCGGCGCTCGCCGGCGGCATTGAGCCGCTCGATGGCGGCAGCCAACTCACCGGCCGTGCTCAGGTCCAGCTCGCCGGCGAGCCGCAGGCAGGCGGCACCGCCGTCGCGCTCGGCGTCGCTGACACTGAACGTCACCGTCTCCCCCTCGCTCGCTCCACCGATGGGGTGGGACGTTTGCAGTGCGGCAAGTATACGCAGGGGGGTGCGACAGGCCGCAGCCTGTGGCGATCGTCTGACGGCGCTGGTCAGACGGCGGAACGGGACGCGGCGGCCAGCCCGGCACGGCCCAGGGCCAACGCGTGCGCCGCACGCGGGAAGTCCCGCAGCGCGGCGGCGACATGCTCCAGGGTCTCCTCGACGGCGCTCGCCGGCACCCTCCGGCTCGTCAGGATCTCGGCCAGCCAGTCGACGAACTCGGTGAACAGCGAGGCGTCGTCGACGTAGAGCGCGGCGGCCAGCGAATCCAGGATGTGACCCAGGTCGCTCACGGTCGAGTCGAGCTGGGCGGCCGTGTACTCGCGCGTCGCCGGCACCCGCTCGCGCAGGTCGGTCAGCGCGCTGTCGATGAGCTCGCCACGGCGGCGGACCAGACTCGCGTACTCGTCGTCGGCCAGGTGCGCGAGCTGCGCCGTCGGCACCCGGCGCAACGCCCGCTCATCGGCGATCAGCTCGGCCGCCGCCGGGGCGTTCGGTGCCCAGGCCGCGCCGAGCCGGGCCGCCCACCGGCCGTCCGCGCCGAAGCCCCGCCCACCGACCACGACCGGCACGTCCGAACGCCGGCAGGCCTCGATCATCCGATGGGCGTGCGGCAGCCGCATCGGCAGCGCGCAGGCCAACGCGACGGCCTGCGCGTCGTACCGGTGCAGGTACGACACGAGGTGCGCCGCCGGCACGCTGGCGCCCAGGAAGGTCACCTGCCAGCCGCGTAACCGCAGCACCTCGGCCACCAGGCGGGGTGGCAGGGCGTGCCACTCCCCGTCCATGCAGGCCACCACGACATGACCGCCGGTCGGACGGGTGTCGGCGTGGGCCGCCACAGCGGCGACCACCCGTTCGCTGATGTGGGTGGCGGCATGCTCCTGAGCCACGCTCCACTCGTTGCGGGCCCACCGCTCACCCACCTCGGCCTGCGCCGGCGCGACCAGGTCGAGCAGCACCCGCTCCGGCGACACTCCCGCGTCCAGCAGGCCGATCGCCACGTCGATCGCGGCGTACTCGTCGGCGTCGGCGAGGCAGGTCAGGTAGCCTGGATAGGCGTCGGTCGGGTCCGTCGTCGCGGCGGGGGCGGTCACGCGGGGCTCGTCCTCTGCTCGTCGGTGTTCGTCAGCGTGGGCACGGCGTGCAGGTGTCGCGCGCCGCGGCTGACGGGGTTGACCGCGCGCAGCGCCAGGACGGCGATGTCGTCGTGGTCGCGGTGGCCCAGCCAGTCGCAGGTGAGCTGCTCCACGCGCTCGGCCAGGGCCGGCGCCGGCATGCGCTGACACCCCGTCACGGCGGTGACCAGCCGTTCCGCGCCGAACTGCTCGTCGCCCCGACGGCCTCCACGGGCCTCGGTCACGCCGTCGCTGTAGAGCAGGCACGTCTCACCCGGTGCCAGGAGTACGGTCACCTCACCGACGCGCGGGTCGGGCACCACCCCGATCAGCATGCCGCGCAGCGGCACCGTCTCGACCTCGCCCGAGTTGCGCAGCACCAGCGGGGGCAGGTGCCCGCCTCCGGCCATCGTGAGTGTCAGGCCTCCGTCGCGCTGCCCACGGGCCACACCCAGCACGATCGTGGCGAAGCGGCCCTGACCGTTGGCCTGCGTCGTCTCCAGCAGGGCGTCGTTGAGCAGCCGCAGTAGCCGCCCCGGATGGGATTCCACCCGGTGCAGAGCCTGGAGGCACTGGCGGAGCTGGCCGGTGAACACGGCGGCCTCGACGCCCTTGCCGGAGACGTCGCCCAGGAAGAACAAGGAACCGCCGTCGGCGAGCCGGTGCGAACCGTAGAAGTCGCCGCCGATGCGCAGCCCCGCCTGCGCCGGGCGGTACGCGGTGCCCCACTGCACGCCGGCGGCCTCGGTCGGCTCGACCGGCAGCAGGCTGGCCTGCAGGGTGTCGGCGACCTCCGCCTGGTCGCGGTAGAGCTGGGCGGTGGTCAGCGCCGCACCGGCCCGCGCCGCGAAGGCGCGGATCAACTGGGCGTCGTCCTCGTCGTACCAGCGGGTGGAGCGCCGGGCGACCAGCAGCACCCCGACGGGGGTGTCGCGGCCGGGCAGCGGCACGACCCGGGCGGTGCTGTCGGCGCCCGCGAGACCGGATAGCCAGCCGGCGTCGACCGCCTGCTCCACCAGCCAGTCGACGGCGTGCGGCTCGACACCGGTCAGCCCCTCGGCGATCGCCGGCGGCAGGGTGTCGCCGGTGAGGATGCCGGTGTCGACGATCGGGGTCTCGTCGTCGACCCGGGAGGCCCGCCACCACCGGGCCTGCCCCGCACGCGGCGCGAGCACCAGCACGGCCACCTCGGCAAGGGTCGGCAGGGCGAGCCGGACGACCGCCGCGGCGGCCCGGTCGGGGTGCAGCGGGTTGCCCAGCTTGTCGCCCACCACGGCGAGGAAGGCCGAGCGCGCCCGCTCGGCGAGCAGCGCGTCGGCACGGCTGACGCTTTCGGTGACGTCCTCCACGTACCAGCAGCAGCGACCGGCGGACAGCGGCACCTGGCGGGCTGTGAGTCGACGGCCGTGGTGGGTGAAACTCCCCGGCGTCGCCTCGGCCAATCCCGGCACTCCGGAGGCGACCAGCGACTCACCAGGGGTCACCTCGGGCAACAACCGCTCGGCGACGGGGCTCACGTGTCGGACGATGCCGTTCGCGTCGCAGACCACCAGGCCCTCGCGGAAGTGCTCGACGACCTCGGACCAGTCCGGGGTGGCCTGGTCACGATCGGGGGCCAGCGACGGTAGCGCGGGTGCGGGCCAGGACGGTGCGTCAGCGGACCACGTCGGGGCCTGTGTGGTACTCGGCGTGGAGATCCGTCCGTCGCCCGGGTCCCAGTCCCTGACGTCGGAAGCAGTCACCAGCTGAGCCTCACTCCTTGTCGTCCACCCGAACCCGTACCAGTCCACCCACCCTACGCCGGTCTGCCGCGACCGGCATCCGACAGCAGGCCCGGGCCCAGGCTCAGGTAGCGGGCGGACCCGGGGCGGCGCGCCGCCCCGGGAGTTGCGATCCGTGCGGGGACTGGGAACATGGTGCAATGGCCCACCAGCTGTTGACCATCGAGGTGAGCCGGCCCGACGCCGACCACGTCCGGCTTCGGCTGACCGGCGAGCTCGACTACGAAACCGCTCCCGAGTTGGTCGCCGCGGCGGCCGACCTGCGCGGCGGGCAGCAGGTGACGATCGACCTGAGCCGCGTCGGCCTCTGCGACTCGTCCGGGCTGAGCGCCCTGCTGATCGTGCGCCGGGTTGCCGGGTCGATCCGACTCACCGGCGTCAGCAGGCAGGTGCAGCAACTGCTGGACCGCACCGGCCTCACCGAGCTGCTGAGTGTGCAGACGGCCGTCGACGACGACCTGCGCGCCACCGGCTGACGGCCGCACGCCGCCGCCCCCGGGCAGGGGGTGGCCCCCGACCCTGGGACCTGGGGTCGGGGGCCGGAGAAATGCCTAGGGCGCGGTCATCGGCTGGAGCCGGGGCGCGCCGTCGCGCAGCTCGATCGTCGACGGGGGTTCGATGTCGTCGGGTTCCCCCGAGTCGGGCGTCTGGTACAGGTAGCGGACAAACTCCCCACCCGCCTCGTTGTCGTCGGCACCCGGCCACTGGCCGATGCAGTCCATCCCGACCACTTCGCGGCCGGTTCCGTCGGCCTCCTCCAGCAACGCCCACAGGCTCACCGGATAGCACCGGGTCGCGTCGGGCGTGAGTTGCCAGCGGGCGTACCAGCCGGGTCGAGCGGGAACGATCTCGACGATCCGTTTCATGACGACCTTCCTTCCGCGTACCTCGGAAGAACTGCGGTCCTGCCCCGATCCTGCGGTCCGCGCGGGTGAGCACCCCTCACCCCGGGCGGATGAAGCGCGGCCAGCGCTCAGCCCTACCCGGCCGGCAGCGCCCGTTTCGGCTCCCGGCACGGCGGGAACGCGACCGGCGCAGGATCGATCCCCAGCGGAAGGGGCGTCACCATGCGCAAGCAGATGGAGGGCGACAACCAGCGCCGCCGGGCGCTGGCCCGGCAGGCCCGCGAGCAGGGCGGCCAGCCCAGCGAGTACGGCGCGAGCCTGAGCGCGTCCAAGCAGCTCACCAGCCTGGAACAGGGCAGACGGGCCGGCCCGCCGCCAGCCGGTCGGCACAAGTCGGACACCACGCGTGGCGGACCGGCGCCCCCGACCAGGGGCACCCCGGACAATCCGCGCCCCCAGCCACCTCCTGGCGGGGCGGCCGGAGTGACGAGCGTGGGCTACCGCGATCTGGTCGAGGACGTCCGACGCCGGTCCGGGGTCGACTTCTCGACGGCGAAGGTGGGCGCCGAGGCGACAGTGCTGGTGCTGGCCTTCGCGCTCGACGCGGCCGAGCGGCAACGACTGCTCGCCGCCGTGCCGAACTCGCTGCACGACGTCGTGCCCGTGGACGGCATCGAGCGGCACCGGGACCTGCCCGGCTTCCTGGCCGAGGTGGGCCGGATCAGCGGACGTACGCCGGAGCAGGCCCGCTACCAGGCGGAGGCGACGATCGCCGCGCTCGCCGAGCAGGACGGCGATCTGATCGAGTCCCTGCACGTCCCCGACGGTCTGCGGGAGCTGCTGAACCCGCCGGCGGCCGGCGGCGGCATCGTGGGCGCCTCCACCACCACGCCCCTCCTGGACGAGGAGCAGCTCCAGGCGGCTCTGGACGACCTGCCGTACTGGGCCGGTGACGCCTCCGGCCTGTATCGCGTGGTCGCGCTGCCGCCGGACAACCTCGACCGGGTGCTCGCCCGCCTCGACCGGCTGCGCCAGGAGACCGGTCGCGGCCCGAGCATCGGGCGTCCGGGCGGCACGGCAGCCGTGCTGACCGTCCGCACCAACCAGGCCGACGGGGTGACCGCGCTCGACGTGGACCTCGCCCACTCGGTCGACGACGCGATCGACGAGGCCGGCGCCGGAATGGCCGGCGGCTGACCGCCACCACGGCCTACGCGGGCCGGCGGACGCGGGTGCTCCCGCGCCGCCGGCCCGTCGGGCGCTCGGTTAGCGTGCCGTCATGAACCGCACCGCCGACCGGTTGGAGCTGGTCGTCGATCCGGTCCGCCGGACCGGCCGGACGTTGCTCTCCGCCGGCGTGGAGCAGTCGTACGTGGACGTCGAGGATCCTCGGCACCTGCACTTCGAGTACGTCCGCCGGATCGCCTCGGCGGTGGAGCTGGCGGCGCCGGCGGGCGTACCGCTGAGCGCGCTGCACCTCGGCGGCGGCGCGTTGACGCTGCCCCGCTGGCTGGCCGCCACCCGGCCCGGCTCCACGCAACGGGTCGTCGAGCGGGACCGCGCCGTGGTCGAGCTGGTGGCCCGGGCACTGCCGCCGCTGCCGCCCGAGGTGCGGGTGGAGGTCGCCGACGCCCGGGACGCGGTCACCGCCGCCAGGGCGGGCGCGTACGACCTGGTGATCGCCGACATCTACCGGGCCGCCCGGATGCCCCGGCACGTCCGCACCGTGGAGTTCACCGCCGAGGTGGCCCGTGCCCTGCGGCCCGGAGGTCTCTACCTGGTCAACGTGACGGACCTGCCGCCGCTGGTCGGCACCCGCGTACAGGTGGCGACACTGCGGGCGGTCTTTGGGGACGTCTGCGTGTTCGGTGACCGCCGGATGCTGCGCGGCCGGCGCTACGGCAACCTGGTGCTCGCCGCCACGCACCGCCCCGGAGGGCTGCCGGTCGGTCGGCTCGCGGTGGCCGCGCTGCGCGACCCGATCGCGGGTGGGTTGCTGCACGCCGCCGCCCTCGACACGTTCGTGGCCGGCGCACACCCCCTTCGTGACACCGACGTTTAGGTAGTCGCCAACCGTCCGCAATGCCGGGTTTCCGGCGGTCTGCGCGGGGAAGGCCCGGTGGGTGAGCAACGCCGACGATCGGGCCACCGCCCGCCGGGCCCTGGTCGTGATCGGACTGGTGCTGGCCACCGCACTCGCGCTGGCCTTCGTGTACGCGACCCGCCGGGTGCTCGTCTGGGCGGTGGTGGCCGCCTTCTTCGCGGTCGCGCTCAAACCGGCCGTGGACCGACTGCAACGCCGGTTCGTACGCCGCCGGGCGCTGGCCACGCTGCTCGTCTTCCTCGCCGCGTTCGTCGTGCTGGCGGTCCTCGCCACGGTGATCCTGGTGCCGCTGTTCGACGAGGTGGGCCGGTTCGCCGAGCGGGGGCCCGAGCTGCTGCGCGACGCGCGCGCCGGACGCGGCCCGGTCGGTGCGTTCCTGGAACGCACCGGGGTACGCCGTTACGTCGCCGCGCACTCCGAGGAGCTGCGCGCCGTGAGCGGTCGGCTGCGGCAACCCGCCGTCGGGGTGCTGCGTGGCGTCGTGGAGGGGGTCGCGGGGCTGGTCACGGTCGTCGTGCTGGCGTACCTCATGGTGTTGGAATCGCCGCGGATCACCCGGGGCGCCCTCGCGGTGGCCGGGGACGGTCAGGGCGAGCGGCTGCGCCGCGTCGGCCGGGAGGTGTCGCGGACCGTGACGGGCTACCTCACCGGCAACCTGTTGATCAGCGTGATCTGCGGCGTGCTGACGTTCCTGGTGTTGAGCCTCACCGGCGTGCCGTTCGCCGGCGTGATCGCGCTGCTGGTCGCGGTCGCCGACCTGATACCGCTGGTGGGCGCGACGATCGGTGCGGTGGTCGCCGCCGGGGCGGGGTTCCTGCACTCCCCCACCGCCGGTGTCGTCGTGCTCGTCTTCTTCGTCGTCTACCAGCAGGTGGAGAACCACCTGCTCCAGCCGCTCATCTTCGCCCGCGCGGTCCGACTCAACCCGCTGACCGTGCTGCTCAGCCTGCTGCTCGCGGCGGAGCTGGCCGGGTTGCTCGGCGCGCTGCTGGCCATCCCCGCCGCCGGGATCGTGCAGATCCTGCTGCGCGAGTACGCCCCGCGACGCCGCTCAGCGACCGCGCGCCGCGACCTCGGGTGAGGTGCTCTCCAGCGGCACCGCATTAGCCGGGACCAGCCCCAACTGCACCGCCGAGCGGGTGAGCGCGGCGTCGAGCACCCAGTCGGCCCCCACGCGGGTGCGGTTGCCGGGCATCGCCATCAGGTGGTACGCCCGGGTGACCGCCTTGGCCGGCAGCCCGGCCAGGTTAACGTGCAACGGGTTCGCGGCGGCGTCCTTGCCGCCCAGGTCGACCACCCAGCCCAGATCGTGGTGCTTGTACGGCCTACGCTTCCCGAAGCCGTACGACGCGGCGATGTTGTGCGCCACGCGCTTACCCTGCCGCTCGGCGTGCTGGGCCGTCATACCGCAGATCTGCCCGGGATTGACCAGGTCGGGCACGGCGGCGGCATCACCGCAGGCGAAGACCTCCGGGTAGCCGGGGACGTTCAGGTACTCGTCGGTGACCAGCCGGCCCCGCTCGGTGCGCAGGCCCAGCTCGTTGACGAACGGGTCGGGCCGCACCCCCACACACCACACCAGCGTGCAGGTCGGGACGTACTCGCCGTCGGTGAGCTTGACCCCGTCGCAGGTCGCCTCGGCCACCGAGGTACCCATCCGCACGTCCACGCCGCGCCGTTCGAGCACCTTGTGCGAGGTCTCGGACATGCGCTTGTCCAGCTCGGGCAGCACCCGGGGAGCGACGTCGAGCAGCATCCAGCGGGGCCGGACGGTGAGCCGGGGACGTTGTGCGTGCAGGGCGTCGGTGAACAGTTGGCCGTGCGCGGCGACCTCGGTGCCGGTGTAGCCCGCGCCGACCACGACGAACGTGGAGCGGGCCCGCTGCTCGGCCGGGTCCTCGGCCTGCTCGGCCAACTCCACCTGGCGGACGATGTGGTCGTGCAGGTAGACGGCCTCCGGCAGACCGCGGAAGCCGTGCGCGTACTCGGTGACACCCGGGATGGGCAGCAGCTTGTTGACGCTGCCCACGGCGAGGACCAGCCGGTCGTACGCCAGGCGGTTCTTCTCCCCCTCGGGCTGGGTGAAGCCGACCCAGCGGTTCTGCAGGTCGACGTGGTCCGCCTCGCCGATCACCACCCGGACGCCCTTCAGAGTCCCGGTCAGCGGAACGGCGATGCGCGTGGGCTCGACCACCCCGGCGGCCACCTCGGGCAGCAACGGTAGGTACAGGAAGTAGTCGGTCGAGTTCAGCACCACGATCTCGGCACGGTCCCGAGCGATCCGGCTCAACGTCTTCGCCGCGTGGTAACCGGCGAACCCGGCCCCCACGATCACCACACGAGGTTTCGTCATTGCCGGCCGTTTCCCGTCGCAGCCCAGGACAAACGTCGGTTCCGCCGACAGCTCCACCACCCATCCACGTCGAGCGATATGGACAGACACCACCATCGATGGGCAGGATGCCCCAATGGGATCAGACGACATCGGCGGGCCACCCACGAGGCCCACCCGCCGCACCTTCCTGTCCGCCTCCGCCGCCACCGCGGCGACCGCCGCCACCGTCGCGCTGCCGGGGCTGGCCGCGCCTGCCGCCGCCGACGCCGGCCCCGCCGGCCCCGGGCGCGCGGCCCACCCCCAGCGTCCCGACCGTGAGCTGCGCGAGCTGCTGCGCCAGGTCGACCCACGCCGGATCGAGGCGATCGTGCGCCGGCTCGCCGCGTTCGGCACACGGCACACCCTCTCTGACCAGGACGACCCCGAGCGGGGCATCGGCGCCGCCCGGGACTGGATCCACGCCCGCTTGCAGGAGTACGCGGCCACCTCCGGCGGCCGGATGACTGTCGAACTCCAGTCGTACGTCCAGCAGCCCGCGTCCCGGATTCCCACCGCCACCCGGATCACCAACGTGGTCGCGACCCTGCGCGGCGGAACGTCGCCGAACCGCACGTACGTGGTCACCGGCCACTACGACTCCCGGGTCACCGACGTGATGGACGCCGTCAGTGACGCCCCCGGAGCGGACGACGACGCCTCGGGTGTGGCCGTGGTGCTGGAGCTGGCCCGACTGATGGCCAGCCGGCCGACGGCCGCCACCATCGTGTTCGCCGCGGTGGCCGCCGAGGAGCAGGGCCTGTACGGCTCGGCATACCTGGCCGCGCAGCTCAAGGCGGCCGGCGTCGACGTGCAGGGCATGTTCAGCGACGACATCATGGGCAGCAGCACCGCCGACGACGGCGCCCGCGACCCGTACACGGTGCGACTGTTCGCCGAGGGTGTGCCGACTGCGGAGACGCCGGCGGAGGCCACCACCCGCCAGTCCGTCGGCGGCGAGAACGACTCACCGTCGCGCCAGCTCGCTCGGTTCGTCCGGGACGTGGCGGACAACGACGCGACCGGCATGCGGGTACGGGTGATCTACCGGCGGGACCGCTACCTGCGCGGCAGCGACCACATCTCGTTCCTGCGCGAGGGCTGGCCGGCGGCGAGGTTCACGGAGCCGAACGAGGACTTCGCCCACCAGCACCAGGACGTCCGCGTGCAGGACGGCAAGCAGTTCGGTGACCTGCCGGAGTTCTGCGACTTCGGGTACATCGCGCGGGTGGCGAGGGTGAACGGCGCGGCCCTGTGGTCGCTGGCCCAGGCCCCCGGTACGCCCAAGGGCGCCATCATCGTGACCACCGACCTGACCAACAACACCACACTGCGCTGGCAGCGCGGCGACGAGCCGGACCTCGCCGGCTACGAGGTGGTGTGGCGGGAGACCACGGCCGCCGAGTGGCAGCGGGTGATCGGGGTCGGTGACGTCACCGAGGTCAGCATCGACCTGTCCAAGGACAACGTCTTCTTCGGCATCCGCGCGGTCAACCGAGCGGGCCTCCGCAGCCCGGCAGCCTTCCCCCGCCCCGGCGCCTAACCCCCACCCCCACCCCCCGCCCACCCCCCTGCCCTCCCCCCGCCCACCCCCCGCCCGAGCCCGTTGATCATGAAGTTAGCGTCACTCGCCTCGGCGTGTCGTGACGCTAACTTCATGATCACGCGGGAGGTGGGGTGGTGGGGGTCGGGGTGGGAGGGGTGGGAGGGGTGGGAGGGGTGGGAGGGGTGGTGGGGGTGGGTGGGGTGGGGGCTGTTATGGCCCAGCGTTCGTGGTCGCGCCACGCGCCGTCGATGAACAGGTAGTCCGGGGAGAAGCCCTCCAGGCGGAAGCCGAGCTTGCGGGCGACCCGCCGCGACGGCTCGTTGCCCGGCTGGATGTTGGCCTCCAACCGGTGCAGGCCGACGCTGGTGAACGCGTGGTCGATCGCCAGGGCGATGCCCGCCGAGGCGTGCCCGGTGCCGCTGTACGGCTCGAACGCCGCGTACCCCAGATAGCCCCCGCGCAGCGCGCCGAGCACGATGCCGCTGATGTTCACGTAGCCGGCGATCGCTCCGGTGGCCCGGTCGCAGATCAGGTAGCCGGCGCTGTCCCGGCGGCGGATCCGGGCGAGATAGCGGTCGTACTCCTCGGCGGTGTCCGGCGCGACCAACCACGGATGGTGCAGGTCCCGACTCCGTCGCACGGCCGCCACGAACTCGTCGACGTCGGTCGGCCGGGGTCGCCGGATCGCGGCGGGACCACCACTGCGCAGGTATCTCACGGCGGACCACTCTGGCCGACCGGCGCGACAGTTGTCCAGCCGGCCCGCCCGTCGGACGGCCTGCGCCCGCGGCGGCCACCGTCGGCCACCGTCGGTCACCTCGGTCGAGGCGGATGAGGTGGTGAGCGCATCCGCCCGGACGGGCCAGCCCGAGCGCACGCTGGAGGTCGCGCCCGTCCAGGGAACACGGCCGTTCTAGCGGGGCGTCAGGAGCCGGAAGTGGGTGCCGTCGGGGTCGGCCAGCACCACGGCGCCCTCCTGGTCGGTGTCGACCAGCGTGGCGCCGAGGGCGAGCAGACGGTCGACCTCCGCCTGCCGGTCGCCGTCGCCGCCGACCGCGAGGTCGAGCGTCACGCGGTCCCGGTCGCCCCGAGGCATCAGGGGCGGGCCACCCCAGGTGATCTTCGGGCCGCCCAGGGGCGACTGGATGGCGGTCTCCTCGTCCTGGTCCCAGACGAGCGGCCAGCCAAGCGCTTCGCTCCAGAAGTAGCCGACGGCCTGCGATCCGTCGCAGGAGACGTCACCGAGGAACCCACAGCCGGCGAGGAACCTGTTACCCGGGCCGAGGACGCAGAACTCGTTACCCTCGGGATCGGCGAGCACCACGTGGCTCTCCTCCGGGAGCTGGCCGACGTCGACGTGCCGCGCGCCCAACTCCAGGGCGCGGGCGATCGTCTGCTGCTGGTGCTCCAGCGACTCGCTGGTCAGCTCGATGTGCCCCCGGTTCTGCAGGACCTTCGGCTCGGGGATCGCGGGAAAGCGCAGCCGGAAGCCGGTCTTGTCGTCGGGCAGCACCAGCGTGCCGTCGCGGGGATCGTCGACCAGATCCCGACCGAGGATCTCGGACCAGAACCGCGCGACGACGAGAGGGTCGTTGGCACCGAAACACACCGCGAACAGATCACTGGCCATCGTCGCGCTCAACTCCGATCCGAGGAGGTCGGGGCCCAGTCGGCCCGGGGACCGGAAGCCTAGGAGCGGCCCAGGCCACGCGCACCCGATTAATCGACGACGGACGACGCGGGGATGATCCACTCGACATCGCCGATGTCGGGGTGTCCCGGGCGCTCGGACACCCCCACCTCGGCGAAACGGAGTCGATCACGTAGCCGGCCAAGCCGGCCGAGCTGATGGACGTGGCCGCAGGGATCAGTGGCGCTTGGCGAAGGTGACGAAGGCCCGCCAGGCGGCCGGGGTGACGACCAGCGCCGGACCGGTCGGGTCCTTGCTGTCACGGACGCCCACCAGACCCGGCAGGTTGCCCGCGACCTCCACGCAGTCGCCGGAGTTGCCGCTGCTGCGGGTGCTCTTGCGCCAGATCGCGCCGGTCAGGTCCATGCCGCTGCCGCCTCCGAGATCACGTCGAGGGTCTGCCGGTGCGACAACGCCTCGGCCCGTACCGATTCCCACGACTGCCGCAGCGATAGTACGTCGGCGGTGCGCTCGATCACCGTCCCCTGTAGAGGATTGTCCAGGTAGGCCACGTCCTCCCCGTCGGCCGGCGTGGCGATCACGAAGGCGCCGTTCAGCCCGGGATACGCGCCCACCTCGCGAGGTACGAGGTGCAGATGCACCCGTGGCCGCCGACCGACCTCCAGCAGGTGCTGAAGCTGCTCGCGCATCACCGCCCGTCCGCCCACGGGCCGTTCGAGCACCGTGTCGTCGAGCACGGCGACGAAGAGGGGCGGCTTCGCACGGGTGAGAATCCCCTGACGCTGCATTCGGGCAGCGACCTGCTGCTCCATCTCATCACCCAGCAAAGGGCTGGCACCGTGGTGCAGCGCCCGCGCATAGCCCTCGGTTTGCAGCAGCCCCGGCAGCACCAACGGCTGGAACGAGCGCAGCGCCGTCGCCTCCTGCTCGATCGTCACCCACTCGCGGAACCACGGCATCACCGACTCGCGGATCATCGTCTCGCGGATGCGCAGCAGCAGGCCGTCGGCGTCCAGCACGCGATCGCTGCGCTCGGTGAACTCCAGCCGGGGCGGACGCCGGCACTGCTCGACAGCCGCGACGAGCGACGCCGAGTAGTTGATCCGTTCGCTCAGCGCCTCCTGGGACAGACCGGCGACCGTCCGCAGCCGACGCAGCTCGCCGGCGAACAGCTCCAGCATGGGCAAACGATCCACTGCACACCTCTGCACACCGGGGGCGTCTGACACGTACATCGGCGCTGGTGGGACTCGCGCACCTTCCGACAGTAGCGGCCCGGTCAGCAGACTGTCACGTAGCGGAACCGCCCGGCCCGGCCGACCGACGGGCGGAACCGAACGAGGGGCCGCCGCGAACCCCCGTACTGCGGCGGCCCCTCCCCCACCTGCAAAGGAGCGTGATCCATGGTGACCTCACCGCCCGCGCCGACCGGCACACCGCCGCACACGCCGCTGCGTCCGATGTGGTGTTGCCGGGCATGCGGCGGTCCGTGGCCCTGCCCGACCGCCCGGCTGGTGCTCAAGGCCGAGCACGAGCACGACCTGATCGGTCTGTCGATCTACCTGTGCGGGCAACTGCACGAAGCGATCCGGGACCTCTACCGGCTCAATCCCGACGAGGCGCCCGCACCGCAGGCGATGTTCGCGCGGTTCGTCGGCTGGACCCCGTACCGCCGCCCGCTCATCGTGTCGGACTGAACCAGCGGGCCAGCCACGGGGTGAACGCGACGAGCGCGACGGCGAGGGCGGTGATGACGGCCTGCCCGATCCGGCCCGGGGTGACGCCACCGGTGGGGTCGAGCACGTAGTTGGCGTACCCATTGGCGGCGGCGTCCGTCACCAGCACGGCGCAGCCGAGCGCGAGCCCCGCCGGACGGCGAGCCGCCAGCAGCAGCGCCGCCAACGGATCCCACAGGGTCAGGGACGCGAAGTAGACCGCCAGCCAGCCGGGCAGGGCGAGCTGCGGTCGGAGACCGGGGACGAGCAACTGGAGTACGTGCACGACGCCGCCGTACGCGAAGACCAGCACCGCCGCCGACACGACCAGCCGAACCCGCAGGGGAACGCCGCGCCACCGACCGGTGCTCATCCGGTCAGTCTGCCGCCGGCGCTTCCGGCCCCGACACGAGGGGCATCCCACCCGTGCCGAGGCCGGACGCGCACGATCGGCGTGGGCCTACGCCGGGTTGTTGGCGTGGGTCAGGGTCTCCCAGGCCACGAAGAGGTTGTTCGTGCCCTGGGGACGCTTGCGCTCGGTGTAGCTCTGGGTGTTCGCCATCCCGATGCCCATCCGATTGTGCAGCGCGTTGAAGCCGACTTCGGTGATCGGGCCGAGGCCGAGGGTCACCGAGCCGCCGCACACGCTCGACGGGACGGCGGTGCCGTTCTCGAACTTGGTGTGGAAGCCGAGCGCGTGGCGCAGCCGGTCCTGAAGCTCCGGGTAGAGGTCGCCACCCTGGATGCGGGTGGTCTCGGCGACGTGCGAGATGGCCGAGATGCTGTAGCCGGTGTGGACCCAGTCGCGGCAGGTCTCCTGCGCGTGACCGTCGGTGTAGGTGGCCTGGCCGTGCCACCGGGAGACGAGTTCGGCGGGCGTGTCGACGCTGGTGGCCGGCGGGTAGAGGGGTCGGACCCCGTCCGCCGCGATGTAGATGGAGGCGGCGGCCGCAGCCCGGAACCGGGCGAGCGCGCGGTCGTACGACGTGCGGTCCTCGAGGAAGATCGAGATGCCGATGGCCGCCTCGGCGAGGGTCAGGTCCCAGTTGCTGGTGCGGGAGTCACCGGCGATGACGACGGGCAGGTAGACGGTGCGCAGCATGGTCCCGAACCGGGCCTGGTTGGGCCAGTTGCCGTACGTGTAGCGGATGATCTCGGCAGCGCGCGGCCACACCGATCCGGCCCAGCCGGTCTGCAACGGGGCGTTGGAGTTGGTGTGCCGCTGGATGGTGGCGGACCAGGCGTCCATCAGGGCTATCGACTTCTGTGCGTACGCCGAGTTGCCGGTGATGTACCAGGCCAGCGCGTCGGTGTACGCGGCGATGGCGTCCTCACGCTCGTCGGTGCAGCCGTAGTTCGGGTTGGAGGTCTGACCGCATTCGACGGTCGCGCGCGGTGCGGGGACCCGGGACAGCGAGGCGTACCGGCTGCCCATCATCTGGTTGTAGGCGTTGCGCCACGGCTGCTCGCCGGCCTGCACCTTGGCCTTGACGAAGTCGAGTTGTGGGCGGCTGACCAGGACGCCGGGGTGGGTGAAGGTGGCGGGGGCAGCCTGGGCGCTCGGGGGCGGGGTGACCGTCACCGCGCCGGCGGCGATCGCGATGACCGCCGCCAGGAGTACGCGTCGATAGCGCATGGGGGTCTCCTCGGTACGGGGTGGATGAATAGTCAACTGTCTTAACAGTTGCCGGACATCCGACCCCATGCCGTGAAACCGAGCAAGAAGACATCGATAAATTGAAGACTATGCAAAATCCAGTATTTATCCACTTTCATCGACCGCCCACCCCCACCCCGTGACGAGAGGGCTCAGCCCGGCAGGGAGCTGAGCGCGCCCCCGCGCATTTGCTGCGTCCCGTCAGAGCGGCTCGGGAAGTGCCTGCTCCATCGGCATCGGGACCTGGAGGTAGGTGACGCCGCGCATGTCCAGCCAGGCCCGGTCCGGCCCGCGCACCAGCCGCACCATCACCGATTCGCAGGACGGGCAGCGGGCGACCAGGCCAGGGGCGTGCGAGTAGACGTGCAGGCTGGCCATCGAGCCGGTCATCCCGCAGTTCTCGCAGCGGCCCGTCGCGGTGCTCAGGTCGACGGCGAACAGCTCGCGCAGCGGGCCGTCGAGCATGTTGCCGTCCAGGTAGGACATGTTGGTCATCGGATCTCCTCGACGAGACGGTAAGCGGCGGACGGGCTCAGCCGGTGGGGCCGAAGCGTTCGGTCCTGATCCGTCGCGACGGATGGCCCAGCCCCACCAGCAGGTCGGCCACGGCCTCCACGAACCCGGTCGGACCGCAGACGTACGTGAGCGGTTGCAGATCCGGCGGCCAGCCGTGGGTGTTGACGTCGGCCAGGCTGACGCGGTGCGGCTCGCCGCGCCACCCGTCGGGGGCCTCGCGGGTGTAGACGTACGCCACGTCCAGGCCGAAGTCGTCGCGGCCCCGGCGGCGCAGCTCGTCGGCGTAGATCACGTCCTGCGGCGTCCGCACCGAGTAGATCAGCCGGAACGGCACCTTGCTGCCGACCTCCCGTCGCGCCCGGATCATCGCCATCAACGGCACGATCCCGGAGCCGCCGGCCACGAGCTGCACCGGGTCGGTCTGCTCGGGCCGCCAGATGAACCAGCCACCGAGCGGTCCGCGGATCTCCACCGGGTCGCCGGCGGCGAAGACGTCGATGAGGTACGGGGACACCTCGCCGTCGTGGACCCGCTGGACGGTCACCTCGATGCGCGGACCGCCGGGGCCGTCCACGACCGGCCCGGCGATCGAGTACGACCGGGCGGCCTGGTAACCGTCCGGTGCGGTCAACCGCACGTCGACGTGCTGGCCGGGCAGGTGCCCCGGCCAGTCCGGCACCTCCAGGACCAGCGTCTGCGCGGACGGCGTCTCCACCCGGCGCTCCACCAGCCGGGCCACCTGCCACTTGATCGGCGCGCGGGCCGGGGTGCCCGTCGCCACGGCCCGCTCAGTCACCCTGGTACCGCTGCTCGCGCCACGGGTCGCCGTAGTCGTGGTAGCCGGCGGTCTCCCAGAACCCCGGCTCGTCCATCGTCTTGAGCCGGATGCCGCGCACCCACTTGGCGGACTTCCAGAAGTACAGGTGCGGCACCAGCAGACGCGCCGGGCCACCGTGCTCGGCCGGCAGCGGCGCGCCGTCGAAGGTGTGCGCCACCCAGGCCCGACCGCCGCGCAGGTCGTCCAGCGGCAGGTTGGTCGTGTACCCGCCGTAGGAGTGCGCGAGCGCGAAGTGCGCTCCGGTGTCCACACCGTCGAGCAGGGTGTCCAGGGAGACGCCCGTCCAGGTGGTGCCGAGCTTCGACCAGTGGGTGACGCAGTGGATGTCGACTGTCGGCGTCTCCTGCGGAAGCGCCATCAACTCCTGCCACGACCACCGGTACTCGCTGCCGTTCTCGGCGGCGATGACGAACTCCCAGGTGTCCAGGGAGACCCGGGGTGTCGGGCCGGCCGAGAGCACCGGGAAGTCCTCGGTCAGGTACTGACCGGGCGGCAGGGCCGGTTCCTGCGATCGGGGCCGACCCTGGAAGCCCGGTGACACGATTCCCATTGCACAGTCGTACCACCCGGGCCGGCCCGCCGGGAGCTTTCCCGCGTACCCCCTTCTCGGCCCGGCGCGGCGCGGTCAGTGCCGGTCGGTGACGACCTCGCGCTCGGTGGGCGTGCCGCCCCGGGTGGCACGCAGGCTGGTCAGGGTGACGACCACCAGCACACCGATGATCACGCCGAGCGAGGCCAGGGTGGGGATCTGCGGAACGCTCTCCCAGATGCCGTGCGCCCAGTGCAGGCCGAGCTTGAGCCCGATGAAGGCCAGGATGATCGCCAGGCCGTAGCTGAGGTGAACCAGCCGGCTCAGCGCCGCGTGCAGGACGAAGTAGAGCGCCCGCAGACCGAGCAGGGCGAACGCGTTGGTGGCGAAGACCAGGTACGGGTCCTCGGTGATGCCGTAGACCGCCGGCACCGAGTCGACCGCGAAGACGATGTCGGTGGCCAGCACCGCGACAACCACCAGGGCGAACGGGGTGAGTGCCCGCCTCGCGCCCTGCCGGACGGTCATCCTGGTGCCGTGGTATTCGTCGACCACCGGCATGACCTTGCGCAGCAGCTTCACCGAGCGCATCTTGTTGATGTCGACCTCCTGCTCGTGCCCGGAGAGGGCGTCGCGCAGCAGCTTCACCGCCGTGGCGATGAGGATGATCGCGAAGAGCAGGAACGCGAAGTCGAGGGTCTGCAACGCCGCCGCGCCGAGGGCGATGAAGACCGCCCGCAGCACCAGGGCGCCGGCGATGCCGTAGAGCAGCACCCGCTGGGCGAGTACGGCCGGAACGGCGAACGCGGCCAGCAGCAGCATGAAGACGAAGAGGTTGTCGACCGAGAGGGACTTCTCGACGAGGTAACCGGTCAGGTATTCCACGCCCTGCTGGGAGCCGTAGCGGGCCCAGAGCCAGCCGCCGAAGGCCAGCGGCAGGGCGATGTAGAACGCGGACCAGCCGATCGCCTCGCGCATGGACACCTCGTGCGGCTTGCGCGTCACCAGGAAGTCCAGCACCAGCAGGAGCAGTACGCCGGCGATCGTCACCGCCCAGAGGGTGGGGGTACCGATCGACGTCAGGTCGCTCGCCGCGGCCAAGGGGGACAATTCGGTCATGGGGTCTCCTCGAACACCGTGTCATGTTCGAGGTCTCCTTCACCCATCATCACCCGATGGGCAACCACCCGAGGCACGCCGGGCGTGCCGTACTGACCGGAATGGTTCGTGGGAAGTACTCCCCTCGCACAACAAGGTTAGGCCAGGCCGAATCGACACGCCAAGCCGGACGTCGATGGTTGCCCTGGCCAACCGCTGTGCGTCTCCGCGTTCCGACCCGCCGTCAGGCGCGGCGCAGCGTCGCCCCCGGCGCCATCGCCTGCTCCACGAGGTCCCGGTAGTCGCGCGGCAACTGCGTCGCCACGTCGTCGAACTCCCCGCCCGTGATCGCCTCGCGAAGGGTGGTGAACACCGCCCGGGTGGCGTCCCGCGCCGCGGGTTCCTGCACCCGGGCGCGCAGCGCCACACGGGCCACGAACTCGGCCGCACCGAACCGGTCCGCCTGCTCGGTGCTCGGGCTCGGCTTGAGCACCAGTTGCAGCGGCTGCGGCAACTGCGCGGCCAGGTCCAGCACCTCGCCGCCGGTCAGCCGTTCGGCGAACGTCTCCAGCACGGCCCGGGTCAGCTCGACCGCCTGCTCCGACGACGTGCGGGTGCGCTGGGAAACCTGGTCGACGAAGGTGTCGTAGTTCATCGCGTACTCCCTCGGGCTCCGTCTGCGGCGCCTGCGGGTACCCGCGGCGACGTGGTGGAAACGACGCCGGATTTCCTGGACCGACCTGGGCGTGACCCGGCGGCGGGCGGGTAACCGCCGCCGGTCGTGACCAATCGATGCCCCGAGGGAGCCCGGACATGGCGAGCTACGCGGACGTCCTGCAGTACCTGTCGAGCCTGGACTACCCGGCCGAGAAGGACGACGTGATCCGCGAGGCCGAACGCGAGGGCGCCCCGCCGGACGTCCTCAAGGCGCTGCGCGCCCTGCCACCGGTCGACTACGCCAACGGCACCGAGGTCGCCCGGTCGGCCGGCATCGAGGCCGCCCCCGAGGTGGGCCCCGCGCAACGCGCCACGCAGGCCCGGGACAAGAAGCACAACCGGGTGTCGCAGCATCTGCGCGGCATCTGACCCGGCGGTGGTGGGGTCCGCCGGAACGGGTCGGCGTCGCGGATGACCGGCACCGGCCCGCTGTCGCGCCCCCCGGACGGCCACACCCCGGCGGGGGCGCAACTCGTCGTCGTGGCGGTGGTCGGCCTCGTCGCGGGTAGCGCGTTCGCCCTCACGCTGTCGCCGGCGCTCTCCCCACTGGCCGGCTGGGACGCCGCAGCGCTGAGCTGGCTGGTGCTGGTGTGGCGCAAGCTCTGGCCGATGGACGCCGCCCGCACCGCCCAACTCGCCGTGCACGAGGACCCCAACCGGCCCACCCGGGACGTGGTGCTGCTGATCGCCTGCCTCGCCAGCCTGCTGGCCGTCGGACTGGTCCTGGCCAGCGCGCACGGCGCGCCACCCGGAGTGCGCCGCGACCTGTACAGCGGGTTGGGCGTCCTCAGCGTGGTGCTGTCCTGGCTGGTCGTGCACACCGTGTTCGCCGCCCGCTACGCGCGGATCTACTACACCGGCCCGGACGGCGGGGTGAACTTCAACCAGAGCGAACCGCCCCGGTACTCGGACTTCGCGTACATGGCGTTCACCGTCGGGACGACGTTCCAGGTGTCCGACACCAACCTGACCAGCAACGAGATGCGCCGTACGGTGCTGCGGCACTCGATGGTGTCGTACCTGTTCGGCGCGTTCGTCATCGCCGTCACGGTGAACCTGCTGGCGGGCCTGGCGCACTGAGTTCTTCGGAGCGGGCCGGCGCTCGACGGCGGTGCCGGAGCTGGCGGCGGCTCCCCGGGACAGGCGGGCGCCCCCTTGGCCACGAACCGCGACCGGGGGCGCCACACAAACCTGCCCAGGCGGTGAACCACGTCCGAACCGGTCGCGGTCACCAGGCGGTAGATGCCCGCCCGAACCGAGCGGTCAGCACTGCCGGGTACAACCATACGACAGAACATCCTCCATACGGTCAGTTTTCGATGAACTGTGGGCCAGGGCACGTCCAGGTCAGCCGGTCAGCTCCGCGTACCGATGCTCCAACTCGACCCGTGCCAGAGCCCCCACCAGCCACGCCAGCCGTTCCGACTCACCGCCGGCCAACCCGGCCAGGTCATCCGCCGAGCGACCCAGCCCGAGCCGGCGAGCCGCCACCAACGCCTGCCGGTCCGCGACCGGGGTCACCTCCCGCCACAGTGCCTGCGCCTCCCGCAGGAACAGGTCGACGACCTCGGAATCCACGCCGGGCAGGTCGGCCAGGAGGGCACGCTCAGTCGCCGGATCGTGGTGCGCGGCGGCGCGCAGGCGGCGCAGGTCACCCCGGTACCGGTCGACGACGGTCCGCGCCAGGTCGCCCAACACGTCGGCCAACGCGTCGACGTTCCCGCGCTGACCACTGTCGCGCAACACCCGCGACCGGTCCCCGTGCAGCGAACGGGCCAGCCGGGCGGCGCTGTCCCAGCCCGCGTCGCGCAGTCCCCGCGCGCCGTCCACCGCCCGACGGAAGTCACCCCGCCGGGCGAGCAGCACCGCGAGACAGAGCACCTGGAACAGGCTCGCCGGATTGTTGGTGACCCGGAAGCCGTACTGCTCGGCGAAGCCCCGCCCACTGCCGGCCAGCCGACGGGCCAGGCGCTTGCGGTCCTCCACGGGGTTGATCAGGGTGCTCGCCATGCCGGCGACTACCCGTGCCACCATCGGTCACACGCGGGCACCGTGTCGGCCCGACGCGATCAGCCGTGCAGGCCGCCGATGCGGTCGCGGGCCTTGAGCCGGGTGGTGGGCAGGGCGGGCGCCGGCAGCGGTGACGCCGCGTCGTCGGCCACCACCCCGAAACGCCGCCCGGCCATCCAGTCCTCCCGGGCCGTGGCGACCTCCTCGTGCGAGCGGCCCACAAAGTTCCACCACATGACCAACGGCTCCTCGAACGGCGTACCGCCCAGCAGCAACAACCGCGCCCCCGCCCCGCCCCGCACGGTCAGCTCCCGTCGACCCATGCCCAGATAGAGCAGCGCCCCCGGCTCGAAACCCACCCCGGCAGCCTCGGCGGCACCGGACATCGCCAGCAGGGCGTACTCGAAATCGGGCCGCAACGGCAGCGTCGTCGGCGCCGAACCGCCCAGCTCGAGCTGCACGCCCACCAGCGGGGTGTGCACCACGGCCGGTGACCGCTGGCCGGCGAACTCGCCCACCAGGAGAGTCGCGTCGACCTCGCCATCGCGCCAGCGCGGCAGGTCGGCATGATGGGCGAAGTCGGCCGCGCCGGCCCGAGCCGGGTCCGGCAGCGCCACCCAGAGCTGCACACCGTGCATGACCGGTGGATGCGTGGCCGGCGACCGCTCCGAGTGGGCGATGCCGTGCCCGGAGGTCATCACGTTCAACTGACCGGGTCGGATCGCCTGCACGTTGCCGAGGCTGTCCCGGTGGATGATCTCGCCGTCGAGCAGCCAGGTCACCGTCTGCAGACCCGTGTGCGGGTGCGGCGGCACCTCCATGCCGGGCCGCTGCGCCACGTCGTCCGGGCCGAAATGGTCCACGAAGCACCACGCGCCGACCATCCGCCGGGGCCGCTGCGGCAGCAACCGCCGCACCGTCGTGTACCGCCCCAACGGAACGTCGTGGCCCGGCAGCAGCACGCTGCCGGGATCAACATCGGCCACGCCAGGTGGTCGGGTCTGCGCCAGCATCGATTCGGTACGCTCCACCGCCCGACTGTACGCTCGCGCCCTGCCCCGCCTGCGGCGCTTCCGGTTCGGGGTGACCGCCAACCCAGTCTGGTCGTCGCGGTTCACCGGGCCTCGGTCACCGTCACGGTGTCGACGCCCGCCACCAGATCGAGGAAGATGCGGTTGGGTGAGCGGTCCCAGCCCGGCGTACTCAACAGTGCGCCGGCGGCGACCCCGTTCCACCGCTCGCCGCGGACCACTACCGAACCGGCGCCCGCTCCCGCCCGCACCCGCACCGGCGGTGTGCCCGGCACCCGGACCGTCAACCGGCTGGTTCCGCCACTCATCCGCACCGTCACCGCGCCACGGTCCACCGGCGGCAGAATGATTTCCGTGCGAGCGGAGCCGCCGACGAGATCCACACCCAGAAGACGCGCCCGTGCCAGATCCAGCACCTGTTCGCTGACCCCGCCCTCCAGCCGTAGCCGCCAGGCGACCCGCTCGCTCAGCAACACCCGCACGGCCCGTCCGTCGGACGCGCCGGTGGCCACCACGTCGAGCCGTACGGTCTCGCCCTGCGACACCGGCCGGACGGCCACACCCGAGCCGGCCGGGCCGCTGATCCGGTAGAGATCCTCACCCAGGTCGGCCACCCGCAGGTCGAACGACGTCAACCCGTCGGCGAGCACGAAGGTGGCCTTCTGCCGACCTGCCAGAGGAGCGGTCATCGTGTGGTCGGAGGCGGCATCCTGCCTCGTATCCCGTGGACCGGTATCACCGTATGTCTGGCCGAGGCGGTAGGGGTCGCTGACGATGACCGCGACAGCCACGGCACCGAGAACCAGCACGACGGCAGCGGCGCTCAACAGCAGACGAGCACCGACCGACCACCGTCCGGACGGAACTGTCGCGTCCCGCTCCGCGTCGTGCCCTGGTCTCGGCTCGGCGTCCTGCTGCGGTCGCGGTCCGGACTCGGGCGGCTGTCGTGCGGCGGTGGCCCGCTCCCGGCTGGCCGCCTCGGGCGGCTGTCGTGCGGCGGTGGCCCGCTCCCGGCTGGCCGCCTCGGGCTCGGGACGGCTCGTCGCGCGGTGGTCGGCCGGCAGATGCGCCGCAGCCGTCCGGGCCGCCGCCGGGGTCTGCACAGGTTGTCGGCCTGTCTGGCGTTTTGCGTGCTGCTCGCTGCTGTCACCCACTGCGGCCAATGCCCCTGTCCCTCCGCCGGTCCCCGCCGGGAGGTACGTAGCCGCCCGCCGATCGGATCACTGCGCGCCGACAACGCCACTGCGCTACGTCGCCACAGCAAGATCTGCGGGTACGACGATGGCCGGCACCCCGTGCGGGGGTGCCGGCCATCGGTGTGTCTCAGCTGTTCCAGTGCTGGGCGACCAGGTCGGTGGCCTGCTGCTCCCACTGCGCGTACGCGTCCGGGTAGGCGGAGACCTGCACGGTCTGCGCGGCGTCGGTCAGCGGCATGTCCTGCCAGCCGTCGACCTGCTTGAGGCCCTTGAGGAACGCGGTGGTGGAGTACTCCGGGTTGGTGATCTGCTCCGGGGTGCCCCAACCGCTGGTGGGGCGCTGCTGGAACAGGCCGAGGGAGTCGTGGTCGTTGGCGTCACCCAGGTGGCCCAGGTTCTCCAGCTTGGACTCCTGCAGGCTCGTGGCGATGGAGATGACCGCGGCGCGCTCGGGCAGGCCGGCCTTCTTCGTGGCCGCGATGATGGCCTTGACGTTGGCGGTCTGCTCGTCGTCGAGGGTGATGTGCGACTGGTCGCCCTGCGGCTTGGGCGCGGCGCTCTGCACGGCGACGGCGGCGGGCTTGGCGTCCACGGCCGGGTTGGCGTGGGCGGCGATCGGGCCGGCGAACACACCACCGGCGAACGCGAGACCAGCAACGGACAGCATGCTCTTGCGGAAGATCGTGTTCATGGGGGTAGCTCCTTCGGGGGTAGGAAACACCCACGCGACACCGTTCGGGGGATCGGGTGACGTGGGGGTCAGCACCTCGTCCGGGCGCTTGAAAAGTCTGGGTCGGCGGCCTGCGAGCGGGGGGCTCGTGGCGCCGGGACAGGGTGTAACGACCGGCTGGCCGGGGTCATTCCCGGGGACTGACGAACCGGGTGAGCCGAGCCGGGACCGGGTGTAACGACCGGCCGGTCGGGGTCATTCCCGCGGGCTCACGGGCCCTTGATAGGCGCCGTGGACCGGGTGCAACGACTTGGTGGCCGGGGTCATTCCGGGGGCTCGGGGGGCGGCCCGCGAGCGGAGGCTCATCGCGCCGGACCCTGTACAACGACCCGGCGGCCGGGACCATTCCCCGGCCGACCTGCGGCGCTGGGGTGGTTGCCATGCCGGGACCGGGTGTAACGGCGTGCCGCCGGGGCCCATTCCCGGCGGGCCACCTGCGTCCGGCCCCGACGGCAGTCCGACCCGTCCACGCGCCCGGTCACATCCCCACCCGCACGTGCGGTCACGCCCCCCGGGTCCGGACACAGCACACATATCACCCCGGCCCCACCGGGCGCAGGGGCGGGCGGATCGGGTGATCGACTCGAGGTCGCCGATCCGGGGGCATCGGGTGCGTGGGAAGCCCCCACATCGGCGACCTGGAGTGGATCACGGTCGCCGGCGCGGGTCAGGTCTCCAGCCGGGAGCGGACCTTCTCCGCACAGGCCCCCACGACGGTCTGCGCGTCGAGTCCCAGGCTCTCGATCGCCACCAGCGCGGTGAAGACGACGTCGGCCAACTCGGCTGCCACGTCCTCGCGCGTGTGGGTGACACCCTTGCGCGGATTCTGCCCGAGCAGACCGATCCAGGCGGCGGACGCCTCGCCGGCCTCCTCGGTCAGCTTGAGGATGCGGCAGGTCAACTCGGTCTGCCCGGTGCCGTTCGCGGTGTCCAGCCAACTCCGCGCAGCCCGGGCCGCCGCCCAGATCGTGTCGTCCACGACGACAGTCAACCCGACGGGTCCGAAACACGGAATCGAGGCCGACCGGGGCTGACCGACCGGTCAGCGCAGCCATTGACTCCGGTCGACGGCAGTCCTAGGTTCAGGACGCTACCGGCCGGTAGGCAACCGTCCCGCCTGGTCGCCCCGCAGGCGACATCCGTCCGATGGGAAGCATGATGCTGTCCGTACCCATTCGCACCCTGCGCCGCCTGGTCGCCGCCACCGCGACACTGACCCTGGCCGTCGGGCTGATCGGCCCCGCACCCACCACCGCCGCACCCGCAGGCACCGCAGGCGCGGCCGCGGCGACCGACCGTGATCCCGGAGGCGACCAGCCGCTGCCGGGCTACACCTTCCAGAACCCGCCGCTGACGCCGCTGACCGTGGCGGGCAAGCCGACGACGGTACGGCAGGGCGTGCACCGTCACGCCGCGTACATCATCGAGGTTCCCGCCCGGTGGAACGGTGACCTGGTGGTGTGGGCGCACGGATACCGCGGGCAGGGCACGGTGCTCTCGCCGGAGCCGCCGGGCTTCGACCTGCGGCAGCGGTTGCTGACCCAGGGGTACGCGTGGGCGTCGTCCTCGTACGACCGGAACGGCTTCGACATCCGCTCCGGGGTGCTGAGCACGAAGGATCTCGCGGACCACTTCGGACGGACGGTACGTCGGCCGCACCGCACGTATCTCGCCGGGGTGTCGATGGGCGGGTACGTCATCGGCCGCTCGCTGGAGCAGTATCCCGGCTACTACGACGGCGCTCTGCCCATGTGCGGGGTGCTCGGCGACCAGACTCTGCTCGACTTCTATCTCGACTACAACCTGGTCGCGCAGGCGCTCGCCGGGGTGCCGGCCTATCCCACGCCGGCCGACTACCTGAGCGACGCGGTGCCGCGCATCCAGGCGACGCTGGGGCTGGCGGGACTCACGCCGACCGGTCCGGACACCACCACCGAGCGGGGCAAGCAGTTGCGGGCCGTGACGGTGAACCGCTCGGGCGGGCCGCGTCCCGGCGCGGAGGCGGCGTTCGCGGTCTGGAAGGACTTCCTCTTCTCGATCATGGTGACCGACGGCGGCGACTCCCCCGCCGAACGGCCCGGGCAGCTCGCCACGAACCTGCTCACCCGCTACAGCCCGAACAATCCGGTCGACCTGAACTCGACCGTGCGACGGGTCGCGCCGGAGAACCTCCGGCAACGGCTCCTGCCGACGCTGACGGAGGTGCCGCGCATCGCCGGCCGCCCGAGCGCGCCGGTGCTCAGCCTGCACGACCTCGGTGACCTGTTCGTACCGTTCAGCATGGAGCAGGCGTACGCCACCGACGTGGCACGGCACGGTCGCAGCCGGCTGGTGGTGCAGCGGGCCGTCCGGGCCGCGCAGCACTGCGAGTTCAGCCCGGCCGAGGCCGGCGCCGCCTGGGACGACCTGGTGTCCTGGGTACGCACCGGCAAGCGCCCGGCCGGCGACACCGTGACCGATCCGGCGATCGTGTCGCGGCCCGACTACGGCTGCCGGTTCAGCGACCGGGAGGCGTACGCCGCAGGGGTCGGCACCCGCCGCCTCTACGCGCCCTGCTGACGAGACGACACCGGCCGGCTCCCGTGACGGGGGCCGGCCGGTGTGTCGAGGTCACCAGAGCTGCTGGACGACGTCCGCCGCCTGCTCCTCCCACTGCGCGTACGCGTACGGGAAGGCGGAGACCTGGACGGTCTGCGCGGCGGTGGTCAGCGGCAGGTCCTGCCAGCCGCCGACGTTCCTGAGCGCGTCGAAGAACGCCGTGGCGGCGTACTCCGGGTCGGTGATCTGCTCGGGCGAACCCCAACCGGACGACGGACGCTGCTGGAACAGGCCCTGCGAGTCGTGGTCGTTGTACGCGCCGAGGTGGCCGAGGTTGTAGAGCTTCGACTCCTGCAGGGAGGTGGCGACACCGATCACCGCGCCACGGTCGCCGACGCCGGTCTTCCTGGCCGCGTCGACGATCGCCCGCGCGTTGTCTAGCTGCGCCTTGTCGAGCGGGATGCGCGACTGTGCGCCCTCGATGCCGTGCGGGATCAGTTCGTCGCGGCTCGGCTTGCCGGCCGGCGGCTTGCCGGTGGGAGAGCCGGTGGTCAGCCCGGACTCGACGGGCTGCTCCTCGTGGTGAGCGGCGGTGGCGGCCTTGCCGGTGGCGAGGTCGATGGCGGCGACGGCGCCCTGGTGCGGCCCGGAGGTGACCGGGGCGGCGGCCGCGGTCGGCGCGAGCGCCAGACCACCGAGGGCGGCAACACCCACCACGCTCAGCGCGGTCTTGCGGTACGAGTCCTTGGCGATGGCGGGGAGCCATCGAGTGAAGTCGGGCTTCACGATGGTTCCTTTCGATCGTGCGGAGCGCTCCGGGGTGAACGCGCCTCGGGAGGTGACCGCGGAAAAGGGGTTTGGGCTCCGGCGGTACGGGGGACACAACCAGCCCGACGAGTCGGTCATTCCGGAAATGTCTCCACGGTGACGGGCTGCGGTGCCGGCCACCTCGGGGAATTCGGATGGTCGGCGTGGTCGCGCGACAACTGGACGAAACGGACGATCCGTGCGGTCACGTCAGCTCGGATGGGCCGTACCGAACCGGACGAGCACGTGCCAGAGCTGCTTGAGGTGCTGGAGGGTGTCGGCGGCCGGACCCCGATCGGCCCAGCGGTGCGGCTCGGTCACCACCGACACGGCGCCCCGGCCGATCACCGGCGCGCCCGGCCGGGCGAACTCCCGGTGCAGGCGTGCCGCGAGCACCGGGATCGCGGGGCCCCGGAACTCAGCGTCGACCTCGTCGACGGCCAGCGCGAAGCCGGGGTGCCACCGCAGCGGGAAACCGTACCGCCGCGCCACGAATTCCAGCGCGTCGCCGGTGGCGGTACCGGCGAAGGACGGGTCCACCACCAGCTCCTCGGCGTCGGACGCGAGGTCGAGGGGTCCGTGGATCTGGGCCTGCACGTAGTCGTCCAGCGCACGGCCGACCGTTGCGGTCTGGAGCGGCGTGTCCAGGAGCGTCCGGGTCAGGCCCGCGACGTCCGTCCCGGCACGACCCAGGCACACGCCGGTACGGGCGACGTCACGGCGTGTCCGGCTCCGTGTCCAACTCCTGGAAGACGGTGATGTGCAGGTCGGCGGGGGCGTCGAGGCGCGCGTTGAGCGACCGCCACGGCGTCAGCGTCGGCGGCGCGACCTCGCTCGCCCCGGCGGCGACCAGCCGGGCGGTGGTCGCGGCGGAGTCGTCCACCTCGAAGGCCACCCGGATGCGCGGTGCGACCTGGCGACCCACCTCGACCTCGTCGATCAGCCGCTTCTGCGCCGGGTTGGCGATCTCCAGCGTGGCCCGGCCGGCGTCCAGGATCACCACCCGGGCGTCTCCGTCGCTGGTGAACTCGGCCTCCACGGGCAGGCCGAGGGCGTCGCGGAAGAACGCCACGGCGGCCTCGTGGTCCGCCGCCTCCACCACGAGGCGCAGTTGACGGACGACGGGCACGGGGTTCTCGGCGGCCATGCGCCGGATCGTAACGCCTACGCTGACGGGGGCACTGTCCCGAAGGGAGCAAGGATGGTCGACGACGCGTACCTGCTGCGCCCGGTCGGCCGGGTCGCCTCGCCGCTGGTCGACGGGGCGAGCACCCCGCGGCAGGGCGGCGTGTTCAGCACCCGCTCCCCGCACCGGCCCAACCCGATCGGGCTGCACCGGGTGCGGGTGCTCGCGGTGGACGGGCTGCGCGTCGAGGTGGCCGACCTGGAAGCCCTCGACGGCACCCCCGTGCTGGACGTCAAGCCGGTGCTGGGCGCAGCCGACGAACGTTGAGCCGGCCGTCGGCACGCGCGGGTCAGTGCCCCCGGGCCAGCCACTCCGGCAGGTGTGGGGCCTCCGCGCCGATGGTGGTGTCGTCACCGTGACCGGTGTGCACGACCGTGTCCGCCGGCAGGGTCAGCAGCCGGGTACGGATCGACCCGACGATGGTGTCGAAGTCGCTGTACGACCTCCCGGTCGCGCCCGGCCCGCCCTGGAACAGGGTGTCGCCGGCGAACACCGCGCCCAGGTCCGGGGCGTGGAAACTGCACGCGCCGGGACTGTGCCCGGGGGTGTGCAGCACCCACAGGGCCGTGCCGGCCACCTCGACGCCCTGCCCGTCGCGCAGCTCGCCGTGCGGCGGCAGGTGCGGGTGGACCATGTCCCAGAGCACCCGGTCATCGGCGTGCAGCAGGATCGGCGCGCCGGTGGCCTCGGCCAGTTCGGGCGCCACCCGTACGTGGTCGTCGTGCGCGTGGGTGGCGAGGATGGCCCGTACCCGACGACCGTCCACCAGCGCGAGGATCGCGGCCACGTCGTGCGGCGCGTCGAGGATGACGCACTCGTCGTCGTCACCGACCACCCACACGTTGTTGTCCACCTCGAAGGTCTGCCCGTCGAGGGAGAACGTGCCGGAGGTGACCACGTGGTCGACCCGGACGGTCATCAGAACACCACCACCGAACGCAGCACGTCGCCGTGGTGCATCCGCTCGAACGCGTTCTCGACCTGGTCGAGGGCGATCTCCTCGGTGACGAAGGCGTCCAGGTCGAGCCGGCCCTGGAGGTACAGCTCGGTGAGCATCGGGAAGTCCCGGCTGGGCAGGCAGTCGCCGTACCAGCTGGACTTGAGCGCGCCCCCGCGACCGAAGACGTCCAGCAGCGGCAGCTCGATCTGCATCTGCGGCGTCGGCACGCCGACCAGCACGACGGTGCCGGCCAGATCCCGGGCGTAGAACGCCTGCTTCCAGGTCTCCGGTCGGCCAACGGCGTCGATGACCACGTCGGCTCCGCAACCGCCGGTGGCGGCGCGGATCGCCTCGACCGGGTCGACGTCGGAGGCGTTCACGGTGTGCGTCGCGCCGAACTTCCTCGCCCAGTCCAGCTTGCGGCTGTCGGTGTCCACGGCCACGATCGTCGTGGCGCCGGCGAGGGCCGCGCCGGCGACCGCCGCGTCCCCGACGCCGCCGCAGCCGATCACCGCGACCGAGTCACCACGGGTCACGTTGCCGGTGTTCATCGCCGCGCCGAGGCCGGCCATCACGCCGCAGCCGAGCAGACCCACGGCGGCCGGCCGCGCGGCCGGGTCCACCTTCGTGCACTGTCCGGCGTGCACCAGCGTCTTCTCGGCGAACGCGCCGATGCCCAGCGCCGGCGTGAGTTCCGTGCCGTCGGTGAGGGTCATCCGCTGGGTGGCGTTGTGGGTGTTGAAGCAGTACCAGGGCCGGCCGCGACGGCAGGCCCGGCAGTCGCCGCAGACCGCCCGCCAGTTGAGCACCACGAAGTCGCCCGGGGCGACGTCGGTGACGCCCTCCCCCACCTGCTCGACGATCCCCGCCGCCTCGTGGCCGAGCAGGAACGGGTAGTCGTCGTTGATGCCACCCTCGCGGTAGTGCAGGTCGGTGTGGCAGACGCCGCAGGACTGGATCCGGACGATCGCCTCACCCGGGCCGGGGTCGGGCACCACGATCGTGGTGACCTCGACCGGCGCGCCCTTGCTGCGGGAGATGACTCCCCGGACTTCCTGGCTCACTTCGCCTCCTGGTGGTGGTCGGTGGCGGGGCCGGTACCGGGCGGGTGGACCGGGCTCGGCGGTGGGCCCCGGGCGAACCTACCGCGATCATCACGGTCGGCCCAGTCGGTCGGGCGGCGGGTTATCGGGGGTCACGGTGGGTACGCGGGCCACGATTCGGACCACGGCCATCGGGAGTAATCATGAAACTCGCGCATCTGCCGCTGCGGGCCACCATCGGCGCGTACTTCCTCGACTCGGGCCTCGGCAAGCGGAACCTGGAGGGCGAGGCCGCGCAGGCGATGCACGGGATGGCCGTCGCCGCCGTTCCGCAGCTCGGCCAACTGGACCCGCCGCGATTCGCCAAGCTGCTGTCGTACTCGGAGATCGCCCTGGGTGCGGCGCTGCTCGCGCCGTTCGTGCCGACGCCGCTGGTGGGGCTCGGTCTGACCGCGTTCGGCGCGGGTCTCGTGCAGCTCTACCTGAAGACGCCGGGGATGCGCCGGCCCGGCGGCGTCCGGCCGACCCAGCAGGGGGCCGGGTTGGCCAAGGACGTCTGGTTGGTCGGCGCCGGCCTGACGCTGGTGCTGGAGGGGCTGACCCACGGCCGTCGGCGCGGCTGACCTGGCCGAACCGCATCGTCGGCACCCGTTATCGTGTGCCCGAGCCCGACGGTCGGCCTGAGGAGCTGCGGTGACCCACAGTCGTTCGGTGCGGCCGTTCTACCGGCCCATGAGGCCGCGCCGCCGCGACGAGCCGCACCGCTCGGCCACCCCTCTGGAACTCTTCTTCGACCTGTGTTTCGTGGTGGCTGTGGCGCAGGCGGCGACGAGCCTGCACCACGACGTCGCCGAGGGGCACCTGGCCCACGCGCTACCGAGCTACCTGATGGTGTTCTTCGCGATCTGGTGGTCGTGGATGAACTTCACCTGGTTCGCCTCGGCGTACGACACCGACGACGACGTCTACCGGATCACCACACTGGCACAAATCACCGGGGCGTTGATCCTGGCGGCCGGGGTGCCGCGCGCGTTCAGCGACGCCGACTTCACCGTCATCACCTACGGGTACGTGGTCATGCGGCTGGCCGCCGTCGGGCAGTGGAGCCGGGCCGCCGCCGGTGACCCGACGCACCGGGCCGCGGCCCGCCGGTACGCCATCGGCGTGACCGTCGTGCAGCTCGGCTGGCTGCTGCGGCTGGTGCTGCCCGACGGCTGGGGCATCGTGACGTTCCTGCTGCTGGCCCTCGCCGACCTACTGGTGCCGGCGGTGGCCGAGCGTCCCGGCATGACACCGTGGCATCCCGGGCACATCGGCGAGCGGTACGGGCTGTTCACGCTGATCGTGCTGGGTGAGGCGGTGCTGGCGATCTCGGTGGCGATCCAGACCGGGCTGGACGCGGGCGAGCACGGTCTCTGGGCGCTCGCGGCGGCCGGCGCGGTCATCGTGTACGCGCTGTGGTGGCTCTACTTCGACCGTCCGGTCGAGGCGCCGGACCGGATGCCGTACTCGCTGGTGTGGGGCTACGGCCACTACCTGATCTTCGCGGCGATCGCCGCGGTCGGAGCCGGCCTGCCCGTGGTGGTGGACCACGAGCGGCACCTCGCGCACGTCTCCGGTACGACCGCCGCGTATGCGGTCGCCGTACCGACAGCCGTCTTCCTGCTGACCGTCTGGGTGCTGCACGTACGCCGCCAGCAGCACGGCGCGGTGGTCGCCGCGTATCCGGTGGTCGCCGGGCTGGCGCTGCTCGTGCCGCTGGGACCGGCCCCGGTGCCGGTACTCGCGCTGCTGCTGGTCGCCCTCGTGGCGGTGACGGTGGTGCTGCGGGGACGCGACGCCGGGTCGACCGCGACGGCGGCGGCCTGACCCCGATCCGGATCAGGCATCGATCACTCGGCCTGCCGGCGCGCGGGACGGTCCGAAAATGGGCAGAATTGCGGGATGCTACGCCGCCGATGGTTGCTGGCCGACCAACTCGGGCCACATTTCCTCGACGACCCCGATCAACCGGTCCTCCTCGTGGAGATCCGGGAGCTGTTCCGCCGTCGCCCGATGCACCGGCAGAAGGCGCACCTGATCCTCTCCGCCCTGCGTCACCGCGCCGCCGAACTGGGCGACCGGGCGCTGCTGCTACGGACCGGCACGTTCCGTGAGGCCCTGGCCCAGGTCGCCGAGCCGGTGGAGGTGTGCCACCCGCACTCCCGGGCCGCGCTCGGGTTCGCCCGCTCGGTGCCCGGGTTGACAGTGCTGCCGCCGCGCGGCTTCATCACCAGCCAGGCCGACTTCGCGGCCTGGGCCGACCGCTCCCGCCGGGGCCCGTTGCGGATGGCCGACCACTACCGGCAGGCCCGCCGCCGGCACGCCGTGCTGGCCGGTCCGGCCCGCATCGCCGCCACCGCCCCGACGCCGCGAGGGCCCCGGGGGGAGGCACCCGCCGTACCCGCCACGCCGCCGCCACCACCGCCGATCGTCGAGGACGACATCGACGTGCAGGTCCGCCGCGACCTCGACCGGTGGGCGGCCGAGGGGATCCGGTTCGTCGGGCGGGACGGCCCCCGGCAACACCCCGCCACGCACGCCGAGGCACAGGCGCGGCTCGCGCACTTCCTCACGTACCGGCTGCCCGGGTTCGGCCGCTACGCCGACGTGATGAGCGCCGACGATCCGCTGTTCGCGCACTCGGCGCTCTCCTCGTCGTTCAACCTGGGGTTGCTGCACCCCGAACCGGCCGTCCGCGCGGCCGAGCGGGCGTGGCGTTCCGGCGCCGCACCCCGCACCGCGGTCGAGCCGTTCATCCGCGGGCTTCTCGGTTGGCGTGAGTTCCTCTGGCAGCTGTACTGGTACCACGAGCCGCGCTTTCGGGGAGCGAACTGGCTGGCCGCGACCGAGCCGATGCCGCGGTGGTTCGCCGACCTGGACGCCGACGCGGTGGAGGCGCGCTGCCTGGCCGACGTGCTCGCCGCCGTCCGGGACCGGGCCTGGACGCACCAGAGTCCCCGGCTGCTGGTGCTGGGCAACTACGCGTTGCAGCGCGGCTGGCGTCCCGCCGAGGTGGCGGACTGGTTCCAGCGCTGCTTCGTCGACGGCACCGACTGGGTGATGAACGCGACGGTGATCGGCATGAGCCAGTACGCCGACCTGGCCAGGGTGGACACCCGACCGTACGCGGTGGACGGTACCGACATCGACGAGATCAGCGACTACTGCGCCGGCTGCCGGTACGCGCCGGAGCGGGCGCTCGGCGAGCTGGCCTGCCCGTACACCGGGGGTTTCGAGAGTTTCCTGCACCGCAACCGGGAGCGGTTGGTGACCGACCCACGGCTCGCCGCCGAGCTGGCCCGCCGCGACGAGCCCGAGCACCGCGAGGCGGTGCTGGCCCAGGAGGAGAAGCGGGGCAGCAGCCCGCCCTGATCAGGTGGGGTCCGCGACCGGCGGCGGTGCCGGCGCGGGCCGCGTCACACCCCGGTTCAGGCCGACCACCAACAGCCGGTTGTACGAGGCCGGCAGGAGCCGGGCCAGCAGGTCGGGCACCTTCGCCGACCAGCCGATGAGCACCCGGCCCCGGCGGCGCTCGACGCCCCGCAGGATCACCTCGGCGGCCCGCTCCGGCGCGATCGTGAGCAGCTTCTCGAACTGCGCCCGGCCGGCGGCGTACTCCTCGGTCGACACGCCGCTGCCGACCCGGGCGTTCTCGGTGATCCGGGTCCGGATACCACCCGGGTGCACGGATGTCACCCCGATGCCGTCGTCCACCAGCTCGTGCCGCAGCGCCTCGGTGAGGCCCCGGACGGCGAACTTGCTCGCCGCGTACGCGGCCTGCCCGGCCGGCGCGATCAGCCCGAACAGGCTGGAGATGTTGACCAGGTGCGCGCCCGGCTCGGCCTTGAGCGCGGGCAGCAGCGCGTGGCTCAGCTGCGCCACGGCCCGGAAGTTGATGTCGACGACCCAGCTGAACTCGTCGAACGTCACCTGGTCGAACCGGCCGCCGAGGCCGACGCCGGCGTTGTTCACCAGCAGCCGGACACGGGGATGGCGCTGGACGATCTCCGCCGCCACCCGGGCGGTGGCCGCCGCGTCGGCGAGGTCCACCCGGTACGTGTGCAGCCTGCGGTCCGGGTGGGCGGCCCCGATGGCGGCGACGACGGCGTCCAACCGCTCGGCGTCCCGGTCCAGCAACACCAGGTCCGCGCCCCGGCGGGCCAGAGCGTGTGCCAACGCCGCGCCGATACCGCTGGCCGCGCCGGTCACCACGGCCGTCGCGCCGGCGAACTCAAACCTCCGCACGATCGCTGCTCCTTCCCTGGCTGGCGCGGCGGGAGAACCGCACACCCTCGTCGGCGAGCCGGCCGTGCCGCATCAGCAGCACGTCACGGACGTAGTTCTGGTGCAGCCGCCACGGCGCCCTCGCCCCCTGCCGGGGCAGGGCGTCGACGCCGCGCAGCACGTACGAGGAGCGCAGGTCGATCAGCGGAGCCCGCTCGTCACCGGGCGGCGGCAGCGGGGTGACGACCTGCTGGCCGGTGCGGTCCAGGTGCCGCAGCAGCCGGCAGACGTAGCCTGCGACCAGGTCGGCCTTGAGGGTCCACGACGCGTTGGTGTAGCCGATCGTCAGCGCGAAGTTCGGCACGCCGGAGAGCATCATGCCCTTGTAGGCGACGGTGTCGGACAGGTCGACCTCGACACCGTCGACACGCAGCGTTAGGCCACCGAGCGCGAGCAGGTTGAGCCCGGTCGCGGTGACCACGATGTCGGCACTCACCTCGTCGCCGGAGCCCAACCGGAGGCCGTCGGCGGTGAACGTGTCGATGGTGTCGGTCACCACCGACGCCCGGCCGTCCCGCAGGGCGGTGAAGAGGTCGCCGTCGGGCACCACGCAGAGCCGCTGGTCCCACGGGTCGTAGCGGGGCGAGAAGTGCCTGTCGACGTCGTACCCGACCGGCAGCAGGCGCGTCGCGGCCCGGCGCAGCAGCCGCTTCACCAGCCCCGGCGCGCGCCGGCTGAGCTGGAAGTTGGCCGTGGACAGCAGCACGTTCTTCCACCGCACCACCGGATACGCGACGCCCACCGGCAGCCGACGCCGCAGGGCGTCGGCCAGCCGGTCACGCGAGGGCAGGGCGATGACGTACGTCGGTGAGCGTTGCAGCATCGTCACGTGGGCGGCCCGCCGCGCCAGGGCCGGCACCAGCGTCACGGCGGTCGCGCCGCTGCCGACCACCACCACCCGCCGGCCCGCGTGGTCCAGGTCGTCGGGCCAGTGCTGCGGGTGCACCAACCGCCCGGTGTACGCGTCGACGCCCGGCAGGGTGGGCGTGTAGCCCTCGTCGTAGCGGAAGTAACCGGTGCAGGCGAACAGGAACGAGCAGGTCAACACCACCGTCTCGGCAGTGTCGGTGCGCTCGGCGTGCACCGTCCAGCGGGCGGTGCCACCGTCCCACTCGGCGCGCGTCACCCGGTGGGAGAAGCGGATGTGGCGCTGCACGTCGTACTCCCGGGCGGCCTCGCGCACGTACGCCCGGATGGTCGCGCCGTCGGCGATGGCCCGCGCGTCGGTCCACGGCTTGAACGAGTAGCCGAGGGTGAACATGTCCGAGTCGGACCGGATGCCGGGGTAGCGGAACAGGTCCCAGGTGCCGCCCACGGCGTCCCGCGCCTCCAGCACCGCGTACGTCTTGTCGGGGCAGTCGCGGCGCAGGTGGCAGGCCGCGCCGACGCCGGACAGGCCGGCGCCGACGATGAGCACGTCGACATGGTCGGAGGGCATCGATTCCTCCCGGGGCGGTGGTCGGACCCTAACACCGCCCCGGATGCGCGGCACCGGGCGGCGAGGCCACCGCGATCTGCGTGGGCCGCAGGCTAGTCCGTGGACGCTCGCGTGAATTCCATGATCCAGTTCGTCTCCCAGGTACGTTCGCCGTCGACCGAGAACGCCTGCTCCCAGCGGGCCGTCGTCGCGGTGATCCCGGACCAGATGAACCGGCAGCGGACCGGCCGCCCCTCGTGCCGGTCGTCGGCGTAGAAGTGGCCCACCCCGTCGACGAAGCGGCCGACCACCGGCGGTTGCTCCAGCTCGCCTCGACCGCTGTTCATCCAGTAGATCGACCACTGCTCGCTCGCCGGGTCGAAGATCCTGATCGTGGCGCCGGAGAAACCCCTGGTGGGGAAGGTGATCTCGTCGAAGTTGCCGCCGCCGCCGAAGAAGCCGTGCGCGACCGACTTACCGGGAAACTCGTCCCAGTCGTCGCAACCGGTCAGCCGTTCGCGCAGCCGTCGGTTGACCACGTTCCAGGTGCCGACGTAGAAGTCGAAGTCGCCCATCAGCGGCCCACCGGCCCTTCCGCTCGCGAGTCGCGCAGATAGCCGGCCAGGTCGGGGCGCTCAGGGGCCAGCAGGTGGCGTACCCAGGCGGCCCGCTCGTGCTCCAGCACCGCCAGCTCCCAGACGCAGCCAACCTCGCGCCGACCCAGCTCGACGAAGTGGGTCGGGTCGTCGTCCGGGCAGTCCAACGCCGGCTGACCGGCCACCGCGATGTGCACCTGCACCGCGTTGTCCCACACCCACGTGTACGCGAGCAGGTACGCGCCGGTGTCCGCGCCCCGGTGCAGCACCACCCACCCGGCGGCCGGCGTGCCGTCGCGAACCGCGCGGGCCAGCAGCGTTGGCAGCACGTCGTACGCGGCCTTCTCCACCGCCGGTTCGACAGGCTGCTCCGGCTGGTCGATGTGGTAACGCTTGAGCTGCCAACCGTCCACCGTGACCGGTCCCGGCGTCCGTAGATCCTTGTCGTGAAATGCCATGCCGGGACGGTAGGACCACTTCACTGACAGCTAGTGTCAGTGAAGTGCGGGCCAGCCGACTTCTCTCCGTCCTGCTGCTGCTCCAGTCGCACGGCCGACTGACGGCCGCGCAACTCGCCGAGCGGCTGTCCGTCTCCCCCCGCACCATCTACCGCGACGTCGAGTCGCTGCACGCCGCCGGCATTCCCCTCTACGGCGAGGCCGGGCACGCCGGCGGTTACCAGCTCGTCGACGGCTGGCGGACCCGCCTGACCGGCCTGACCGCCGAGGAGGCCGAGCGGCTCTTCCTGGCCGGGCTGCCCGGCCCCGCCGACGAGCTGGGCTACGGCGACGTGGTGGCGGCGCTGCGACTCAAGCTGCACGCCGCGCTGCCGGCGCCGTTGCAGGACCGGGCCACCCAACTCCAGCAGCGTTTCCACCTGGACACCCCCGGTTGGTACGCCGACGGCGACGCCTCCCCGGAGCTGGCCCGCACGGCCGAGGCCGTCTGGCGGCAGCAGCGCGTGCGGGTGCGCTACCGGGGCTGGCGGGGTGAGGTGACCCGGGTGCTGGAGCCGTACGGCCTGGTGCTCAAGGGCGGCCGGTGGTACGTGGTGGCCGCCCGACCGGGCCGCGGCGAGCCGGCGACCTACCGGGTCAACCAGATCCTCGCGTTGACCCCGCTGGCCGAGGAGTTCGACAGGCCGGCCGACTTCGACCTGCCGGCCTGGTGGCGGGAGCACGTGGTGCGGTTCCGCGCCCAACTGCACCAGGACGAGGCGACCGTACGCCTGTCCCCCGCCGGCCGGGACCGGCTGCGGGAGATCGGCAGTGATCCGGTGGTGTCCGCCGTGGACGCCAGTGCGGGACCACCCGACGCTCGCGGTTGGGTGACAGCTGTCCTGCCCATCGAGTCGCTCACCCACGCCCACGGCGATCTGCTGCGCCTCGGCGCCGACGTGGAGGTGCTCAGCCCGGTCGCGCTCCGCGACCGCCTGGCCGCCACCGCCGCCGGCCTGGCCGCCCTCTACGCCCCGACCCGGTAGCCGCCGCCACGTGCACACCGGAAGATCGGCGGGACATCGACTGTCGGCACGGTGTGCCACCCTGGGACGGGCACCAGGGGTCACCGGAGGTGAGGGCCACGTTACGAGTACGCGCACTGGTCGCCGTGCCCGGCACCGGGCCGGTGACCCTCGACGTCGCGTCCGGCGCCACCGTCGCCCTGGTCGCGCCACCGCGGGTCGGCACGGCCGTGGCTCGCGTGCTGGCCGGCCTGGCCGCCCCGGTCACCGGACGGATCATGGTCGGCGACCGCGACGTCACGGCGCTCGCGCCGCCGCGCCGGCAGATCGGCTACGTGCCCGCCGGTGGGGCACTGCTGCCGCAGCTCACCGTGCGCCGCAACATCGAGTACGGCCAGCGCAAGCGCGAACGGGTGCACGAGATGGCCGACGACTGGACGGCGACGGTGGTGGACCGGCTGGAGCTGGCGCCCACGCTGGGTCTGCTGCCCCACGTGCTCTCCGACGCCCAACGTTTCCGGGTGGCGTTGGCCCGGGCGGCGGTCTGCCTGCCCGAGGTGCTCGTGGTCGACCTGCCCGTGGACCCGCCCGGCGGCAGCCGCCTCGGTGACCTGCTGCCCCGGCTGGCGCCGCCGGGCGCGCCGGGAGTGGCCACGCTCGTCTGCACCGCCGACCCGGCCACCCTCGCCGAGATCCCGCAGCGGCACGAACTGGTCGCCGAGACCGACGAGGTGCCGCGGTGACGCCGGGCGGCCGGGTCACCCGACGTGCGCTGCTGCGCGCCGCTGCGGCCGGTACGGCGGCGACCGTCGCGGGGTGTGCCGGTGGCAGCCGATCGGTGCAGGTGGCGGTGGTCTGGTCCGGGGGCGAGCTGGACCGCTTCCGGGACGTCGTGGCCACCTATCCCCACCCGGTACGCGTGGTCAGCGCCGGCAACGACATCGACGCGTTCCTGCGCGCCCGGCATCTCGCGGGCACCTCCCCCGACGTGGCGATCATGTCGCGTCCCGGCCTGGTCACGGAGTACGCCGCGCGGGAGTGGCTGCGGCCGGTACGCCCCTCGACCGAATACGCGGTACCCATCGGCCTGGGCGACCTGCTGATGGCCCGTGGGCAGCGCTTCGGTGTGTGGGTGAAGGCCGCGCACAAGTCTCTCGTCTGGCACCTGCCCTCGATGCTGCCCGAGCAGCCGACAAGTTGGGACGCTCTGGTCGCGCTGACCCGCCGTCTCGGCGCGCTCGCCCGGCGCGGTGCCGGTCCGGCGCCGCTGGCGATAGGCGCGGCGGACGGCTGGGTGCTCACCGACTGGTTCGAGAACGTGCTGGCCGACCTCGCCCCGGCGGCGTACGACGCCCTCGCCGCGTCGGACGGCGACTGGCAGGGCCGGGCGGTGCGCGACACCCTGGATCGGCTCGCCGAGCTGTGGAGCATCGACGGGGCGTTTCTCGGCGGCGGCCGTCGCGCCCTGCTCACCCAGTACGAGGAGTCGGTGATCCAGGTGGTCAACTCCCGCCGGGCGATGATGGTCTTCGAGGCCGACTTCACCGCCGAGGTGGTCGGCCGGTTCCGCAGTGGCGCCGAGACTCCGGTCTCCTTCCGGTTTCCGAGCGCCGGTGCGGGTGGCGGCGCGTTGATCGTCGGCGGGGACGTGGCGGTGGTGTTCGCCGACGCCCGGGGTGGGGTGGAGCTGGTCGAGTGGTTGACCAGGGCCGACGCCTTTCGCCCCTGGCTGCGCGCCGGTGGCTACCTGTCGCCGAACACCACGATCCCGTTGACCGACTACGCCGACCCGGTCCGTCGCCAGCTCGCCCGCGAGATGCGCGGCCCCGACACCCTGCACTTCGACCTGTCCGACCAGCTGCCCGCGCCGTTCACCGGCTCCGACGGAATCGGCATCTGGCCGATCATGCAGGACTTCTTCGCCGACGTCACCGACGGTGTCCGGGCCGACGAGGCGGTACGCCGGGCCACCAGGCAGCTCGCCGCGGCGGCCCGCGACGCGGATGGTGGCCGATGAGCCAGGTCAAGGTGCTCGGCGAGCTGGCGGTGCTCGACGACGTCGGCCCGCCCCGACGCGGCAGGGCCTACCCGGCGGCCGGGGCGACCTCCGCGCTGCTGCTGCCGGCAGCGGTGCTGCTCGGCGCGCTGGTGCTGTGGCCGGTGCTACGTACGCTGCACGCCAGCGTCACCACCGACGGTCGCTGGGTCGGCGCGCAGCACTTCCGGGCCGCACTCGCCGCGCCCGGCACCGGCGCGGTGGTCGGCCGTACGGTGCTGTGGGCGGTCCTGGTGCCGGCGGTGGTGACGGCGCTGGGCTACCTGTTCGCCGTCGCGTCCCGCCGCTCCCAGGAGGGCGGTCTGGTCCGCCTGATCCTGCTGGTGCCGGTCGCGTTGCCGCTGGTCGTCACCGGGGTGACCTTCCGGCTCATGTACGACCCCGACCCGACGCGTGGCGTGGCCACCCTGCTCGCGGCGCGACTCACCGGCCGCGCCGCCGACGACGCCCCGCAGCTGCTCGGCCGGGGCCTGGTCACGGTGGCGCTGATGTCGGCGTTCGTGTGGGCGTGGGTGGGGTTGGCCGTGCTGGTCTTCCGGGCCGCACTGGACCGGCTGCCGCCGAGCCTGGCCGACGCGGTCCGCGCCTATGGCGGTGGCCGACGACACGTCCTGTGGGACGCGCAGTGGCGGCCACTGCTGCTGCGTACCGTCGCGGTGGTGTTCGCGCTGGTGGCGCTCGGCACCAGCCGGACGTTCGACCTGATTCTCGTCATGACGCCCGGGTCGGTCCGCGACGACGCCACGGTGCTCGCGTTGCAGGTCTGGCAGACCTCCGGCCGCACCACCACCGGGCAGGGCGCCGCACTCGGCGTCGTCTGGCTGGTGGCGGTGGTCGCCGGGATGCTGGTGGCGGCGTTCTTCGTCCGACAGGCGTGGCCGCCGCCCCGCGTCGAGCCGTCACCCGACCCCGCCCCCACGACGCCGCCGCGACGACTGTTCCGGCTGCTCGCGGCGGGCGGCGCGGTGGCCTGGCTGATCCCCCTCGTGGTGCTCGTGGCGACCTCGGCGCACGGTGCGGTGGACGCCGCCGCGCGCGGCTGGTGGTCGGCCCCGCCCGGGACGGGCTCCTACACGGCGCTGCTCGGGGGCGACGAGCTGTGGCGGGCGCTGGGCTTCACGCTGCTGCTGGCGACGGTCGTCACCGCCACGGTGCTGCTCGTCGCGCTGCTGGCCGCGTACCCGCTGGCGTGGCTGACCGGGCCGGCCGCGCAGGCGACCGGGCTGCTGCTGATGGCCGCCACCGTCGTGCCGGTGCAGGTGATCGCCGGGCCGGTCAACGAGGTACTCGGCGCGGTGCTCTCCTCCGGCACCGCGCGCGGGCTGGCCCTGGTGCACGTGGCGTTGGGGGTGCCGTTCGCGGTGCTGGTGCTGCGCAACGCGTTCGCCGACCTGCCGGCCGAGCAGGTACGGGGCGCGCGCCTCGGTGGGCGGCGCTGGTGGGGCACCCTGCACCGGCTGGCCCGGCACAACCTGCCGGCGGTGATCGCCGTCTCCGTGCTGGAGTTCGTCCAGGTCTGGAACGACCTGGCGGTGGGGCTGCTGTTCAGTGGGCCGGAGGCCACGCCGATCGCCCTGTTGCTGGCCGGGCAGAGCCGCGGCTTCGTGTCCAACAGCGGCATCCTGGCCGCCGGGTCGGTGCTCGCCTCAGTGCTTCCGGTGCTGCTCATGGTGGTCGCCCGGCGGCAGCTCGTCGCCGGGCTGGTCTCCGGTGGTGTCCGGTGACCAGCCCCGGCGGCAACGGCCGGGCGCCGCGCTGGCCGGTGCTCATCGCGGTCGGCACGCTGGTCAGCGGGGTGCTCGGCAACCTCGCCAGCAACCTGCTCTCCGAGCTGGCGGCCAGCGTCCTCGGCCCGGCCGGCATCGCGCTGGCGGTTGCCGGTGGCGTGGGCTTCGTGGTGTTCGAGGTGCGACGGCGGCGAGCCGTGCGGCAGACCGGCCCGGAACCGACCGACGTCGTCACCACGCCGACGACCGACGTGCCCAACCTGCCGTACACGGCCGGGTTCGCCGGTCGCGAGGAACACGTCCGGGCGGTGCTCGACCTGCTCGCCCGCGAGCACGCGGTGGCGGTGCTCGGCCGACGGGCGGTGGGCACGTCCGCGTGCGCCGTACAGGCCGCGAACCTGTGCCGGGAGGACTTCCCGGACGGGCAGTACCACTTAGACCTACGCCGTGGTGGTCGTCCCCGGTCCGCTCGGCAGGTGCTCACCGCGCTGGCCGCTGTGCTGGGCACCCCGCCGCCGACCTCCGGCCGCCCGGACGCCCTCGCGGTCGCCGCCGCCGCGCTGCGCCGCAAGCTGGACGGCCGCAAGATCCTGCTGGTGCTCGACAACGTCGACCGACCCGAGCAGGTCCGGCCGCTGCTGCCACCGACCACGCGCACCTCCCGGTTGCTGCTGGCCGGCGGGCCCACGCTCAGCGGCCTCAGCGGCGTGGTGGAGCACTGGATCGCCGAACCCGGCCCGGACGAGGCGGTCGAGTTGTTCGCGGACGCCGGCCGGGCCGCGCCCGCCGCCCGGCTCCGCCGCGCGGACCCGCGCACCGACCCGGCGGTACGCGAGATCGTCGACCTGTGCGGCCGGCAGCCCCGCATCGTGCGTGCTCTCGGCTACCGCACCGCCCAGCACGGCTGGCGGCACTCCGACGTGCTGGACGCGCTGCGCCGCGCGGCACGCACACCACCGCACCAGCGCGTCGCCGTCTCGCCCGCGGCGCAGCTGGTCACCGAGCGGGACACCGCGTACCGGGCGTTGACCCGCGAGGGGCGTCGGCTGTACCGGCTGATGTCCCTGACCCCGGCCCCGGTGGACCGGCCGACCATCGCCGCCCTGGCCCGCCGCCACCCCGAGCGGGTGACCGCGCTGCTCGACCGGCTGGCCGCCGCCGCGTTCGTGGTCGGCGCGCCCGGCGACCGGTACGAGATCCGCCCGCTGCTCGCGCCGAGCGCCCGGCTGCACCTGCGCGACGCCGATCCGGCCCGCTCCCGGGTCGCCGCGCAGGCCCGGTTGACCCGTCACCTGGCCCGCCGCGCCGAACGGCACGCCGCCAACCTGGCCGTGCTCGGCTCACCGCCGGACCGGGAGTGGTCGCTGCCGCTCGACGACGACCCGTACGGCTGGTTCGACCTGCACCAGGAGCTGCTGCTGGCCGTCGTCCGGGTGCCGGCCGGGGCGGCGGAGGCGCTGCCCCGGCGGGTACGTCGGTGGTGGTTCCGGTTGGCCGTGGCGCTGTGTGGGTGGTTCGCGCACGTCGAGCGGCTCGACGAGTGGGAGCAGGTCTGCCGCACGGTGCTGGCCACCCCGACAGCCGACGACCGTCCGGAGATCGCCGGGTGGGCACACAACGAGCTGGGCGTGCTGCGTCGGCGTCGGCACGACCCGCAGGGCGCGGCGACGGCGCTCACCCTCGCGGTGGCCGAACGCGGCCGTCGGGGTACCGCACAGGCGCGGATGAACCTCGGCCTGGCCCTGCTCGACCTGGGGCAGCTCGACGACGCGGTGGAGCACCTGGAGCTTTCCCGCCGGCACCGCTCGTCGGCGGACCGGTCCGGGCACGCCCTCACCGACCTGGGCCTGGGCGCGGCCCAGTTGGCCCGGGGTGAGCTGGACACCGCGCACCGCCACCTGGTGCGGGCGGCGAACACGTTCCGGTCGGTGGGTGACGCGCGCGGTTACGCGGCCGCGCTGACCAACCTGGTGCTGGTGCACGCCAGCCTCGGCGAGCACCTGGACGCGGCGCAGGCCTGGCGGGCGGCCCTGCGCGAGTACGAGTCGGTCAACGACCCGACCAGTCGCGCGGCGGCGCTGCTCAACGCCGGTGCGACGCTGCTGACCAGCGCTCCGGGGCAGGCGCGGGCGGCGTACGAGCTGCTGGCCGAGAGCCGACGGCTGCGTGCCGAGACCCGACCCACGGCGGGGCTGGGGCGTACCCTGCTCTACCTGGGCGATGCCGCCGCCGCGCTGGGCGACCCGACGGACGCGCGGCGGCTCTGGGCGGACGCGGCGACGGTGGCCGAGGAGGTCGACGACGACCAGGCGCTGGCCGCCGCGGACGAGCGCCTGGAACACGACGTCGAAGTGCCGCCGGCCATCCCCTGACCGGTGTGTCCCACCGGGTCGGCGTGATGTCGATCGCTCGTCGTGGCCGGTGGCGCGGGTCTGGGAGAGTGTGTGACCGTGGACGCTCTCTCGGTGCGGGGACTCAGCCGCAACTTCGGCAACCTGGTCGTGCTCGACGACGTGACCTTCACGCTGCCGGCGGGCCGGATCGCGGTGGTGCTCGGCCCCAACGGCAGCGGCAAGACAACCCTGCTGCGCTGCGTGGTGGGCGCCGACCGCCCGGACGCCGGTGAGGTGCTGGTGCAGGGCCGGCGCGCCGACGAGACCGACCCCGAGGTGCGGGCGCTCGTCGCGGCCGCCCTGGACGACATCGACTTCTTTCCCGACCTGTCCGTGGTCGAGCACCTGGAACTGGTCGCGTACGCCCACGGGGGCGACGCCGAGCCGGTCGAGGAGGTGCTCACCGAGCTGGGCCTGGAACCGGCCCGCGACCAACTGCCGGTGACCCTCTCCAGCGGGCAGCGCCGCCGGCTGGCGCTGGCCTCGTGCTTCGTGCGCCCGCGCCGGCTGCTGATCCTGGACGAGCCCGAGCAGCGGCTGGACGTGCGCGGCCGGCAGTGGCTGGCCGACCGGCTCCGCCGGGAGCGGAACGCCGGCACGGCCGTCCTGCTGGCCTCGCACGACCCGGAACTGATCGACGCGGTGGTCGACGAGCGGATCGAGATCGGCCGGTGAGCGCCCCACCGGCCACGGTCACCCCGACGCCCGCCGGGCTGCCGAGCGCCCGACAGGTACGGACGCACCTGCGCCGCGCCCGCCGCCGGCACCACGAGCACTCGCTGGGCGACGTGCTGGGCGACGCGTACGTCATCGTGCTCTTCGTGGGCATGTACGGCTGGTTCGCGGTCAGCGCCAGCCGCGACATGCTGGTCTCCCCCACCGTCGGCCGCGCCGACGCGGGGGTGCGCTGGTGGCTGGCGGTGGCCGCGCTGCTGGCCGGCGCGGGCCTTGCCTGGCGAGGTCTGCGCGCGCTCGGCCCGCTGCTGGTCACCCCGGCGACCCAGAGCTGGGTGACCAGCGCTCCGATCGACCGGCAGGCCTGGCTCGCGCCGCGACTCGGCGTCCTGCTGGTGGGCGCGGCGGCCGGCACGGCGCTGCTGGGCGTGGCCGTGGCCGTACTGGGCGGTGCCACCGACCTGGGTGCCGTGGGGTGGGCCGCGGCGGCCGGCGCCGGCTGGGGCGCTGCCGCGCTCGCCCTCGCCGTCGTCGCCCAGAGCAGCCGGGCGGGGCGCCGCTGGCCGACAGCTGTCGGGGCAACGCCGCTGGTGGCGGCCGCCGTCGTCGCGGCGGTGGTGGTGATCGCGGGTCGCCTCGGCGAGGCGCTGCCCCGGCCGGCGACACTGCCGACCGGCGTGCTGGTCGCCGTCGGGGTGCCGCTCGCGGTCGTGGTCACCGTGCTCGCCCTGCGGGCGCTGCCCCGGGTCGACCGGGCCACGCTGACGACCGGCGCGCAGTTCGCCAACGCCGGCGCGACGGCCACGATCCTGCTCGACCCGAGCATGCTCACCGGCCTCGTCGAGAGCCGCCGCTGGCGTCGCATCGGCCGGGTCCGCAGCCGACGCCTCCTGCCCGGCCCCGGCTGGTGGGCACTGCTCCAGGCCGACGTACGCCGGTTGCGCCGCCACCCCAGCGCCCTGCTGATCTGGGCGGGACTGGCCGGCGTCCAGTACGCGGCCGCGCTCGCCCTGCCCGGGTTGGCCGGCGCCGCGCAGGTGGTGCTCGCCTACGTCGCCACCGAACGGCTCACCGGCGGTCTGCGCGCGGTCAGCCGGTCACCGGGCCTGCGCCGGGCACTGGGCGGCAGCGACGCGGCGCTGCGCGGGATCCACGTGGTGGTGCCGGCGGTCGGCGCGGGCCTGTGGTGGCTGCTGACCCTGCCGAGTCTGCCGACCCTCGATGCCGGCCCGACCTGGCTCGCGCCGACGCTGGCGCTCGGCGTGGTCGCCGCCGCCTGGCGCAGCGGCACCCGCCCGCCGATCGACTACGGCGGCGCGACGGTCAACACGCCGTTCGGGATGGTCCCCGTCGACCTGCTGCGACAGGGCGCTCGGGGGCGGGCGCTGCTCGCCGTCCTGGTGCTCGTCCAACTGTTCCTGGGCTGAGGGCAGCACCGCTCTCAGCCGTCCACCCAGCTCAGCCGCCCAGCTCAGCCGTCCAGCCGGCGGACCATGTTCATGATGGTCTCCACCTGCGCGCCACCCTTGATCGGGAAGTTCGTCGCGCCCAGGTAGCCCCACCAGTCCCAGCAGCCGTTCGGGTTGCTCAGGGCGGTGCTCGCCTGCGGGTAGAGCACGACCAGGTTGTTGGTGTCGGCGTACTGGTTGAGGTTGGCGCGGTCGACGAACGCCGTGCCCACCGACCCGTACCCCTGGGCGCAGCCGTGCAGGGCGACCAGCAGCCGGCACGACTGCCCGCCCGCGCAGGCCGACGGGACGTAGGCGAAACCGTTGGCGTCCATGCTCAACCCGTTGGCCCGGCCGTTGACCGCGAACGCGTTCTGGTCGAACCGGACGAGCGTGCCGCCGAGCGCCGCGGTGTTGGGCGCGTTCACGCCGCCGAGCAGTGTGCGCAGCAGGGCGCTCTGCGGGTCGCTGCCGCAGTCGTCGAGGAACGGTGACGCGGTCGCCGTACACCCCAGCGTGCCGTACGGAGTGACCCACCCGTGACCGGCGGCGGAGCCGCTGTCGTACCGCACGTTCGCCCCGAAGCGCTGGTAGTAGCGGACCAGGTCGTCGGTGACGGACTTCTTGACGGTGGTGTCGTTGGCGCCGTGCAGGACGTACACCGGGTCGCCGGACAGGTTGCCGACCGGGTCGACCCAGCCGTACGCCGCCCACGTCCGGGTGTACGCCTCAAGGGCCGACACGTTCGTCGGGTACAGGTTGTCGCCGCAGCCGTAGAGCGCCTGGGCGACGGTGTTCTGGGAGCAGTAGTAGGGGCCGGCCGCGAAGACCGCCGCGCCCCGGATCCGGGACGAGTAGGCGACGTGCAGCTGGGTGGCCAGGTAACCACCGGAGGAGACTCCGGCGACGTACACCCCGGAGATGTTGTAGGTGCCCAACGCCCCGGAGACCGGCGGCCTGGTGGCCGGGGTGGCGGCCTGGGCGGGGACCGCGACGGTCAGGATCAGCAGCAGGACGGCGGTCAGGGCGGTGGCGGCTCTGCGCGGTGTGGTCATGGACGCTCTCCTCGGCAGCGCCGGACGGGGGACGTCGACGCGCGCCGAAGCTACCGTGACGTGGGCCACACCCGACATGAGCGCGACCGACACGCTTGTCGATGCCGTTGTGTGCCCTGACCACCCACGACGATGCCGGCGCTCAGGCGGTGTCGCCCGGAGCGAGGTGGCGGTAGCCGGGGATGGTCTCGGCGAACCAGCCGGCGACGCTGGCCAGACCACGGTCGTTGAGCTGCGCGTCGTGAATGGGGTACGCGGCGGCGGCGCCCACCGCGCGGGCGAAGCGGATCGCCTCGTCGAGGCGTAGCCACGATCCCTGGGCGGGGACGAGCAGGGTGTGCACCGGCTCGTCCGGCACGTGCACCGAGTCGCCCGGGTGGTACAGCCCGTCGCCGACGAGGTAGCCGAGGTTGGGGCAGTCGGGCTGCCCCTCGTGGATGACGGCGTGCCGGCCCCCGTGGGCGCTGACCGGGATGCCGGCGGCGGTGAAGCGCTGTCCCGCGCGTACCCGGGTCACCGGCAGCGGCGCGAGGTCGGGCAGCCGGGCGCCCTCGGGGGCGTACACCGGCACGCCGAGCCCGGCCAGCCGCAGCACGTCCACGTGGTCGGTGTGCTCGTGGGTGACCAGGACGGCGTCCGCGCCGACCAGCGCGCGCGGTTCGCTCCAGGTCCCCGGGTCGATCACCAGCACCGTGCCGTCGTGCTCGACGCGGACGCAGGAGTGCGTGAACCGGATGATCCGCATTCGGTGACGGTACGCCGCCACCGGGTCCGCAGGCCGACCCGCTGACAAGCGGCAAGGCGTCGGGAAGGAGGGGACGTCAGGTCCGGCGTCCCCTCGACATCCGGACGATGTAGAGGAACTGGGCCACGAACGCCGCGACCGCGACCGCCACCCCGGCGAGGACCATCAGCCAGTGCCAGTCCCCGACCATGCCGAGCACCAGGGCGACGCCCGACCCGACCAGCGCCGCGTTGACCGCGCCCACGAGCGCGGCCGTGGTGAGCAGCAACTCCCAGCGCCCCGACCGGATGCCGACCAGCATCCGGGCCGTCTCCGCGCTGTCCTCGGACGCCACCGCGTCGGCGAAGAAGTCGTGCTCGCTGGCGAGACGGTGGTGGTAGTAGGCGCGGATGCGCTGGATCCGCCTCATGTCCAACGAGTTCTCCACGGTGGTCTCGACCAGCCGCAGGAAGGTCAGTATCCCGATGATCACCAGGATCGGCAGCACCGCGCCCAGGTAGGGCCGGACCACCTGCTCGTTGCCGGCCGCGAAGCCGAGACCGATCAGGGCCGCTGACAGCACGGACAGGAAGATGGTGGCGCGGCCGGTGGCCTCCTCGATCGTGCCGGACCGGGACGTCTGCAGGGCGTAGTGCTCGGTGTTGAGAACGTTCAACAGCGCCTTCTCGCGTTCCACGTCGTCCACACCGTCACCTTCCGCGCTCGCCCGACTCCGATACCGTCACCCTAAGAGCGGTACGGCGGGCCGAGCCGACGAAACTGCCGGTCCCGAAAGGGACAGCGAGCGGCAAAGCCGGCACGTATCCTCCGCATCTCGGTGGGCCGTGACGAAAAAGGGGGCCGGATGCCCGAGTGGGCAGGTCGGGGCGAAGGTGGCGGCCGACAGCGACGTGCCTTCGTCGTCGGCGGGACGCTGCTCGGCATCGCGTTCGTGATGCTGCTCGCCGCCTGGCGCAGCAGCGGCTTCCTCAGCGACCTGCTGCTCAACATCGGCTCCAGCGTGGTCCTCGCCGCCATCTCGTACGTCATCTTTGACCCGCTGTTCGAGGAGGCGCGCCGGGCGCGGGTGCAGGAGCACCTGAGCTTCGACCAGCACGCGTTCGTGACCCGGCTGCACCGCTGCGCCCGCCGGGTGCGCATCCTCGACACCTGGACGATCCTGCTGGAGGACACGCACCGCGAGGAGACGCTGCGAGCGGTGCGCAGGGCCCTCGCCAACGGCGCGCAGGTGCAGTTGCTCCTGCTCGACCCGGACTGCACGGCAGCCCAGCAGCGCTCGGAGGAGTTGGAACGGCAGCGGGTGGACGTGCCACGCCAGATCCGCACCAACCTGCGCCACCTGACGCTGTTCCAGGAGACCCTGGACGCCCGGCTACGGCACCGGTTGCAGGTCCGCCTGTACGACGCGTCCCCGTCCATCCAGCTCTACCAGTGGGACAGTCGGGCGCTGATCTCGTTCTTCCCGATCGGGAAGCTGTCGTTCAACGTGCCCCAGCTCGAGGTCGACATGGACAGCCCGTGGGGCGGGTTCGTGCACGCCCGTTTCGAGGAGCTGTGGGAGCACGAGCAGGCGACCGTCAACCTCGAACGGTACTGGTCGGTCACGGTGACGCTGCGCCATGACGACTCCGACGTGGTCACCATGCAGGTGCCCTACGTCAGCGTGGACGGGCAGCACTACGTCGACTGCGGCGGTTTCCAGGTGAACGGTCCGCTGACCGTGCGGGCCGTGCTGCCACCGCGCGCCCCGGGTGGCGCTCCGGCGGTGTTCGCGCTGGCGGAACCCGTCGAGGAGGACCCCACCCCGGCCGCCACCGTGCGCCGACACTTCGATCAGAAGTACGGCGAGGGGCAGCGGGAGATCCACCGGTTGGTGCCGCCGCCGGGCGGTCCGCGTACCCCCGATCCTCGCTCCGCGGCGGCCAGCGACGCGCACGGACGGTGACCCCCGCCCGGGCGGTGGTGACCACTCTCCGAGACAATGGGGTCGCCGCCCCGACCGCCAGGAGGACCGTTTCCGTGTCGACGCACCCCACCCAGCCGTCGGGGTCGACGCGCCTCGCCGCCGACTGCGCGCGCTGCTTCGGGTTGTGCTGCGTGGTGCCGGCCTTCGCCGCGTCGGCCGACTTCGCCATCGACAAGCCGGCCGGGCAGGCGTGCCCGAACCTGCGCCCGGACCACGGCTGCGGCATCCACACCACCCTGCGGGAGCGGGGGTTCGTCGGCTGCGCCGTCTTCGACTGCTTCGGTGCCGGGCAGCAGGTCGCGCAGGTCACCTTCGGTGGGCGGGACTGGCGCGACGCCCCGGAGACCCTGCCGGCGATGGCCGAGGCGTTCCGGGTGCTGCGCCCGCTGCACGAACTGCTCTGGTATCTGACCGAGGCGGTGTCGCTGCATCCGTCGGCCGAACTACGCGCCGAACTCGAACACGCCCGCGCCGAGATCGCCGGGCTCACCGAGGCCGATCCGACGCGCCTGCGGGCCGTGGACGTCGACGCGCACCGGGCCCGGGTCAACCCGCTGCTGTCGCGCGCCGGTGACGCGGCGCGCGCTCCCGGGGGCGTTGACCGCCGGGGTGCCCACCTGCTCGGGGTCGACCTACGTCGGACGGACCTGCGCCGGGCCAACCTGCGCGGCGCGCTGCTGATCGGCGCCGACCTGCGCGGCGTGGATCTCGCTCTGGCGGACGTCACCGGCGCGGACCTGCGCGGGGCCGACCTGCGCGGCGCGGACCTGCGGACCACGCTGTTCCTGCACCAGGCGCAACTCGACGCCGCGCGCGGTGACGCCCGCACGGACCTTCCGGGGACGCTGACCCGGCCGGCGCACTGGACGGCGCTCGCGCTCACACCGGTGCGCGCCGCCGCTCCGAGCCGCCGTGGGCGGCGTCGCTGACGACGGTACGGGTGCGCTGCCGGTCAGCTCCTCAGGTATGCATAGGTCGTGGTCGTGAAACTGCCCCGTCGAGCGGTCCTGCTCGTCGCGTCGATGACCGTGGCGCACCTACCGGTCGCCATGCGTCAGCTCCTCGTCGTGCTGCTCGGCCACGAGAACACGGGCAGCTTCGCCGCGGCCGGTGCGGCAAGCGCCGGCTGCGGGATCGGGCTGGCGCTCACCGCACCCTTCGTCGGCCGACTGCTGGGCCGGCTCGGCCACCGACCGGTGCTGCTCGGTACCGGCGTCATCCACCTGCTCGCCCTGGTCGGGCTGGCGATGACCACCGCGCCGGTGGCGTTCGTGGCACTGGCCACCCTGGCCGGACTCAGCACCCCACCGGTGCTCGGTAGCGGACGCTCCCACCTCGCCCGAATGGTCCCCGCCCCCGCGCTGAGCCGCGCGTACGCCGTCAACGCCGTCGGGCAGGAACTGCTGTACGTGGGTGGCCCGCTCGCGGTGACGGTGATTCTGCTGCTCAGCGGACCGGCCGGCGCGCTCCTGACCTTCGCGACGATCGGCAGCGCGGGGCTGGTCGGCACCGCCCTCGTGGTGCCCCGCCACAGCGCCCACACCCCGGTTGCCACCGACCGGCCCGTGACGTCCGGCCGGGCGACCCGGCGCACCGTGCTCGGCACCCAGGTCGCCTACATGGCCGCCATCGGCAGCATGTGGGTGCTCGTCCCCGCCTTCGCCACCGCCGTCGGGCACCCGGGACAGGCTGGGTTGCTGGTCACCCTCTGGTCGGTGGGCAGCCTGGCCGGTGGCCTGGTGCTGGCCCGCCGAGGTCGACCCGGCACTCCCGGGGGCGCCTATCTGACACTGGTCGGCACGTTGGCCGTCACCTCGCTGGCGCTGGCGCTGCCTCGGACCGTGCCGCAGATGGCTGCCGCGCTGGCGGTCTTCGGGCTCGCGCTCGCGCCGTTTCTGGCCGTCACCGACGAACTCCTGGCCCGGTCCACCCCGACGCCGCAGCTCGCCGAGGCGTACGGCTGGTTGCAGACAGCCGGACAGGTCGGTCTCGCCGTCGGCTCGGCCACTGCCGGAGCGATCACCGATCACGTCGGCAGCACCCCCGGCTTCCTGGCGGCGTCCGCGGCGCTGGTGCTCGCCACGGCCGTCGCGTTCACCCGCCGGCGGAGCCTGCGCCTGCCGAACGCCGCGCCGCAGGTCGCCCGGGTCGCCGAACCGGCGGCAGTCGCTCCGCGAGGTTTCGCGGGCGACGACGCCGGGTAGCCACCGCCGACGCGGACGGCATCGACGGGAGGCACGGCGTGGGCTACCGAAAACGCGACGGTGAGCTGCCGGGCGACCCGCAGCACAGCGAGGACGAGAACGGCCAGGTGCCGTTGGTGCAGGTCGAGACGGACACCGAGGTCCCTGCCCCGGCCGATACGGACGAGCGGCCGGACATCGTGACGGAGGGCGACAACTCGGGTGTCGCCGGTGGCTCGTCCGGCAGCAGCGGCGGCGGGTCGAGCATGCCGGGGCACCCCGACGCGACCCGTCGGGGCTAGCGGGTTGCCAGCGCGGCGCGCGCCTCGGTCATGCCCTTGTTGGCCAGGCCGTCCGCGCGCTCGTTCTCCGGGTGACCGTTGTGCCCCTTGACCCACAGCCAGGTGACCTCGTGACGCTCGCAGGCCGCCTCCAACCGCTGCCACAGGTCGGCGTTCTTCACCGGCTGCTTCGCGGCGGTCCGCCAGCCGTTGCGTTTCCACGACGCCAACCAGCTCGTGATGCCGTTGCGCACGTAGGTGCTGTCGGTGTGCAGCTCGACGGTGACCGGCCGGTTCAGGCTCTCCAACGCCTGGATGGCCGCCATCAGCTCCATCCGGTTGTTGGTCGTCGGCGTGGCCTCGCCGCCGCACAGTTCCCGCTCGTGGTCGCCGTAACGCAGCAGTGCGCCCCAGCCGCCCGGCCCGGGGTTGCCACTGCACGCCCCGTCAGTCCAGATCTGCACGCCCCTGCCGGCCGCCACGTCCACCATGGCAGGCAACCCTACCGGGCGGCGACCGTGCGCCGGCCGCTCGGGGGCCGCCACGCCCGCCGAAAATCGTGCGCGCGATCGTGGCCCGGTCTGTCAGAGTCGACCGTCGTGGACGGGAACTGGGACGGCCTGCGCGCCGACGTACGACGCACGGTCGACGAGCTGATCGCCAGCGGACGGGAGTCCGGGGTGCAGGTCGCCGCGTACCTCGACGGCGAGCCGATCCTCGAGGTGCACGCCGGGAGCGCCGACCGGGCCACCGGCCGGGTGCTGGCCGCCGACACCCCGATCTGGAGCGTGTCCACCGGTAAGGCCCTCACCGCGACAGTGGCGCACGTGCTGGCCGAGCGCGGCAAGCTGGAGTACGACCTGCGGATCGCCGACGTGTGGCCGGAGTTCGCCCGGCACGGCAAGGACGGGATCACGCTGCGGCACGTGCTCACCCACACCGCCGGCGTACCCGCCCTGCCCGTGGACGTGACGCCGGAGGACTTCACCGACTGGGACCGGATGTGCGCGATCGTCGCCGACGCCGAGCCGGTCGCCCCGCCCGGGGCGTTGAAGGCGTACCACGCGTGGACGTTCGGCTGGCTTGTCGGTGAGGTGGTCCGTCGGGTGACCGGCCGACGAATCTCGACGGTGCTCGCCGAGGACGTGGCCGGGCCGCTCGGCGTCGCCGACGAGCTGTACCTCGCGGTGCCGGCCGCCGAGCTGGGTCGACTGGCCCGGGTCGAGGACCGCAACCTGTCCGCGCTGTTCGACTACGCCAGCGCCAACCTGCCGAACTTCGACCGCGTCGCCCCGCCCGGCGTCCGACCCGGCGCGCAGGTCGGCAGCCGGGCCGACGTGCTCACCGCCGAGGTGCCGGCCACCGGCACCATGACCGCCCGCGCGGCGGCGCGGATGCTCGCCGCGCTGATCGGCGAGGTGGACGGCGTGCGACTGATCTCGCCGGCCCGGCTCCGGGAGGCGACGACTCCTGACGGGCCGCCCGGCCCGGAGTGGGTGTTCGGGCAGGAGACGACCTGGGGCCTCGGGTACGCGGTGGACGGCGACGGCTCCTTCGGCGCGGCCGGCAGCGGCGGCAGCCTCGCGTACGCGTACCCCGAGCTGGGGTTGACGGTCGCGGCGACGAAGACCCTGCTCGGGGCCGGCGACGGTGACCCGATGGAGGACCTACGGGTGTTGATCCGCGACGCGGTGACGGCCCGGCGCTGACCGGGCCGGTCAGGTCTCCGAGTCGGCGAGTGGCCGGGGTTGACCACCCACCACGGCCGCCGGAATGGCCGGCGCAGGCCGCGCGGCCCGCAGGCGGTCACGGACGCGGTGGGCGGCGTCGCCGGCCGTGGCAGCGATCATCGGCAGCAGCCGGGTCGAGTTCATGATCGCGATCTCCTCTGCCGGGGTGGTCACGCCGTCGAGGAAGCGTAGGACCCGCTCGGGCGGGTTGCGGTCGAAGAGCCGGTCGAAGAAGTCGGGCCCGCCGACGCCGCCTCGGTCCAGCGCCCGCAGCGCCACCGCGTCCATCCAGCGGTGCCGGGCCGGGTACGCGGGCGCCGGCACGGGCGGGCGACCGGCGGCCAGGGCACGGGCCACCTGGTCTGCCTGGCGGTACATGGCGGAGAAGGTGAACCCGGTGGAGGGTCGGGTCGCGCCACCGGCCGTGCCGAGGCGTACGACGCGCGGGGAGGGCCGGGCCGGGAACGGCGCGTCGGTCATCGGGATCACCCCGTTCTCGACCTCGCGGACACGCAGCCCGCTCGGGTCGAGCCCGAGCAGGTCGCGGTAGGCGGCCAGCGCCATGTCGTACCCGGCGTCGGTGAGCAGGTCGGGCGAGAACTCGGTGTACTCGACGAGGGCGTACCTGTCGTCGACCGGCAGCACGTACCCGAAGGAGACGCCCCGGGCCGGCTGTGGGGTGCGGAAGTCCATGAGCACCGCCCGCCGCCTGTCGAACACCGGCCGGTCGGACTCCAGCCACCAGCCCCGGAAGTGCTGCAACCAGGTCGTCCGCCCGGCGCGCGCCGGTGGGCGGGGGCGGGAGTCGAGCACCCAGCCGGCCCGCACGACCGACCCGCCACCGCAGCGGACGACCACCCGGTCACCGTCGTCGGTGACCGTCTCGGCCGGGGCGACGATCCTGGTGGCGTCCAGCCGACGCTCGGCCTCGGCAGCCCGGTCGTAGACCGGGCCGGAGCGCAGCATGGCGTACCGCAGCGGGGTGAGGTCCAGGACGCGGCGTCGCGCGGGCGTGACCACCTCGACCTGATGCCAGCTCGCGCTGAGCAGCGGGTCCAGGTCGGTGTCGGGATGGCCCCAGAACGCCCAGGTGCGGTCCTGGCCGCGCCGACGGACCGGGTCGACGACGGCGATCCGCAGGCCCCGCACGCCGTGCCGGTCGAGCGCGGCGAGCAGCAGCGAGGCGGCGCCCCCGCCGCCGAGCAGCGCGAGGTCGACGTCGAGCCGGACGGAGTCGGTCACCCGCACCACGCTGCCACACCATCGGGCCGGCCTCCCCTTTGCCCAGCGATCTTGCAGTTGCTGTCGCGACATACAGGGCATGGCACGCATGTCGGCGACCGAAAGTGCAAGATCGGCGCAATCTCGTCGGGCTGCACCAGGACCCGCCTTCGGGTGGACACGTGACGGCAACGAAGGTTTCTCATTTTCACCTGATCGGGGTCCCAACCCACCTAGTGTTGGGCACACCGGTGCTAGTCACGGAGTTGGCCACCCGAACGACGTCCCACGCAGTCAGCGGACGAAAAGTGAGGGAAGACGCGTATGAAGGTCTCAACAGCACTCTGCTCGACGGCACTCGGCGTGGGTCTCGGCACGCTTCTGCTGCCGGGCGCCGCACTGGCCGACACCGTCGTGTCACCGGCCACCACCCCGGTCGGAGGAACCGTCGTACTCACCGCGACGACCTGCAACCCGAAGTCCGGTGACGTCATCTTCCGGGTCACCGGGCCCAACCGCGACGAGAACGTCCGATCCACCACGGCCGCCGCGGGCGGCGGGCTCAGCGCCGAACTGTTCACCGCCGGGTTCACCCTCGGCACCTACACGGTGGCCGCGACCTGCGGCGACGGCAGCTCGGCGGGCAGCGCCACCTTCACCGTCACCCCGATCGGCGGCGCGCCCGCCGGCTCAGGTGGCGACGACCGCGACAGCGGCGCGCTCGCCGCCGGCGGCACGCTGCTCGGAACTGCCGCCGCGGGCGCGGTGCTGCTGCTGCGCCGACGCCGTCCGGCATCCATCGTCGCCTGACCGGCGACCGCTCCATCCCTGCGGAAGGGTGCCCGTGCCGGCGACACCGGCACGGGCACTCCGACCATCGGCGTACGGAGGTGAACACGTGTGGTGGCGGCGGCGCACTCTGGCGGCGGCGGTGGTCGCCCTGCTCGGCGTGTCCGGACTGGGGCTGATCACGGTCGGCCTCACCGACGGGCCAGCACGCCCCCCACGCCCGCCGGCCGCCGCGCCGGCACACTCCCGGCCCGCGCCGGACCTGGCGCCGCTGCCCCGCGCCGCGCCCGTCCGGGTCCAGATTCCCACCATCGGTGTACGCGCCGACATCGTCGCCGTCGGCGTGGACGCCGCCGGGGTGCTGGAAGTCCCCCCGCTGGACAAACCGACCCTCGCCGGCTGGTACCGGCACGGGGTCAGCCCCGGCGAGACCGGCAACGCCGTCCTGGTGGGACACGTCGACTCCCCGGCCGGGCCGGCGGTCTTCTTCGACCTCGGTCGCCTGCGCGCCGGCCAGGAGATCCAGGTAACCCGTTCCGACGCGCGGGTCGCCACGTTCACGGTGGACGGTGTCCAGGCGTACCCCAAGGACCGCTTCCCCAGCGGCCTGGTCTACGGCCCGGCGGACGTCGCGGGGCTGCGCCTGATCACCTGCGGCGGCCGGTTCGACGACGCGACCGGCAACTACGTGGACAACATCGTCGTCTTCGCCACCCGCACCGCCTGAGGGGCTGGGAATACCGCTCGCGACCACATCCGCCCCCACGGAGGTGGCCAAGCGTTCCGATGGCACCATGCCCTGCAAGCACCGTGGCCGCGTCGGTGCGCGGGAGGGGGCGCGTCGTGGATCAGCGAGCGGTACGGGACCGGGCCGGTCGGGGCGTACGCGCCCTGGCCCGTCGCCTGCTCGGTCGCCCCGGCGGTGACACTCCCACACCCCGCCGGTCCAATCCGGACGCCGTGGTCGACTGCGCCGTCTACGTCAACGGTCGACGGGAGCCGGGCCGGCCGCACTACGACGACGCGTACGCCCGCGCCCGGCGGAGCCGCGACGCGTTCGTGTGGCTGGGATTGCACGAGCCGGGGCCGGCCGTGCTCGCCGCCGTGGGCCGCACCTTCGGGTTGGACGAGCTGACCGTCGAGCAGGCGCTGGCCGACGGGCACCGGCCCACCGTGCAGCGACACGGGCCGGTCACCCTGCTGGTGCTGCGCACCGCCGGGTACGTCGAGCACGCCGAGCTGACCGACACCTCCGAGGTGATCGACACCGGTGACGTGATGGTGCTGCTCGGTGACCGGTTCGCCGTCACCGTGCGGCACGGCGCCGCCGGGGCGTTACGCGACGTCCGCGCCGACATCGAGCGTCGGCCCGCGCTGCTGGCCGCCGGTCCCTGGGCGGTGGCGTACGCGGTCTGCGCCCGCATGGTCGACACGTACCTGGAGGTGGCCGGGCACGTGGAGCGCGACCTGGAGCGCGTCGAGGAGGCGGTCTTCGCCCGGGACCGGTCGGCCGACATTCAGCACATCTACCAGCTCAAGCGCGAGGTGGTGGAGTTCAAGCGTGCGGTGCTTCCCCTCCAGACGCCCCTGCGGACACTGCTCGACCCGACCGGCGACGGACCGCCGCGTGCCCTGCACCGCTGGTTCGTGGACGTCGACGGCCGACTGGGTCGGGCCGTGGACAAGGTGGCCGCGTACGACGACCTGCTCACCTCGATCGTCCAGTCCCGCCTGGCGCAGCTCGGCGTCGAGCAGAACAACGACATGCGCAAGATCGCCGCGTGGGCCGCCATCGCCGCCACCCAGACCGGCATCGCCGGCGTCTACGGCATGAACTTCGACCACATGCCCGAACTGGCCTGGCGCTACGGGTACGCCGGGGCGCTGGCCCTGATGGCGGTGGCCGCGCTCGCCCTGTACCGCCTGTTCCGCCGCTCCAACTGGCTCTGACCGGCCAGGACGGCCGTAACTGTCCGCCGACCACCGCTCGGCGGTCCGAGGAGCAGGGACTAACCTCGCCCGCGTGATGTGGCAGCGGTACGTGGCAATCGGTGACAGCACCACCGAAGGGCTCGACGATCCGGACGGCGCGGGCGGCTACCGGGGCTGGGCCGACCGGTTCGCGGTGGCGGTGGCCCGCGCCCAGGGCGGCCTGGAGTACGCCAACCTGGCCATCCGCGGCCGGACCACCGCGCAGATCCGCGCCGAGCAGCTCCAACCCGCCCTCGATCTCGCCCCCGACCTCGCCACAGTTGTCGCCGGCATGAACGACGTCCTGCGTCCCTCCTTCGATGCGGACCAGGTCGCCGAGGACGTCGCGGCGATGCAGCGGGCGCTGGTCGGCCAGGGCGCCACCGTGTTGACCTTCACGATGCCGGACCCGGCGCCGGTGATGCCGCTGGCCCGGCCGCTGCGGGGCCGGATGCTGGCGCTCAACGCGGCGCTGCGCGCGGCCACCGCGCGGACCGGGGCCACACTGCTCGACCTGGGTGCGCACCCGGTCTCGTCGGATCCCCGGCTGTGGAGCGACGACCGGCTGCACGCCAACAGCGCCGGGCACGCGCGAATCGCCGCCGCGCTGGCGTACACCGCGGGTCTGCCCGGGTTCGACGACTCCTGGACGGTCCCGTTGCCGGCGGCGCCGCTACGACGCCGCGCCGAGGTGCTCGGCGCGGAGCTGGCGTGGACGCGTCGCCATCTGCTGCCCTGGCTGGCCCGGCATCTGCGCGGTCGGTCGTCGGGGGACGACCGGGTCGCCAAACGGCCGGTGCCCCTGCCGGTGGCGCTGGAAAGGTGACGGCCGGCCGCCGAGACCTCCCTGTGGTGCGGCAGGATGACGGCGTGGGCAAGGGTTCGGCACGCCGGCGGGCGAACGCGACGACGGGACGTACCTGTCCGTGCGGCTCCGGCCGGGCGTACGACGGCTGCTGCTCCCCCATCCACGACGGCAGCACCCAGGCGTCGACCGCCGAGGCGCTGATGCGCTCCCGGTTCAGCGCCTTCGCCCTCGGCGACACCGCGTACCTGCTGCACAGTTGGCACTCCTCGACCCGGCCGGAGCGGCTGGAGCTGGACCGGGGTCAGCGCTGGACCCGGCTGGAGATCGTCGACACCGAACGCGGGGGCCTGCTCGACGCCACCGGCACCGTGACGTTCCACGCCCACTACCGCGACGCCGGTCGGCCGGGCACGCTCACCGAGCGCAGCCGGTTCGTCCGCGAGGACGGCCGCTGGGTCTACGTCGACGGCGAGCAGTCGTAGCGGAGGCGCCGCCGGCAGGACACGCCCGTGCCGCGCCTCAGCCCGCGTCGCGCGCGCCGGCCGCGGCGACGCCGCCGCTCACGGTCGCGGCGCGCCGGCGGCGACCCAGCAGCACCAGCGCCACGACGAGGTACGCCCCGGCCACTACCGCGAATGCCACCGCGTTGCCAGCCGCCGTGGCCACGAGCCCGTAACCGGCGTACGTCCCGATGATCAGCACGTCGGTCAGCATCCCGGCCAGTGAGGTGACGGTGGCACGGCTCCCGCCGGTGATCCTCGCCTGGAGTCGCGCGTCGGCCAGGACGGTCGCCAGTTGCGCCGCGCCGAACGCCACCGCGAGCAGCACGAAGCCGGCCGGATGCCGGACCAGCGCGCCCCCGGCCAGCGCCACGGCGACCAGTGCCAGCAGCGCGGCGTAGCCGCGACGGCCGAGCCGTTCCCCCGCAGGGGCGAGCAGCCCGCCGACGGTGACGCCGGCCCACAGCAGCAGGAGCAGCAGCGGCACGGCCTGCGCGCCGGCGCCGGTGTCCAGGGCCAGCAGCGGCGTGTACTCGTCCAGCGCCCCCCAGTCGGCGGCCACCACGGCGACCAGCAGCACGGCGGCCCGCACGGGTGGTCGCGTCCGGACCTGCGTCACGCCGGCCCGCAGCGTGTCCCACCAGGTCAGGTCGCCGCCGTCGTCGGGGCCTGCCGAATCGGGCAGGTGGTCGCCGGACGGCGGGCGGTGTTCGGGGAATCGGGTCGCGACGAGCGCGGCGAGCAGGCAGGCGAGCACGCTGCCCGCGCCGACCGCCGGGTAGCCGCCGGCGGCGAACACCGGACCGGCCAGCACTCCGGTGACCACCACGCCCAGAACACCCGCGGTCCGCGCGCGGCCGAGCACCCGGGCGTACCTGTCGACGGCGTCGAGCCGGGCCAGCTCGGTCCAGACCAGCGCCTCCAGCGCGCCGGAGACCAACGCGCCGCCCGCGCCCCAGAGCAGGAACCCGACGGCGAAGGCCGGATACGACGGGAGCAGCACCCAGAGCGCGTACCCGGCGGCGGTCACCAGCGGGGCGAGGCACAGCAGCAGCCGGCGGGACACCACGTCGGCCCACGCCCCGGACGGCACCTCGAACAGGATTCCGGCGGCCGACCAGATGACGAACAACGACGAGATCTGCCCCACCGACAGGCCGGTGTCGGCGAAGAGCACCACGTAGAGCGGATAGAGCAGGACGAGGTCACTGAGGAACGCGTACCCGTAGAGGGTCGCCGAGAGGCGGCGCACCGCCGGGTCGGGCACGCGTGCGGCGAGGTGGGTCATGAGGCCTTCCCGTGGACGTGGAGACGGACACCGGACGTGCGGTGCCCGTGGCGGTCCACGGGTCGGGCCTACGGCGCTGGATCAATGTCGCCAGGTCATGTCGGCGATGGTAGACCGGCCGCGTCGACGCCGGCCAGCGCTTTCGGTGGGACGGGAGCGGGGGCGTGATCCAGGTGGAGCACGCCCCCGCTCGTTCCGCAGCGACTCAGCGCCGGTCGGGGTCCGCCGGCGGGATGACAGTCGTGGTCTCGCTGTCGTCGCTGCTGCGCTGAGCGGGAACCCCGCCGGTGCCACCGCTGATCACCTGGGTCGTGTCGGCGTCCCGGTGGGGGCCCACCACCTGCGTCGTGTCGTCGGTGGCCTCCCGGGTCGGAGCGGCGTCGACGGGCGTCTCCCGGACGACGAACTGGGTGGTGTCGTCGGTCGACGACCGCACCACCTGCGTGGCGTCCGGGTCGGACGGCCGGGTCACGACCTGGGTGGCCTCCGGGTCGGACGGGCGGGTGACCACCTGCGTCACGTCGGGGTCGGACGGACGGGTCGTCACCTGCGTGGCGTCCGCCTCGGACGGCCAGGTCGTCACCTGCGTGGCATCCGCGTCGGAGGGGTGGGTCGTGACCGACGGGCTGTCCGCGTCGGCGCGGGCGGCGGTCGCGCGGGCCGCCTCGGTCTCGGCCTTGGCGCGGGCCGCTTCAGTCTCGGCACGGGCGGCTTCGGCTTCGGCGTCGGCGCGGGCGGCCCGGTAGGCGCGGGTGTGCGTGGCGATGAGCTGCGACTCCTGCTCGGCGCGGGTCAGCCACGACTCCCAGCGGTTCTGCATCGGCCGGATGAGACCACCGCCGACCCCGACGACGAGGATGCCGCCGATCGTGGCCAGCACGGCGATCAGCACCGGCGTGGTGACGGCGGTGGCCACGCCGATCTGGTTCAGCGCGGCGATGACGCCCAGGCCGAGGATGAACACCGAGGCGGTACCGGCCAGCACGCGGCCGTAGGACAGGCCGCCGAGCGCGCCACCGATGATGTCCTTGACGGCGTTGGCGATGGCGGCGGCGACCACGACGATGACGATCGCGACGAAGGCGCGGGGCAACCACGCGACGACTGCGGTGATGAGGTCGGAGATCGGGTTGGGCCCCCAGATGCCGAAGGCGAGCTGGAGGGTGAGCAGCAGCACCGCGTAGTAGACGAGCTTCGCGACGATGTCGCTGGCGTCGTACCGGGAGCGGTTGAGGGCCCGGCGGATGCCGCCGCGCTCGACGGCGCGGTCGAAGCCCACCCGTTCGAGGACCTTCTCCACGATCTTCAGCACGGCCTTGGCGATCAGCCATCCGGCCACCAGGATCGCCAGGAAGGCGACGGCCTTGGGCAGGAAGAGCATCACCGAGCGAAGGGCGTCGCCCACCGCATCGCTGACGTTGTCACTCATATGGTCATTCCTTAGGGGCAGCGCGGACAGTCCGCCCCGACCTACCCCCACCAGCGCCCCAGGAAACTCCGAGCGGCCCTAGCGCGGCGGCGACTCTTGGCAATATTCTCCGTTGTGCGCGCGGCCACTGGAGCTACTTTTCATCCCCCCGCCGTCGGCCGCAGGAGGAGATGTCATGCACGTCGACCATTCCGAAGTGGACCGCCGGACGCTGCTGCGCGCCGGTCTCGGCGCGGCCACGGTCGCCGTCGTCGGAAGCGAACTCGCCTTCTCCGGCGCGGCGCAGGCCGCCCCCGGCACGGACCTGGACTGGATCATCAGCTGCGACGAGTGGGGCGCCCGCCCACCGGCGGACCCGCTGTCGGTCAGCGCCATCGCCACCAACAAGATCATCGTGCACCACATGGCGTTCCCGAATGTCACCGACTACTCCCGCGAGCAGGCGGTCAAGCTGGCCCACGACTGCCAGGACCTGCACATGGACGGCAACGGCTGGTCCGACACCGGCCAGCACTTCACGGTGAGCCGGGGCGGCTACGTGCTGGAGGGCCGCAGGGGCAGCCTGGAACGCCTCGAAGCCGGCGACCGCCAGATGATCGCGGCGCACTGTCCGGGCGAGAACGGCCGGGCCATCGGCATCGAGAACGAGGGCACCTACGTCACCGAGACCCCGCCGCAGGCGCTGACCGACTCGCTGGTCGACCTCTGCGTCGCGATCTGCCGGCAGTACGGCCTGCACGCGTACGACATCTTCGGCCACTGGGACTTCCGCACCACCGAGTGCCCGGGCGCGGCCTTCTACCGGCAGTTCCCGGAGCTGCGGCGGCGGGTGCACACCGCCCTGGGCACCCCGCTCGGTGATGTGCCGGCGCGCCGCTGGCCGGACCTGTGGCGGTTCGTCAACTCGCCGTCGGTCCGGGTGGTGCAGCACCTGCTCGTCTTCCGGGGCTACGCGGTGACGGTCAGCGGGACGTTCGACGCCGCGACCGTGGCCGCCGTGCAGGACTGGCAGGCCCGCAACGGCATCGCGGTCGACGTGGACGCCACGCTCACCACGCCCACCTGGGAGACCCTGGCGCCGGAGTTGGACCAGCACGCCGCCGGCGCGCCGGTCACGGCCGTCCAGGAAATCCTCGCCACCAAGGGGTACGCGGTCACCGCCACCGGGCTGTACGACCACGCCACCCGCCGGGCCGTGCAGGACGTGCAGGCGCTGCACGGGCTGCCCCGCGACGGCAAGCTCAGCACGAGCACCTGGTGTGTGATCGTCGGCGGCATGGTCCGCCAGTCGTTCAAGCGCCACTGACCTTCGGTCGGAGGCGGCCAGGGTTGTTCCGCGCCGCCTCCGACGCGGCACCAGCGCGCCTCGTTGTCCACCCCCTTCCGGCCTGCCACGATGATGCCGACCAGGGCGAAGGAGGGTGCTGTGCAGTCACGACTCAACCCGTACCTCAACTTCCCAGGCACGGCCCGGGAGGCGATGGAGTTCTACCATCGCGTGTTCGGCGGCAAGCTGACGATGATGACGTTCGGCGAGTTCGGCGCCGCCGAGCCTGATCTGGCCGACCAGATCATGCATGCGATGATCGAGAGCACGAGCGGCTTCGTCCTGATGGCCTCGGACACCGCGCCCGGCATGGACCACGTTCCCGGCACCAACATCGCGATCAGCCTGAGCGGCGACGACGCGGCCGAGCTGCGCGGGTACTGGGAGCAACTGTCCGCTACGGGTTCGGTGACGACGCCTCTGGAGAAGCAGATGTGGGGCGACGAGTACGGCATGTGTGTCGACGCGTACGGCATCGCCTGGCTCGTCAACATCACCCAGCCGGCGGCCTGAGCAGCGCGATGTCGCCGGCTGGCCGGTTTGGCAGGGGGCCCCGGCGGAAAGGTTGCCCGGCATGACTTGGGCCCGTCGAGCCGTACCTGCCGTCGCCGCCGCCGTCGCGGCTCTCGCCGCGCGCGACCTGATCCAGCGCGACCACGCGCTGCTGCGCAACTTCCCGGTGCTCGGCCGGGCGCGGTACCTGCTGGAGGCGATCGGGCCGGAGCTGCGGCAGTACATCGTGGCCGGCAACAACGAGGAACGCCCGTTCACCCGGGACCAGCGCCGCTGGGTCTACGCCTCGGCCAAGCAGGAGAACAACTACTTCGGCTTCGGTACGGACAACGACATCGAGTACACGCCCGGATACCCGATCATCAAGCACCGGACGTTCGGCCGGGCCGTGCCATCGTCGTCCCCGACGGCCGGGCACGACGTACGGCTGCCGTGCGCGAAGGTGCTCGGCGCCGCCCGGGGGCGGGCGCGCGCCTTCCGGCCGGAGTCGGTGGTCAACATCTCCGGGATGAGCTTCGGCTCGCTCTCGGGCAACGCCATCAGCGCGTTGAACAAGGGCGCGGCCCTCGCCGGGTGCCTTCAGAACACCGGCGAGGGCGGCCTGTCGCCGTACCACCGCAACGGCGGTGAGCTGGTCTTCCAACTCGGGACGGCGTACTTCGGCTGCCGCGACGAACACGGCCGGTTCAGCCTCGACCGGTTGAAGGAGCTGGTCGCCGAGGCCCCCGTACGCGCGTTGGAGATCAAGCTGAGCCAGGGCGCGAAGCCGAGCCTCGGTGGACTGCTGCCCGGGGCGAAGGTCTCCGCCGAGATCGCCGCCACCCGGGGCATCCCGGCCGGGCAGGACTGCGTGAGCCCGTCGCGGCACGCCGAGTTCTCCGACTGCGACAGTCTGCTGGACTGGGTGGAGCTGCTGGCCGCCGAGACGGGCCTGCCGGTCGGCATCAAGTCGGCGGTCGGCGACCTGAGCTTCTGGCAGGAACTGGCCGGCCTGATGCGGGACACGGGTCGGGGCGTCGACTTCGTGACTGTCGACGGCGGCGAGGGCGGCACCGGCGCCGCGCCGCTGATCTTCACCGACTCGGTGTCACTACCGTTCCAGCAGGGCTTCTCCCGGGTCTACAAGGTCTTCGCCGAGCACGACCTGCACGAACAGGTGGTGTTCGTCGGCAGCGGCAAGCTCGGTCTGCCGGACAACGCCATCGTCGCCTTCGCCCTCGGCTGCGACATGGTCAACGTGGGCCGGGAGGCGATGCTGTCGATCGGCTGCATCCAGGCGCAGAAGTGCCACACCGACACCTGCCCCACCGGGGTGGCGACACAGAACGCCTGGCTGGCCCGGGGCCTCGACCCGACGCTCAAGTCCGTCCGGGCAGCCAACTACCTGGCGACGTTGCGCCGGGACCTGACCAAGGTCGCCGAGGCCTGCGGCGTCGAACACCCCAGCCTCATCGACACGGATGCCGTGGAGATCCTGGACGGCCGCACCGGCTCCAGCCCACTGCACGAGGTGTACGGGTACCGGCCGGAATGGGGGTTGCCCTCCCCCGCCGACCAGAAGGAGATCATCCGGCTGATGACCTTGGAGGCGCCCCGAGGCGGCAGCGCCCCGCCGTCGGCAACCGCCGTGGTTTGACGGACAGGCCGCACCACCCCTGGCTCGTCTGGTACACGTGGAGACCTGGGCGGGCCGCCCGTATCGTGGCGCGATGCTGATCAGACGTGAGACCCCCGCTGACGTCGACGCCATCCGGGCGGTGCACGCCGCCGCGTTCGCCAAGGCCGGCGACGATGGGAACGGCGACCGCGTACCGGTGGAGGCGACCCTGGTCGACGCGCTGCGCGCCGACGAGGGATGGCTGCCCGCGTACTCTCTGGTGGCTGTCGATTCGGACGGCCAGGTGGTGGGGCACGTGGTGGCCACGCGGGGCCGGGTGGGCGGTGAGCCGGTGGCGTTGGGCCTCGGCCCGCTCGGCGTGCTCCCCGACTGGCAGCGGCGCGGCGTCGGGAGCGCGCTGATGCACGCGGTGCTCGGCGCGGCCGATGCGCGGGACGAGCCTCTCGTGGTGCTGCTCGGGCATCCCGACTACTACCCGCGCTTCGGGTTCGGGCCTGCCGTCGACCTGGGCGTCACCCCGCCGCAGCCGTGGGGGCCGCAGTACTTCATGGCCCGTCCGATGACCGGGTGGCGCGACTCGATCCGGGGCGAGTTCCGCTACGCACGCCCGTTCGACGACCTGTGACCACACCGCGCCTCCGCCGCCGACGTGCCGCCGACCTCGACGGGTGCGTCGCGGCGCTCGCCGAGGTTCACCGGGTCGACCGTTACCCGGTGAACTGGCCCGCCGACCCGCACCGTTGGCTACGCGAGCCGCGCCCGGCGGACGCCTGGGTCGCTGTCGACGACGCGGCGGTTGTCGGGCACGTCGCGGTGCATCGGGTGCCCAACCGGGCGGACACGCCGTCGGCTCCACCGACGGCCGAGGTGGCGCGTCTCTTCGTGGTGCCGAGCGCCCGAGGGTTGGCGCTGGGCGGTGCGCTGCTGGACCGGGTTCGCCAGTGGGCGAGCGCGCGTGGGACCGACCTGGTGCTGGAGGTGACGTCTGACGACGCCGCGGCGGTGGCCCTCTACGAGCGCACCGGGTGGCGGTACACCGGGAGCAGCACCGCGGCGTGGACAGCACCGGACGGCAGCGCGGTGTCGCTGCGTCACTACACGCTGTCCTGTGACGCCGTGCCGGCCATCGCCGCGAGCCGCCGGGCGAGCAGGGCTGCCGCGTCGCGCAACTCCGGCGGCTCCACCACCTCCACCTCGTAACTCAGACGGGCGAGGTGCGCGGCGAGCCAGTCCAGGCGCTCCCCGCCGACGATCAGCACGCACCACCCGTCGCGGTCTTCCTCGACCCGCCCCACCTGGGGCGGCACCAGCTTGCGCACCTGGTCGACCGTCGCACGCACGCGTGCCCGGGCGAGATAGCGGTACGACGCCTCGGTCACGGCCCGCTGCACGAAGGCGACCGGGTCCGGATGCTCGCGCGTCCGGAAACGCCAGGTCGTCGCGACAGCGGCAGCCATCCGGTCCAGGCGGAACGTCCGCCAGTCGTCGCGGTCCACGTCCCAGGCCATCAGGTACCAGCGGCGACCTGTCGTGACCATCCGGACCGGCTCGACCGTCCGCTCGTGTCGCCCACCGTTGCGTGTCTCGTAGGTGAAGCGCACCCGTACGGCATCGCGGCAGGCCCGGGCCAGCGTCACCAGCACCTCGGCGTCGACTTCGGCCACCGGACCCATGAGCGTCTCCGTGGAACCGTGCACCGCCCGTACCTCGGCGCGCAACCGTGCCGGCATGACCTGGTCGAGCTTCGTGAGGGCCCGAAGGGCCGCCTCGCCCGCGCCGGCGATCGTGCCGCCCGAGGCGAGGCGCAGCGAGACCGCCGTCGCGATCGCCTCCTCGTCGTCGAGGAGCAACGGTGGCAGGCGGGTGCCCGCACCGAGCTGGTAGCCACCACCGACGCCCGGCGCCGCATGCACGGGATAGCCCAGCGCGCGCAGTCGCTGCACGTCACGGCGTACGCAACGGTCGGTGACACCGAGTTCGGCGGCGAGGTCCCGAGCCGTCCAGGATGGCCGCTGCTGGAGCAGCGCCAGCAACCGCAACACCCGCTCGGTCGTCGCCTCGACGGTCACGCACCGATCGTTACACGAATTGCGGAACGCTTCTGTCCGCTATCCACGAGAGGCTGGACCCATGACCGACCAGGATCACGAGACAGGGAGCTGACATGGCCCGCGACATCCAGATCACCCTCGACTGCGCCGACCCCGCCGCGTTGGCGGCGTTCTGGGCCGAGGCACTCGGCTACCAGGTGCAGGACCCGCCCGGGAACTTCGAGTCCTGGGAGCAGGCGCTCGACGCGATGGGGGTGCCGCCGGAGCACCGCAACGACGCGTCGGCGGTGGTCGACCCCGAGGGTTCGCGACCACGGCTGTTCTTCCAACGGGTCCCCGAGCCCAAGCAGGTCAAGAATCGCGTACACATCGATGTGCGGGCCGCACCCGGACTGGAGGGTGACGAGCGGATGGCGGCCCTGGAGAAGGAGGCCGAGCGGCTCGCCGCGCACGGCGCCACCCGGCTCAGCCGCCACGAGCCCGCTCCCCCGCTGGGTGCCGGTCACCTCGTCATGGCCGACCCGGAGGGCAACGAGTTCTGTCTCGACTGACGCCACGTCCGCGCAGGTCACTGCCGCGACCACCGGATGCCGTGCGAACATGTGTACGTGTCGCCCGGTGCCAACATCCTGCACGCCGACCTGGACGCCTTCTACGCGTCGGTCGAGCAGCGCGACGATCCACGCCTGCGCGGCCGGCCGGTGATCGTCGGCGGGGGCGTGGTCCTCGCGGCCAGCTACGAGGCGAAGGCGCGGGGCGTCCGCAGCGCGATGGGCGGCCAGCAGGCACGCCGGCTGTGTCCGGACGCGATCGTGGTGCCGCCTCGGATGTCGGCGTACACGGCGGCGAGCCGCGCGGTCTTCGAGGTCTTCCGGCAGACCACTCCGCTGGTCGAGGGGATCTCCATCGACGAGGCGTTCCTGGACGTGGGCGGCCTGCGGCGGCTGGTCGGGTCACCGGCCGACATCGCGGCGCGGCTGCGCCGGGAGGTCCGTGAACGGGTCCACCTTCCGATCACGGTGGGTGTGGCCCGCACGAAGTTCCTGGCGAAGGTGGCCAGCGGGGTGGCGAAACCGGACGGCCTGCTGGTGGTCGCACCGGACGCCGAGGTGGCGTTCCTGCACCCCCTCCCGGTCGAACGGTTGTGGGGCGTCGGCCCGGTCACCTCCGCGAAGCTGCGGGAGCACCGGATCCGTACCGTCGGCGACGTGGCCCGGCTCGGTGAGGCCGCGCTGGTGTCGCTGCTCGGGTCCGGTGCCGGTCGGCACCTGCACGCGCTGGCGCACAACCGTGACCCACGCGCGGTGCAGGTCGGTCGCCGACGCGGCTCGATGGGTGCCCAACACGCGCTGAGTCGTACCCCGCACGCCCCGGCGGAACTGGACGCCATCCTCGCCGGTCTGGTCGACCGGGTCACCCGCCGGATGCGCGCGGCCGGGCGGTCCGGTCGCACCGTGGTGCTGCGGTTGCGCTTCGGCGACTACAGCCGGGCGACCCGCTCGCACACCATCGGCAAGGCGACCGCGGACACGACGCCGCTGCTCGCCGCGGCGCGCGCGTTGCTGCGGGCGGCCCGGTTCGAGATCGACGGTCGTGGTGTCACGCTGATCGGTGTGTCGGTGGGCAACCTGGACGACAGTCCGGTCCAGCCGGAGTTGCCGTTCCACCGCGACCCGGGCGCGGAGTTGGACGCAGCGGTCGACGCGGTCCGCGACCGGTTCGGCTCGACGGCGCTCACCCGTGCGGTCCTGCTCGGCCGGGAGCCGGGTGTCGAGATGCCGCTGCTGCCGGATTGACCGATCTGCGTGCGGTGTCCACGCGCCCAGTTGCGACAGGAGACACATCACAGCAGGTCGGCGGTTTAGCCGGCAGCCGACGGGTGACCCTTGTGGGGTACAGCCTGACGAGGGGGGCACATGTCCGACGACACCAGCAACCGATCGAGCCGCCGCGCCGAACGCCCGCACGACGTGACCGACCCGCTGCTCTGGCAGCTCGCGGTCGACGTGCTCGAGGCCCACGAGCCCGACGACGAGGGGCACTGCCGCAATCTCCAGTGCGCCGGCCAGGCCTGGCCGTGCGCGGCCCGCACGAGCGCCGAGCAGTCGGTGCGGCTGGCCCGCAGCACCCCCGACTCGGCCGAGATGACCGTCGACGGTGACGCCGCCGGCACCGGCTGGGCGACCGCGCCGGCACCGCGCTGGGGCTGGAACGGCGAGGCGGCAGCGCGCCGCGAGCCGAGGAAGGCCGCCTCGGCGGCGTGACGCGTACCGCGCGGAGACCAGCAGACGAACGAACGCTCGGCCGGTGACCCGGCCGAGCGTTCGTCTGTCGAGCGTCAGAGAGCGAGTCGCTGGCCCGGGAGGATCAGCCCCGGGTCGGCGCCGACCAGCTGCCGGTTGCGCTCGTACAGGGCCTGCCAACCGCCGGCCTGGCGGTGCCGCTCGGCGATCTCCGACAGGGTGTCGCCCGGCTTGACCACGTACGTGTCGCCGCTGGCCGCCGGGGCGGTCCGCTCGTGATTACGGGTCGCCGGCTGGTCGCCCCGCGACGACCGCTCCTTGCCGGCGGTGGACTTCGACGAGCCGGTGGACGACTTCGTCGAGGGCTTCGCGGTGGACTTGGTCGACGTCGTGGCGGAGCCGCCCGACGAGCCGCCCTTGCGGCCGCAGGTCGGCCACGCGCCGATGCCCTGCCCGTCGAGCACCTTCTCGGCGATCGCGATCTGCTCCCCGCGGCTGGCCAGGTCGGCGCGGGCGGCGTACTTCGTGCCGCCGTAGCCGGCCCAGGTGCCCTGGGAGAACTGCAACCCGCCGTAGTAGCCGTTACCGGTGTTGATCTTCCAGTTGCCGCCGGACTCGCACTGGGCGACCGCGTCCCAGTTGACGCCGGCCTGGGCCGGAGCCGCCGGGCCGAAGAGGGCGACGGCGCCGGTGACCGCGCCGACGGCCAGGGTGCCGACGGCGACGCGGCGGGTGGTGACCCGTCGATGACGGGGTGTGTACGCAGACGTCATGGTTCGTTCCTCCACGCCGGCGAGGTGAGCTGTCGGGTTCGGGCCGAGGAGCCCGGCCGCACGGTGGCGGCTTCACCCCGAGGTGACATGCACCGAGGAACGTTGGGTCCCCCGCTCCTGCCCGGGTTCTGTTTCCGACGACCGGGGGCAGGATTTGGCGTTGCCGGTCGCGGCGTCCACGGTGGTGGACCCGACCGACGGTAGGCACGGTCGGTGACGGTCGCCCACCGCTTGTGAAGTTGTTCACCGGCCTACGCGGGGCGCTCCGGCCAGCGGTTGCGGACGACGTCCACCTGTGCACCGACCATGATGGACCGTTTCCGATCAGGGTCGACGTCCACCTGCCAACCGGCCGGCGGACCCCCGGATCGGGTCCGCCGGCCGGGGGTGATCAGAGAGTGCGCGCCAGCCGGTCCGCGAGCGTACGGGTGAAGCGTGCCGGATCGGCCAGCTCACCGCCCTCGGCGAGGACCGCCAGGCCGTACAGCAGCTCGGCGGTCTCGGTCAGCGCCTCCGAGGAGTCGCCCTGCTCGTGGGCCTTGCGCAGCCCGGCGACCAGCGGGTGACCAGGATTGATCTCCAGGATCCGCTTGGTCGTGGGGACCTCGTGCCCCATCGCCCGGTACATCTTCTCCAGCGTCGGCGTGAGGTCGTGCGCGTCGCCCACCACGCAGGCCGGCGAGGTGGTCAGCCGCGACGACAGCCGGACCTCCCGGACACTGTCGGCGAGGGTCGTGCCGAGCCACAGCACCAGCGCGCCGAACTCCTGCCGCTGCTGCTCGCGCTCGGCCTCGGCCTGCTGCTTCTCCTCGTCGGTGTCGAGGTCGACCTGGCCCTTGGCGATCGAGCGCAGCGGCCGGCCGTCGTACTCGCCGACCCGCTCGATCCACACCTCGTCGACCGGGTCGGTGAGCAGCAGCACCTCGTGACCCTTGGCCCGGAACGCCTCCAGGTGCGGGGAGTTCTCGATGGTGGCCCGGGACTCGCCGGTGGCGTACCAGATGTCGGTCTGGCCGTCCTTCATCCGCGAGACGTAGCCGGCCAGGTCGGTGGGCTCCGCCGCGTCGTGGGTGGAGGCGACCGACAGGATCTCCAGCAGGGTGTCGCGGTTGTCGGTGTCGTCGATCAACCCCTCCTTGACCACCGCGCCGAACTCGGTCCAGAAGGTGCGGTAGCGCTCGGGGTGGTTGGCCTTCAGGTCCTTGACCGTGGCGAGCACCTTGCGGACCAGGCGGCGGCGGACGATCTGGATCTGCCGGTCCTGCTGGAGGATCTCGCGGGAGATGTTCAGCGACAGGTCGTGCGCGTCGACGACACCCTTGACGAAGCGCAGGTATGTCGGGACCAGCGCCTCGCAGTCGTCCATGATGAACACGCGCTTGACGTAGAGCTGGACGCCGCGGCGGCCCTGCGGGGAGAACATGTCCAGTGGGGCGTGGCTGGGCAGGAACAGCAGCGCCTCGTACTCGAAGGTGCCCTCGCCCTTCATGTGCACGACCTCGAGCGGGTCCGCCCAGTCGTGGCTGACGTGCTTGTAGAACTCGTTGTACTCGGCGGCGTCGACCTCGTCGCGGGAGCGCGCCCAGAGCGCCTTCATCGAGTTGAGGGTCTGCACCTCGCTGGTGGCCGCCTCGCCCTCGGCGCCCGGACGCTCGACGGTCATCCGGATCGGCCACGCGATGAAGTCGGAGTAGCGCTTGACGATCTCGCGGACCGTCCACTCGGCGGTGTAGTCGTGCAGGTTGTCCTCGGTGTCGACCGGCTTGAGGTGCAGGGTCACCGAGGTGCCCTGCGGCGCGTCGTCGACGGCCTCGACGGAGTAGGTGCCCTCGCCGGCGGACTCCCAGCGGGTGCCGCCGGTCTCGCCGGCCTTGCGGGTCAGCAGGGTGACCCGGTCGGCGACCATGAACGCGGCGTAGAAGCCGACGCCGAACTGCCCGATCAGCTCCTGCGAGGCGCGGGCGTCGGCGGACTCGCGCAGCTGGCGCAGCAGCTCGGCGGTGCCGGACTTGGCGATGGTGCCGATCAGCCGGACCACCTCGTCGCGGTTCATCCCGATGCCGTTGTCCCGGACGGTCAGCGTGCGGGCGTCCCGGTCGACCTCGATGGCGACGTGCAGGTCGTCGGTGTCGGCGACGAGATCCTTGTCGACGAGCGTCGCCAGCCGCAGCTTGTCCAGGGCGTCGGACGCGTTCGAGATGAGTTCCCGCAGGAAGACGTCCTTGTTCGAGTAGATCGAGTGGACGACCAGCTGCAGGAGCTGACGCGCCTCGGCCTGGAACTCCAACGTCTCGGCCTGGTTGCTCACACCGTCTCCCCTTCTCGGCTCGTGCGGAGGTTCGCGCAAAGGATACGAGCCGTCACCGGCGTACACGTGTGCGCCTCCGGGTCGTATTCCCGATTCCCGTGCGCCCGGCGCGTGACCTAGCTGACTTTGCTCAACAGAAGCCAGCCGGATAGCGTTCGGTGCGACAAGCCCCGCCACGAACCTGGAGCAACCCCATGAAGATCGCTGGAAGCACCGCCCTCGTCACCGGCGCCAACCGGGGCTTCGGCCGGCACCTGGCCGCCGAACTCGTCTCCCGGGGCGCGACCGTCTACGCCGGCGCCCGCAACCCCGACAGCGTCGACCTGCCCGGCGTGACGCCGGTCCGGTTGGACATCACCGACCCCGCGTCGGTGGCCGCCGCCGCCGAGCTGGCCGGTGACGTGAACCTCCTGGTCAACAACGCCGGCATCGACAGCCGGGCGGACCTCCTCGACGGCGACCTGGACCTGATCCGGCTGGAGCTGGAGACCCACTACCTCGGCAGCCTGTCGATGATCCGGTCCTTCGCCCCCGTCATCGCCGGCAACGGCGGCGGCACGGTCCTCAACGTGCTCTCCGTGCTGTCCTGGGTGAATTTCCCCCTGCACGGGGCGTACGGCGCCGCGAAGTCCGCCGAGTGGGCGATGACCAACGCGCTGCGCCTCCAGCTCGCCGAGCGGGGCGTCCGGGTCGCCGGCCTGCACGTCGGTTACATGGACACCGACATGGCCGCGACCATCACGGGCGCCAAGTCGGACCCGGCGGTGATCGCCCGGCTCGCCGTCGACGGCATCGAGGCCGACGCGTACGAGATCGTCTCCGACGACATCAGCCGACAGGTGCAGGGCGGGCTCGCCGGCGGGGTCGCCGCGCTCTACCCGCAACTCCCCTGACCGTGGACACCACGGGCCGCCGCCGGGAGCATCCGGCGGCGGCCCGTCCTCGGTTACGCGGCCAGCTCCACCCACGCACCGGCTCGACATCCGTCGCTCAGCAGCCGCCGCAGCTGTAGAAGAGGATGTCCCAGTGGCTGCCCTCCTTGGTGTAGAGGTTGCCCGAGGCGGCCCGGTACTGGTAACCGAAGCCGGAGATGTAACCGACATAGGTGTAGTTCGCCGAGATGTAGTTCTGGATGCAGGTGCTCAGCGCGATGTCGAGCTTGTAGCCGTTCCAGTGGCTGTACGTGCCCCCGGCGTGCCCGACCTCGGTGCCGGCGGTGACGGTGACCGCGCAGCCGCTGGCCCGCTTGAAGGTGATGATGCCGTCGATGGTGGCCTGCCGGACCCCGTCGAACGAGGTGCAGGTGGAGACGTTGCGGTCGCTGCAGTTGCCGCTGGAGGTCCAGGAGATGCCGGCGGCGCGCAGCTGCGAGGTGGCGCTGGAGTGGATGATGGCGAAGGCCGGCGCGGCCAGGCCGAACGCGGCACAGAGCGTCGCCAGGGTGGCCACCAGCAGCGTGAGCACGCGGCGGCGCAGGGTGGATCGGTCGGGTGACATGGCACTCCCGTTCGCGTGAGGGGCGGAATTCTGCGAATCAGGGGCCGGCCTTGAAAGATTTCTACCAGAGATCGATGGTCATGACCAGATGTCGGGTGGGAGCGGTGTGACCGCCACCCCCACCCGACATCCCTCAGCTGGCCTGAAGCGTCACGTCGTCGATCACGAAGCTGGTCTGCAACGACGAGTCCTCGGTGCCGGTGAACTTCAACGTCACCGTCTGGCCCGCGAACCCGGCCACGCTGAACGTGCGCTGGGCGTAGCCGGAGGCGGCGTTCAGGTTCGAGTACGTCGCCAGCGTGGTCGAGCCCACCTGCACGGTCAGCTTGTCGTACGCGGTGGAGCCGGTGGTCTCGGCGGTGTCCACGTGCAGCCAGAACGACAGCGTGTAGCTGGAACAGCCGGCCGGCACGGTCACCGACTGGGACAGGGTGTCGGTATGGCTGCTGCCGTACCCGTCGAGCCACGCCTTGTACGACCCGGTCCGGGCCGGCTGGCTACCGGAGTTGGTGATCACGCCGGAGGAGGCGGTCCACGGCGTGGTGCCGCTCTCGAAGCCACCGTTGCCGATCACCTGGCCGCCGGCGCAGCCACCGGTGCCGGTGACCGTGAGGGTGAGGCTGGCGGTCCGGGTGACCGAGCCGGTGCCGGTGACCGTGACGGTCACCGTGCCCGTGGTGGCGCTGGACGACGCGGTCAGCGTCACCGTGGCCGACCCGCCGGAGGTCACCGACGACGGGCTGAAGGAGACGCTCACCCCGCTGGGCGCTCCGGACGCGCTGAGGCTGACCGTCTGCGCGGAGCCGGAGGTGGTCGCGGTGCTGACCGTCGCGCTGGCGCTGGCGCCCCGGGCGACGGTGAGCGCCGTGGGGCTGACCGCGAGCGAGAAGTCGTTGGTCGGGGTGCCGCTGCCCACGGCGAGCTGCCACAGCGCGTACGCGACGCCGTCCGCGGCCCGGTTCAGCACGGTGGCGCTGACGTTGGCGGTGGTGTCGCAGGAACGGTGGTAGCACGAGTCGTAGGCGGAATTGGCCGTGCCGCCCCACTTGGCCGCCTGGCTGCTGGTCTTGCGGGCGCTCGCGCCCGCCGCGTACCCGGAGGTGGGGATGCCGGCCTGCTGGAAGTAGTAGTCGTCGGAGCGGCCCTGACCCTCGACGTTCTCCTCGGGTTGCAGCCCCAGCGAGTCCCAGTACGCCTTCAGCGGCGCCGCCGTGGTCGAGCTGACCCGGTTGATGAAGTAACCGCCGTTGGTGGAGCCGACCATGTCGAAGTTGTAGTAGCCCTTGATGTAGCCGCGCTGGGTGGAGTTGAGCGAGTTGACGTAGAAGCGGGAGCCGTTGAGGCCCTGCTCCTCGTCGGTCCACCAGGCGAACCGGACCTTCTTCGTCACGGTCGGGTTCTGCGCGGCGAGGACCAGGGCGTTCTCCAGCAGGGTGGCCGAGCCGGACCCGTTGTCGTTGATGCCCGGACCGGCCGAGACGCTGTCCAGGTGCGCGCCGAACATGACCACCTGGTCGGACGGGCCGCCGGGCCACTCGGCGATGAGGTTGTTCGAGGGGTACGTGCAGCTGGAGCAGTACTGCTCAGTGACGGTGTAGCCGGCCGCCTGGAGCTTCGTCTTGACGTAGCTGAGCGAGGCGGTGTAGCCGGCCGAGCCGGCCCGCCGGTTGCCGCCGTTGCTGCTGGCGATGGAGTTGAACTGGGTCAGGTGCGCCTGGACGTTGCTGACGGAGATGTCCGGCGCCGCCAGGACGGCGGCGGACGCGGCGATCGGCCGGGCCGCTGTCGTCGTGGCGGAGGATGACGCGGTCGCCGGCTGGGCGGCCAGCGTCACCGTCATCCCGGTGAACACGGCGAGCGCGATTCCCGCGCTCAGCGTTCTACCTCTCATGGGGGCTCCTCGGGGTCGGAGAGATAACCGAGACACTTACAGATATCTATCTCTGTGACATCGGACGTTCGTCCCGAACCCCCGCCCGTTAGACGGTGGGTACCGGCGTCGGCACAGGTGAGTAGAGGTGTCAGGATGGGTAGGTAACGCCAGCAGGGGTCGTCGGGCCCGGAACGGGGGGCTAGCGATGAGGCCGGGTCGAGCGTGACACGACCCCGCACCGACCTGTTCGACGATGGTGGTGACACCGGCCGGCTGATGGCGGAGCTGGACTGGGCCGAGACACCGCTCGGCGCGGTCTCCGACTGGCCACAGAGCCTGCGGTCCGCCGTACGGGTGGTGCTCTCCTCCCGCTACCCCATGCTGCTGCTCTGGGGCGAGCGCTTCTCCCAGCTCTACAACGACGCGTACTCCGCGCTGATCGGCGACAAGCACCCCGCCGCCCTGGGTGGCGACGTGCGGGTGACCCTGGCCGAGGGCTGGGACGTCCTCGCCCCCCTGATCGAGCAGGCGATGGCGACCGGCGTGGCCAGTTGGGTACCCGCCCTCCAACTCCTGCTGGAGCGCGCCGGCTACCGCGAGGAGGCGTACTTCAGCGTCTCGCACGCCCCGGCCCGCGACGACGACGGCCGCACGGTCGGCGTGCTGACGGTGTGCAGCGAGGTCACCGAGCAGGTCGTCGGCGAACGGCGGCTGCGGCTGCTCCGCGACCTGTCGCTACCCGGCGACGGGCGCACCGTCGACGTCGACGCGACGTGCGCGCGGCTGATCGACGCGATCCACGGCGATCCCATGGACGTACCCTTCGCCGCGATCTACCTGCGCGACGGCGCGGCCCTGCGCCGGATCGCCTGCGCGGGCGGCGGCCCACACCATGCCACCGTCACCGGTGCGCTGCCGTCCGTCGTCGACCTGGCCGACCCGAGCCCGACGGCCCGCGCCTGGGCGCTACCGGAGGCGGCGTCGGGTCGACCCACCGACCTGACCGGCGTCGCCGACCGGCTGTCGCTGCCCGCCGGCCCGTGGGGCGACCCGGCCCGCGCCGCGCTGGCCCTGCCGCTGCCCTCGGCCGCCGAGGACCAGCCGCTCGGCGTCCTGCTGGTCGGCGTCAGCCCCAACCGGGACCTGGACGAGGCCTACCGCTCCTTCTACCAACTGCTGACACAGCAGGTGTCCGCGGCGGTGCACAACGCCCAGGAGTACGAGCGGGAGCGACGCCGGGCCGAGACGCTGGCCGAGCTGGACCGGGTGAAGACCACCTTCTTCACCAACGTCAGCCACGAATTCCGTACCCCGTTGACCCTCATGCTCGGACCGCTCGCCGACGCTCTCGCCGACACCGCCGCGCCGCTGGCACCCGCGCAGCGAGAGCGGGTGGAGACCGCCTGGCGCAACGCGACCCGCCTGTTGACCCTGGTCAACAGCCTGCTCACCTTCTCCAGCCTGGAGGCCGGGCGGGCTCGCAGCGACGCCCACGAGGTGGACCTGCCCGCGCTCACCGCCGAGCTGGCCAGCGTCTTCCGCGCCGCCGTCGAGCGGGCCGGCCTGACGTTGGAGGTCGACTGCCCGCCCCTGCCCCGCCCGGTCACCGTCGACCCGGTCAACTGGGAGCGGATCGTCACCAACCTGCTGTCGAACGCCCTCAAGTACACCTTCATCGGTCGCATCCGCATCGCCGTGGACGCGGACCACGACGAGGTACGCCTCACCGTCGCCGACACCGGCATCGGGATCGCCGAGGCCGACCTGCCGAAGCTCTTCGAGCGCTTCCACCGGGTGCAGGGCGCACGGTCCCGCAGCCACGAGGGCACCGGGATCGGCCTGGCCCTGGTCCACGAGCTGGCCCGTCTGGAGGGCGGTGAGGTCCGGGTGACCAGCCGGGTGGGCGGCGGCACCACCTTCACCGTGGCCCTGCCCTGGTCGGCGACGCGACGCCCGGCCACGACCGCACCGCCCGGCGAGGGGCGGGGCGACGCGGCACGCGCCGCCGTCCAGGAGGCGGTGAGCTGGTTGACCGACCCCACCGGCGACGTCGCCGAGCCCGCCACGGCGCCGGGCCCGGCCGCCGACGAGCTGGTCGGGGCACGCATCCTGGTGGCCGACGACAACAGCGACATGCGCGCATACCTGAGCCGGCTGCTCGCCGCCCAGGGCTGGCGGGTGCGGTCGGTCACCGACGGGCTCCAGGCGCTCGACGCGATCCACCGGGAGCCACCGGACCTGGTGCTCACCGACGTCATGATGCCGGTGCTGGACGGCTCCGACCTCGTCCGCCGGTTGCGGGCCGACCCCGCAACCCGGGCGCTGCCAATCGTGGTGCTCTCCGCGCGGGCGGGCGAGGAGGCCAGCGTGGCCGGCCTGAGCCTCGGCGCCGACGACTACCTGGTCAAGCCATTCGCCGCCGCCGAGCTGATCGCCCGGATCCGGACCGCCATCCGCCGCGCCCGCACCGAGGTCGCCGGCGACGCAGCCACCGCGCCGAGCGCCGACGGCGAGCCGGCGTCGAGCGCTCCCGCCCGGCCCACGGCGGTCGAGGTCCAGCCCGAGCAGAGCGCGCCCCTCGCGGATCGTGTTGTCGATTCCGTGACCGGCGACCCGGCCAGCACGTCGACAACCGGCACGTCGACAGCCGGCCCGCACGGCGACGGGTTCGGCGACCGGCTGGACGAGCAATGGACGTACCCGTCGGTGCCCACCTCGGCGGCCGCCATGCGACAGGACGTCCGGCTGGCGTTGGACGACCTCGACGTCGACGGGGAGGTGGCGGAGGATCTGCTGCTCGCCGCCTCCGAGGCGATGAACAACGCCGTCGAGCACGCGCAACGACCCAGCCGCCCCGAGGTGCGGGTCCGTCTCCAGGTGGGCGACACGCTGGTCCGGATCTCGGTACGCGACTTCGGCACCTGGCGGGACCGTCGACCGGCCATGGACCGGGGCCGGGGCGCGCTGCTGATGAACGCCTACGGCGACGTACAGCTCGTCTCCACCGGCGAGGGCACGACCGTGACCATCGAACGCCGGCTGACCAGAAACCGGGCGACCGGCTCGCAGTAGCGGCAGGCCACTGTCCCATGTCCAGCTCGACGCATCCGATCGGTTCCGGTCGGACAACTCGCTGGCCGCCTAGATGTCCCCCGGTTCGGAAGCACAAGCGCAGCGCGTTGAGCAACCAGACCAAGTCGCTGAAACCGGTACCCGACCGCCCTACGAAATCTCCTCCGTATAGAAGTGGCCCACCTCGATGCAGTTGTGGGCGAACGGCTGGCAGTGCGGGTCGCCAAGCACAACCCGCACTGCCGCCCGTGCTACCGCCGGCCCCGGGGAGGCCGCTTGCGCAGCACCACCGCAATCGCGCCGATCGCGGCCAGGGCAATGCCGCTGATGGCAGGAATCGCCACCGGGGCCACGTTGCCCATCTCCTCGGCGCTGCTCAGGACGATGCAGAGCAGCGCCCCGATGGACAGCGCCGTCACCAGCAGCAACCCTGCGATCAGGGCGTTGTCCGTGCTGCCAGGTCCCCCGGGCTGGTGCGGCCCGGTACCTCTCGTTACCGTGGTCACTTGGTCTCGTTCTCCCTCTCAGATGGTCCTTGCCTCGGACATGAGCGGACGTGACCGTTCAAGGCGGCCCCGGGGATGCCAGTCCCCGGGAGTCCGCCGCCTTGACCTGGCGAGCCAGGCCGGCTACTTCCGTTGGAGCAATCTAACGTTCGAAGAGGACAGAGCCACGGCCGCAGAGCGTCCGGCGGCCCTTTCTCCCGCGCTCGGTTGGACTGTAATGGCACCTCCCCTCACTACCGTCCCGCCCCGCGCGCGCCAACGCGGCGCAGCTAAAGGGCAAATGCACATCAGTGCGACAGCTCCCGAAACGCCGCTGTGGATAAGTATGTGGACGCTGTCTGATGGATCGTCACTTTCGGCGGCGGCCCCGTCCTTCACCCATCAAGCCGCGCGACCCGTGGAGAGGTTCTTGCGCAGCAGTGCGGCGTCCTTGTACTGCTCCACCTCCGACGGATAGCGCAGGCGGCAATACCGAGCCGAACGGGCAACCGGCGGTGCTCCGCTGGATCAGGTCCGCTGCAGGCGCGGACCAGATCCTCGCCACGATGATGGTCTACGCCGAGCAGGCAGGCGAGCGACGTACCGCCAGGCTGCGTGTGCCTCCCGGAGTCGTCCAGCGTCTCCATGCACGGCGTCACCACCACCGCGCCCACCATGCACCGCATCGGCCGCACGGGCGGCATCGTGCTGTACGGGCACGGCCGGGGGGTGCCCGAGGGTGCGCTCCAGCCGGCCGCGCGGGCACCGATGCTGCGCCCGCGTGGGAAGGCGGCGATTCGGTGACCGTGGCCGGGATGTCCCTCGCCGATCGGCACGCACCCGGACACCCGGGCCGACCTGGAGCGGCTGTCCGCGCTGGCCGCTCGCTCCGGGGAGTTGGACCGGGCCGCGCGAGACGCCAAGCGGGACGCGGAGAGCGCCGGCACCGATGCGCGCCGGCTCGCCGCTGACGCTGCCGCCGCCGGCACCCCGCTCGATGCCGCTGCCGTCACCCGGACGATCCGCGAGCGGCAGGAGCAGGCGGAGGCCGCACAAATCACGGAGGACGGCACCCGGCCAGGTCCGGCGTCGGTTAGCCGCTGGGATCGAGCAGCGCCGGGCGGAGTGGTTGAGCTACCTGCAGCGCCAGGCTGCCGCCAAGCTGGCAAGGCTGGATCTCGTCCTAGCCGAGCTGGACGCAGCGGTGTCCGACCTGGCCGAGATCGACCGGGTGCGCCAGACGGTGGAGTCTCCGAGCGCTGGCCGGCTGTTCACCGCTGGGACGTCCATCCCGGCCACGAGCGCCGTGGAGGCGGCCCGGCAACCCGCCAGAGCGCCGCAGAGGCGTTGGCCGGGCTGGAGCGGCACGCCGCCAAGGTGGCGCGGGAGAACGCGTCTCAGCCCGCCTGAACGGTGACAGACGAGCGGCCCCATCCCTACTCGGGATAGGGCCGCTTCAGCTTTCGCCCAGCGCCTGATTCTTCCGGTACTTCTTGATCCACGCTTCTACGGCCGCGCGGTCCCAGACTCGCACCTTGCCGCTGGCCACCGTGTCGATCGGTGCCGGGAAGGTCTTGCGGTTCGTGATCTCAGTAGCCCGGGTGCGTGACACGCCGCCGAGCATGTCTGCGATGTCGGAGAGCGCCACGAGTCTCACGCAGTGACCGTATGTACGTGCCAGGGGAACACGTTGCCACTTCCAACCTTGACGGTGTGCACGTTGCAGGGGATGCTGACGGGGCGACAACCGGATGCGGTCCGGTCACCTGATCGGGGATCGGTGGCCGGACCTGCCCATTTATGGGAGGTAGAGCCGTGCCGATGGACGACGGACCCGTAACGCCCGCACTGCTGTTGTGGTCGGCCATGCGCGTGATCAACCAGCACGCGGAACCGACCAGCCCGCACCGGGAGACCGGGCGGTGTGCTCAGTGCGGTGAGGGCGCGTGCGGGATGCTCGCGTGGGCTATCGGGGAGGTCAAGCGCCAGCGGATGGCCGGCAGTCGCGCTGCCCGGTACGGCATGACCGGCTCCCGCCGATGATCGAGCGGGAGTTGCCCCCGTCGGTGTGGGTGCCGATGGCGGCCCGGCAGGTCATCAGGCAGCACCAAGTGCACGGATCGTGTGGGCGCTGCCGGCCGGACGGGTGCCCGGCGCTGCGTTGGGCGCGGGACCGGATCGAGGCGCACCGGCTGGCCGGTAACCGGCCGCAGCGGTATTGACCGGTTCCCTGTCGCGCAATGGCATGTTTCACGGCTGTCCCAGGGATCAGAGCCGGCGACCCGCGCCGTCGTGGGCGACGATGCCGTCCAGCCGGGCCCCCGGCGTGAGCGTGGTCGGATCGAACCAGAAGATCACGACCTGCTTGTCGAGGCTCCATCGCGCCACCGTGGCGTCGACCTGCCGACCGTCGACGGTGCCGATGATCCGTGCCGCCGGGCCGACGAAGTAGCCGAAGGTCGGCACCGGAAAGACCGACTCGCTCTCCTCGTACCCGATCTGATGGAAACCGGGGCTGCGGTCGGCGCCGTCGACGTCGTTGACCAGGATGTCCGTGCTCACCGTTCCGTCCGCGGCTCGGCGACCGGCGGCCAACCCGATGGTCACCCTGGGCGCCCCGGGAACCGTCACCGCGACGACGAAGTAGACCCGCCGGTCGGTGCCGTGCCCGATCCCGGAGTCGATCACCTGCCCCAGGGGCTTCGGATTCGGCACGCCGCGAGCCCGCGTGGGCGGTGGCGTCGGCCCGTCCGACGTCGCCGCCGTCGTCGGCGCGACACCGGCCGGGGGCGAGGCCACGGCGACCGGGGACGCGGGCTCGGTCGGCAACGGATCGCGCGACCCGGTCGGGTCGACCACCACCGCAGTCACGGCGACCAGGCCGGCGGCGAACGTGGCCGCCGCAGCCCCGGTGATCCGCCGACGGGCGCGCAGCCGCCGTCCCTCGCGCATGACGCTGGCCAGGTCGAGGATGGCGTCGGGGCGTTCGGTCGCCCGCATGGCCGCACGAAGGCGATCCAGCTCGCTCATCGGCACGCCTCCTCGTCGGCGGCGCGCGGCGCTGCGGTCCGCAGCTTCTCCAGGGCTCGCGAGCTGGTGCTCTTGACGGTGCCCACGGACACGGCGAGTTCCCGAGCCACCTGCGCCTCCGGCAGGTCGAAGTAGTACCGCAGCACGACGATGGCCCGCTCCCGAGGGCTCAGCGCGCCGAGGATGGCGACCAGCCAGCGCCGGGTGGCCACGTCGTCGGCCACGTCCCCACGTCGCTGCTCCGGCACCACGTCGGTCGGGTACTCCCGCATCGGCCGCCGCCACCGGTCCACGAGGTGGTTGACCAGGGTGCGGCGCGCGTACCCGTAGGCGTCGTCGTCGTGGATCCGCGACCACGACACGTACGTGCGCACCAGCGCGGTCTGTGCGGCGTCCTCGGCCTGGTGGTGGTCGCCGGTCATCAGGAACGCCGCATGCACCAGTCGCGCGGACGCCGCCCGCGCGAACTCGACGAACTCCGCGTCACCGCGCGCCACCGCGAAACCCTCCCCCGTGCCACACCACTACAGACGGGACAGGCCGACAAAAAGTTGAGACCGGGGTCACTTCAACTTTTCGCCGCCCGCACCCGTCTTCTCCTTTGTGCGCCGCCACACTGGGCGACGCGCGAGGGGAGAGACATGTCGACGAAGGGTACCCGCCGGTGGCTTCCTGCCTCTGGGGCGTCACTGCTGGTGGTGGCGCTGCTCACCGGGTGCACGGGGCCGACGGCCGGGCAGTCCGGCGCCGGAGACCCCACCACCGGACCGCGACCCGGTGGTCACGCCGCAGCCTCGAACCGGCCGACCGGTGTCGGTATCCTCCGCCCCAGCAGCACGCCCAGTCGCCCGGTCAGCTATCCCGCAACCGGTGACAACCGCTGGACGGTGGCCGGGGCCGAGACGACGGGTGGCAGCGGGGACAGCGGCACCCTGCTGCGCTACCGGGTCGCCGTGGAACGCGACATCCATGGCCTTCCAGCGGGTGACATCGCCACCGCGATCTCCGCGACGCTGAACGACCCCCGCGGGTGGACGGCGGGCGGGAACTGGCGGCTGCGCCGGGTGGGCGCCGACCAGGCGGCCGACTTCACCATCTACCTGGCGACCCCCGGCACCCGCGACACCCTCTGCCAGGACGTGCCGGACGGCTACACGTCCTGCCGCAACGGCGCCAAGGTGGTGCTCAACGTGGCGCGCTGGGTCTCGGGCGTGCCGAACTACGGCGCGAGCCTGGCCACCTACCGGCAGTACATGGTCAACCACGAGGTCGGGCACAGGCTCGGATTCGGCCACGAACGCTGCCCGGGGCAGGGCCGGCCGGCGCCGGTGATGCAGCAGCAGACGTTGGGCCTGCACGGCTGCCGAGCCAGCGCGTGGCCCTACCCGAGCGGCACGGTCCGCTACCGCGGCCCGTCCGGGGCGTACGACGACGCGATTCCACGACGCGAGGGCGCGTACCCGAAGCACTGAGACCGCCGGTCAGGGTCGGCGGCGGCGCTCCTGCTCGAGGCGCTCGTCGAGCCGACCCAGTTCGTAGACGGCGTTGAGGCTCGTCGGCAGACGGCGGACGTTGTCTGCTCCGGGGTCGGGATCGTGGTCGAGAGTCGGTTCGGTGTCGGGTGTCGGTGGTGCGGGAGCGGCGGCATCACCGCGGCGCCGCAGCAGCAGCGCTGCCAGCACCACCAGGAGCACCGCGACCAGCAGGTACGACACGGGCGGCCAGCCATCGCGGACGGGGTCGGCGAGCGACGGCGCCACGACCGGAGCCGGGGTGTCACCACCGCGCAGGGGCACGGCCGCATCGCGGTCGTCGGCGCCTGCGCCCTTGCCGGGGCGGTCGGGGGTGAGCACCGCTCGGCCACCGGACTGCGACCCGGCGGGCGCGGCGGGCGTCGACGGGCTGGACGGCCCGGTCGTCGATGGTCGGCTCGGCCCGGTGGTCGGGGCGCGGGTGCCCGTCGGGCTCGGCGTCGGAGTTGGCGTACCGTCGCCGCCCAGCAATTCGCCGACGATCCGGCCGACACCGCCGACCAGTTCGCCGATCGGTCCGGGGGTGACGGACACCGACGGCGTGGGCGTTGGCGCGAGCGCGAGGGTCAGCGCAAGGACGACGACGGCCGGCATACATCCACCTCCGATGTGCCGATGCGAGGCACCGTATCGCAATGTGGGATCGCATGGGTGCCGCGCCACGCTGTGCTGCGGCTGACGCTGATCGCAACGGGGTAGACGGCTGTTACCCGGCGGTTACGCCACGGCGAGGTGCCCGTGTCCGGACGGGACGACCGTGGCGGCAGAGGGTCACCGGCAGGGCCGCCGCGACGTGACCCCGGAACATCGAACGGAGAACGACGATGAGGATCAGGAGCACACTGACCGCGATGGCGGTCGTCCTCGCCGGACTGCTCGGCAGCGCCGGCACCAGCAGCGCGACCGGCACCAGCAGCGCCACGGGCAGCACGGCCAGCGTGGGCAGCGCGGCCGAGGCGGCGTACTGCGGGATCACCTGGGGCAGCGCGGACAAGTCGGCGGGCGCGCTGAGCGACGCCCCGCTTGTCGACGTACGGACGGGCCGGCAGGACTGCTACGACCGGGTGGTGTTCGAGTTCGCCGGCCCGGTCGACGGTTACGCGGTCGGCTACGGCGAGACCTGGACCGAGGGCGAGGGTCTCGCGCTCTCGCCGTACACGGCCGGCGGCGCGCTGCTACGGGTCTCCCTGCGGGCCCCGGCGTACGACGACGACCACCTCGGCACGGTGCCCTACGCGGTCGGCGCGCACGTCACGAACCTGCTGCGTTACCCGACGCTGCGCGACGTGGTCTTCGGCGGCAGCTTCGAGGGCTACACCACCTTCGCGGTCGGGGTACGGGCCCGGCTTCCGTTCCGCACCTTCGTGCTGGCCGGTCCGGGCACCCACAGCCGGATCGTGCTCGACGTCGCCCACCAGTGGTGACCAGCGCCGGCCGACCGCCGCCGCGAGCAGGGCGGTTGCCGGCCGGCGCGAACCGTTGAACGGCTAGCCAGCGGAGTCCTGCGGGGCCTCGTCCGCGAGGTGCCAGACCTCGCGCATCGGGGCCCACCAGTCCCCCGATCCGGGCTCGGCCAGCGACTCCTGACACGGGTCCGTCAGCTTCCACCACTCCTGGGTCTGCGGGTCCGCCGCGATCAGTCGCAGGTCGGCCTCGTAGTCGTCGCCGACGTACTCGTAGTAACCGAAGAGCAGGTCGTCGTGGAGAAAGATGGTGTAGTTACGGAAGTTCGCCTCGCGCAGCGTCTGCTCGACGCTCGGCCAGACGGCGGCGTGTAACCGCAGGTAGGTTTCCCGCTGCTCGGGGCGGAGTCGAATCACGCAGCCATGACGTTGCACGTCGTGCCCTTTCGTGTGAGGGGGTGCCGAGGGCACCTGACCGTAGCCCGTGGACAGTGCCGGGCCGAGGACCCGACCGGCCCGGCGATGACGACCGTTCCGCCAGGGTTACGCACCGTGGCCGCGGGTCTACCCTCGAATGGTGGAGGGCCGCGTACTGGTGGTCGAGGACGACGTCTCCATCCGGGAGGTCACCGCCCTCGGCCTGCGCCGCGCCGGCTTCCGGGTGGACACCGCGACCGACGGGCGGCAGGCACTGGTGACCTGGCGAGCCCACCCGGTCGATCTGATCGTGCTGGACGTGATGCTGCCCGGGCTCGACGGCCTCGAGGTCTGCCGGGAGATCCGACGTACCAGCCAGGTGCCGATCCTCATGCTGACCGCCCGCACCGACACGCTCGACGTGGTGGTCGGCCTGGAGTGCGGCGCGGACGACTACCTGCGCAAGCCCTTCGACCTGCCGGAGCTGGTGGCCCGGGTCCGCTCGGTGCTGCGGCGGGCGAGCGCGCCGACGCCGTCGCGCACCATCACGATCGGCGACCTGGAGATCGACCCGGGCGGTTTCACCGTACGCCGGGACGGCCGGGTGGTGGAGCTGACCGCCACCGAGTTCCGGCTCCTGCTGGAGCTGGCCCGTCGCCCCGGCCAGGTCTTCACCCGGGAGCTGCTGCTGGACCTGGTGTGGAACCACCGCTTCCTGGGTGACTCGCGGTTGGTCGACGTGGCGGTGCAGCGGTTGCGCGCCAAGGTCGAGGACGACCCGGCGCATCCCCGGCGTATCCGCACGGTGCGCGGCGCGGGCTACAAACTGTCCACCGGCTGACGGGGGGTCGGCGATGGCCGCACGCGCGGTGGCGCCCGGCCGGCTGCGGCGTCGGCTGACGATCGCGTTCGTGCTGGTCGCCGGAGTGTCCGCCGGTCTGCTCGCCGGAGGGACCGGGCTGTTGCTGCGGCAGTCCTGGTTGGACGCCTCGCTGCGCCAGGCCACCGCCGACGCCCGCTACCAGCTCGTGCTCGCCGGACAGTTCCTGCCGTTGACCGAGCAGCGCGGCGCCGAGCTGCTCACCAGCTTCGAGGGCAGCGGCCGGCACGTCGTCCTCGTCGACGGCACGATCCGCCCCTCCCACCCCGCGTACGCCCCCACCCTGGGGACCCGACTGCGGGCCGCGGTCGCCGACGGGCAGCTCGCGTTCGAGCGTTCGACGCCGGCGCAGCGGCCCCGCCTGCTGGTGGTCGGTGGGCGTATCCCCGGCTCGACGGCCGAGCTGTACGTGATCACCGTGGAGGACGACATCGCGGCCGACCTGAATCAGGTGCGCGCCGCGCTGTTGGCCGGCTGGGTTGTCGTCGTCCTCGTCGCTGCCGGGGTGGGTCATCTCCTGGCTCGCCGCACCCTGGAACCGGTGGGTCGGGCCAGTCGTGCCGCCCGGGCGCTCACCGAGGGTCTGCTCGCCACCCGTCTGCCGGTACGCGGGCGGGACGAGTTCAGCGTCTGGGCTGCGTCGTTCAACGAGATGGCCGAGGCGCTGGAGGCGAAGATCGCCGCCCTGTCGGCCGCCCAGGCCCGGGAGCGGCGGTTCACCGCCGACGTCGCACACGAGCTGCGTACTCCGGTGACCGCCCTGGTGGCCGCGGCCTCGCTGCTGCGCGAGCAGCTGGACCGGCTGCCCGACGACGCCCGACCGGCGGCGCGGCTGCTGGTCGGGGACGTGGTCCGGCTGCGCCGCCTGGTCGAGGACCTGATGGAGATCTCGCGGCTGGACGCGGGGCAGGAACGTCCGCGCGTCGAGCCGGTGGACGCGCGGGCGCTGCTGCGCGCGATCGTCGCGGCACGTGGCTGGTCGGACCGTGTGTTGGTCGACGGCGACCCCGTGGCGCTGCGCACGGACCCTCGCCACCTGGAGCGCGTCCTGGCCAACCTGGTCACCAACGCGGTCGAGCACGGCGGCGGGGTGATCTCCGCGAGCGTGACCGCGGCGGGCCGGATGGTCATCGTCGAGGTGTCGGACCGGGGGCCGGGCATCCCGGCCGCGCACCTGCCGCTCGTGTTCGACCGGTTCCACAAGGTCGACGTGTCGCGCTCCGCGCCGGGCAGCGGCCTCGGCCTGGCGATCGCCCGGGAGCACGCGGCTCTGCTCGGCGGGGTGCTGAGTGTCCGCAGCGCGCCGGGCGTCGAAACGCGGTTCCGCCTGGAACTGCCCGCGCACGGCCCCGACGTGCCGGGCCCGGCGCCGCGCCCCGACGAGAGCGCCCGGAAGGGGGTGCGGGATGAGCCCGCTCGGCGGGAACGGGCGTGACGGGTGGCGCGCGGCGGCCGTCGCGGTGCTCGTCGGCGTGCTCGTCCTCGGCGGCTGCGGCACCCCCCGCTCCGGGGTCCTGGGCGCGGCGCCCACCGCACCGCCGCCGACCCTCGCGCCCACCGGCGAACCGACGCCCGTGCCGACCCCACCGTCGCCGACTCCGCCGCCGCCGTCGGGCACCGACACCGCGCCGCGTCCGTCGACGGCGACGGCCACCGGGACGCGGCGGCCGGACACGGTGACGATCGAGCTGTGGTACGTCCGCTCCGGGCGGCTCGTGCCCACCCGGCGCACCCGGCCGGCCACCGTCGCGACGTCCCGGCTCGCCCTCGACGAGCTGGCCGCCGGACCGACTCCGGCCGAGACCGCCACGGGGATGGTCACCCTGCTGACGGGTGGCGTCGAGGTCACCCGGATCGTCGACGGCGTCGCGACCCTCGGTCCCGTTCCACTCGGCGGCGACCCGGCGGACCGACGGCTGCGCGAGGCGCAGGTGGTGTGGACCCTCACCCAGTTCCCGACCGTCCGACAGATCCGCTTTTCCGGCGGCGCACCGGTCGGTCGGGCCGACTATCCCCTGCTCGCGCCGATCGTGGTCACCGGCCCGAGCGTCGGCGACCGGGTCACCGCCCCACTCACCGTCAGCGGCACGGCGGACGTGTTCGAGGCCACCGTGAGCGTCCGGGTGCTGGACGCCGAGGGCCGTCAGGTGGCCGCCGGCTTCGGCACCGCGAGCTGCGGCAGCGGCTGCCGGGGGGCCTACCGGGTGGTGGTCACCTGGCGCACGGCACGGGAGCAGCACGGCACGATCGAGGTGTACGAGGTGTCGGCCCGCGACGGCGCCCGGATCAACGCCGTGATCGTGCCGGTTCTCCTCGGCCCGCACGGGAGCTGACGGGAAACGTGACCGTTTCGCTCCTGCGGTGCGACACAACTCATAAAACCCTGCGCGAACCGCTACCAGCGAACTATGGTCGGTACGACATCGTTTCACGGGGGGGTTGTCGAGTGGTGGAGGGTCAGCAGGTGAGCACGGGCGTCGGGGTGCCGGCCGCCCGGGCAGCGCGGTGCACGACCACCGACCTGTTCACGGTGGTGATCGACCTGCTCCGCGAGGTCGGCTACGACCGGATGACCATCGACGCCGTCGCCGCCCGCGCCCACGTGAGCAAGGCCACCATCTACCGGCGGTGGGACGGCAAGGCCGAACTGGTCGTCGCCGCCCTGAGCGATCGCCAGGTCGGTGTGCTCAACCCACCCGACACCGGCTCGCTGCGGGGCGACCTGATCGAGCTGCTCCGCGCCACCGCCGCGATCTGCGTCGCCGACTGCGACCTGATGCAGGCGCTGACCTTCGCCATGCGGACCAGCCCGGAGCTGGAACGTCTGGTACGCCACCAGGTGCTGCCCGCCGGCCGGGTGGCCAGCACCGCGGTCCTCGTCCGTGCCGCCGCCCGCGGGGAGATCCCTCCGGAGGCCGGCGAACGGGAACTGTTCCACGACCTGGCGCCAGCGCTCCTCCTGTCCCGACTGGTCGCGCACGGCCTGCCCGCCGACGACGCGTTCCTCACGCAGGTCGTCGACCAGGTGCTCATCCCGGTTCTCCGCTACCGGCACGACCGCCCGTCCCAGGCCTGATCCATCAATATCCGCACCACGGAAGGCTTCACCATGCCCGGAACCACCTCGACCGCCCCCGGCGCACCCGGCGCCGGGACGTCGACAGGCGCGCCGCACCCGCGGCGTTGGATCGCGCTCGCGGTCATCGCGGTCTCGCAGCTGATGGTCGTCCTCGACGCCACCATCGTGAACATCGCGCTCCCGCAGGCCCAGGCCGACCTGGGCATCACCGACGCGAACCGGCAGTGGGTGATCACCGCCTACACGCTGGCCTTCGGCGGTCTGCTCCTGCTCGGCGGCCGGATCGCCGACTACTGGGGGCGCAAGCGCACCTTCATCGTCGGCATGACCGGTTTCGCGCTGGCCTCCGCCCTGGGCGGCCTGGCCACCACCGGCGGGATGCTCTTCGCCGCCCGCGCGTTGCAGGGGGCCTTCGGCGCGCTGCTCGCGCCGGCCGCGCTGGCGCTGCTCACCGTGCTGTTCACCGAGGCCACCGAGCGCGCCAAGGCGTTCGCCGTGTACGGCGCGATCGCCGGTGGCGGGTCCGCGGTGGGGCTGCTGCTCGGCGGCGTGCTGACCGAGTACGCCGACTGGCGCTGGTGCCTGCTGGTCAACATCCCGGTCGCCGCCATCGCGATCGCCTTCGCCCTCCCGCTCGTGCCGGAGAGCCGGGCCCAGGGCAACACCCGCTACGACGTGCCCGGCGCGGTCGTCGTCACCGCCGGTCTGGTCTCCCTCGTGTACGGCTTCACCAAGGCCGCCGAGGACGGTTGGGACGCCACCGCGACGCTCGGGTTCATCGCCGCCGGCGTGGTTCTGCTCGCCGCCTTCGTGGTGATCGAGCTGCGCACCAACCACCCGCTGCTGCCGCTGCGGATCATCCTGGACCGCAATCGGGGCGGGGCCTACCTGACCTCGACGCTGATCGGCGCGGGCCTGTTCGGGGCGTTCCTGTTCCTGACCTTCTACTTCCAGGTGGTCCTGCAGTACAAGCCCCTGGAGGCCGGTCTCGCCTCGCTTCCGGTGACCGCCGGTGTGCTGATCGCCGCGGGTGGCGCCAGCCAGCTCATGCCGCGACTGGGCGCCAAGCCGCTGATGGTCGCCGGAGCGGTGCTCGCCGCCCTCGGCATGCTGGTGCTGACCCAGATCGACGTGGACACCCCGTTCCTGACCCACCTGCTGCCCGCGCAGGTCATCCTGGGCCTGGGACTGGGCTTCACCTTCGTGCCGCTGTCCAGCCTCGCCCTGGTGGGGGTGCCGGAGCACGACGCCGGCGCGGCCAGCGCGACCCTCAACGCCACCCAGCAGGTCGGTGGCTCGCTCGGCACCGCGCTGCTGAACACCTTCTACACCAGCGCGGTCGCCGCGTACCTGGTCGGCCGGGCGCCGAGCCCGGTCACCCAGGTGGAGGCGCTGGTGCACGGCTACCGCGTCGCGTTCGCCTGGGGCGCGGTCCTGATCGTGCTCGCCGGGCTGGTCACCCTGGTCCTGGTGAAGGTGCGCAAGGAGGACATCCCGGCCGGCAACGCCGTGCACATGGGCTGAACCGGTAGCGTCCCGAACACTGTCGAAGATCCGTTGAGGAGACATCATGTCCACGCCTGCCGACCAGATCATCCACGCGCTACGGGCAGGCCACGAGGAGCTTGCCGCGCTCGTGCGCGACCTCAAGGAGGACGACCTGCGCCAGCCCTCGGGCGCTAGTGAGTGGCAGGTCTCCCAGGTGCTCAGCCACCTGGGCAGCGGCGCCGAGATCGGCCTCGCGGGTCTGAAGGCCTCCGTCGAGGGCACGCCCGCTCCGGACGGCGACTTCAACCGCGGCGTGTGGCAGCGCTGGGACGCCATGTCCCCGGAGGACCACGCCGCCGGCTTTCTGGAGTCCAACCAGCGGCTGGTCGAGGCGTACGAGGCACTGGACGCCGAGACCCGCGAGACGCTGCGGATCAACCTCGGCTTCCTGCCCGAACCGGTCGACGTCGCCACGGCCGCCCGGTTCCGGCTCAGCGAGTTCGCTTTTCACCAGTGGGACGCCGAGGTGGCGTTCAACCCGTTCGCGGCGGTGACGCCGGAGGCGGTGCCGCTGCTGATCGAGCAGATCGGCGGCATGCTCGGCTGGACCAGCCGACCGAAGGAGCTGGACGGCCGCGAGGCGACCCTGCTGGTACGGCTGCGCGACCCCGAGCGGACGTTCGGGCTGCGGCTGGGCGAGCAGATCACGCTGACCGACGCGCCGGAGCAGCCGGACGGGGAGCTGTCCCTGCCGGCCGAGGCGTGGCTGCGCCTGGTGGTGGGCCGGCTCGGGTCGCGCTACACCCCGGACGGCGTGCAGGTGAGCGGGCCGGTGACCCTCGACGACCTGCGCCGGGTCTTCGTCGGCTTCTGAGGGATTGCGCGCGGGCCGGGACCTCCGGCCCGCGCGTACCCCTCAGCCCTTCACGCAGACGATCTGCTTGAGGTGCGCGACCACCTGCACCAGGTCGTCCTGCTGGGCCATCACCGCGGTGATGTCCTTGTACGCGCCGGGGATCTCGTCGACGACCCCGGCGTCCTTGCGGCACTCCACGCCGGCGGTCTGCGCGGCCAGGTCGGCGGTGCTGAACGTCCGCTTCGCCTGCGCCCGCGACATCCGCCGACCCGCCCCGTGCGACGCCGAGCAGTACGCGTCCGGGTTACCCCGACCCCGCACGATGTACGACCCGGTGCCCATCGACCCGGGAATGATGCCCAGGTCGCCCCGGCCGGCCCGGATCGCGCCCTTGCGGGTGACCAGCACGTCCACGCCGTCGTAGCTCTCCTCGGAGACGTAGTTGTGGTGGCACGAGATGGGCTCGTCGTAGCCGACCTGCGGGAAGTGCTCGCGCACCACACCGCAGAGCAGCGCCAGCATGACGGCCCGATTGCGCCGCGCGTACTCCTGCGCCCACCACAGGTCCCGCCGGTACGCGTCCATCTCCGGCGTGCCGGCGAGGAACACGGCCAGGTCCCGGTCGGGCAGGTCGGCGTTGTGCGGCAGCTTCCGGGCGACGCCGATGTGCCGCTCGGCCAGCTCCTTGCCGATGTTGCGCGACCCGGAGTGCAGCATCAGCCAGACCCGGCCCTCGTCGTCACCGCCCTGCTCGAGGCAGACCTCGATGAAGTGGTTGCCGCCGCCGAGGGTCCCGATCTGCTTCTGCGCCCGGGTCTCCAGCTGTGCCACCCCGCGGTCGAGGCCGGCGAAGCGGCTCCAGAAGTCGTCCCAGCCGGCCTGCTCCAGCCCTCGGATCCGACGCGGGTTGACCGCCTCGGACCGCTGGGCGAAGCCGACCGGGATGGTGGCCTCGATCGCGGACCGCAGCCCGCCCAGGTCGTCCGGCAGGTCGGCGGCGGTCAGCGAGGTGCGCACCGCCGACATGCCGCAGCCGATGTCGACGCCGACGGCTGCCGGCGAGACGGCCTGTCGCATCGCGATCACCGAGCCGACGGTCGCGCCCTTGCCGAAGTGCACGTCCGGCATGACGGCGACACCCTGCACCCAGGGCAGCGCGCCGATGTTGCGCAGCTGCTTCGCGGCCTGCGGTTCGATGGCGTACGGGTCGGTCCAGACCCGGACCGGCGCCCGGGTGCCGGCGAGCGGGGTGAATCCCATGGTGGTCTCCTTCTGTCGTGCGGGCGACCGATATCGATCATGTGCCGGCCGGTGACGGCGCGGCGGTGGTACGCGGAAACGAAAGGGCCGCCGATCCCGGTGGGATGGGCGGCCGGCGGACGCGGTGAGCGTCGGCGTCAGTCGCGCCACCCCGGCCCGTTGTGCCGCAAGGTGCGATAGGCGCAGGGAGCGGTGATGTCGAGCGCGGGGGTGCCGGCGGGGAGCAGACACCGGCGGGCATCGGTGCGGACGCGGCGCGACATGGCGTACTCCCTCCGGGGTTGATCGGTTGGCCGTGCGCTGATGAGAGTAGGAGGGGCGGCGGCGAGTCCGCAATGGATATCGCCGCCGCCCGAGCGGCGCAGGACGGGACCGCACCCGTGTGTCCCGGTTGTCCCGCGTGTCCCGCGTGTCCCGCGTGGCCCGCGTCTCTCGTCGGAGGGCAAGGGTGGTCGAGTCTTCCTTTGCTCTGCTTCAATCCAGGCAACACCTGACGTCCGATAATCGGACACCACGTGTTTCCTCCGCTGAAGCAGAGCAAAGGGTCCGAGGCACACGGTGCCCTCCCCCCGGCGTGGGGTGCCGGGGCCCTCCTCGACAGGACGACTCAGGTGTCGTAGCAGCCGTCCCACGGCAGCGCGTCCAGCCACTCGGCGAGGCGCGCCTCCGCCCGGTCGATCGAGGCGTCCTCGTGCTCGCTGGTGCCGGCGCACCAAGATGTCCGAGTCGGTGTGCGCGCCGTCGGCGTCGAACCGGTGCAGCACCGCGTACCACCGTTTGTGGCGGTACCAGTCGTCTGATCTACGACAGGGCCACCAGCCGGAACGACTGCGCGGCGGTGCCGTTGCAGGTGTACTGGACGAGCTGGACGCTGTCCGCCGTGGACGCTCCCGGCACGTCCAGACACTTGCCACTGCTGCGGTTGACCAGCCGGTAGTAGCCGCCACCCTCGGACTCCGCACGCCACTGCTGGTTGGTGCCGCCGCTGTACGACCAGAGCTGGATGGGTGCCGAGTCGGCGGTCGACCGGTCGGTCACGTCGAGCACCTGGGCGCTGTTGTTGCGGTTGTTGACGCGCAGGTAGCCGTCGCTGGTCAGAACGAACTGGTACTGCTGGGCGGCGCTGCTGTTACAGGCGTACTGCTGGATGGCGGTACCGTTCGCGCTGGCGGCGGCCCGCGCGTCCACGCACTTGCCGCTGCCCCGGTTGACCACGGTGTGCCAGGCCGTCGGCGAGATCGGGCCCGCGCTGCCGGTCGGGGTGGGCGTCGGCGTGGGTGACGTGCCGACACCGGCGAGCCAGTGCAGCCCGTCGATCAGCAGCTTGTTCTGCTGAGCGCTGTCGAACGTGGACGACAGGCCGGTCTTGGTGGCGTAGTCCATCTTGTTGTGCCCGAAGTTGGCGTAGATCATCTTGTACTGCCGGTTACTCCAGACCAGCGGGTAGTAGCCGCTGTACCAGGACTGGTTGGGGTCGGTGCCGACCGGGAAGCTCGACGGGTCGACCGAGGCCAGGATGTCGATGTTGGAGTTCTGCCGCAGGTCGTTGCTCCAGGAGTACCACTCGCTGATCGACGATCCGAAGGTCGCCGGCAGGTTCCGGGTCGCGGCGTGGGTGCGGTTGTCGACGCGCATGGTGACCCGGGTCGGCAGCCAGGTGTTGGTCCGGAACGAGCCGGAGCCGAGGAAGGTGTTGTAGTACCAGCTCCAGCTCGACGGGTTGTCGGTCCACGCGCTGACGTGGAAACCCATCCACGCGCCGCCGTTCTGCATGTACTGCTGGAAGGCGGGGCGCTGGGCGGCGGGCGGCGCGTCGTCCAGGAACATGACGACCTTGTACTGGGCCAGGTTGGAGGTGTTCAGCAGGCTCCAGTTGTTGGTGGCCTCCCAGGAGAAGCCGTACTGGGCGGCGGCCTGCGGGAACCAGGCACGCGCGTCCTTGATGAAGTCGATGTGCGCGTCGTCCCAGGTGCCGTTGTAGAAGGCCAGGACCTTGAACGTCGGCGCGGCCTGCGCGCTGCGCGCGACGCCGAGGCCGACGCCGGCACTCACGGCGACGACAAGTGCGACGAACAGCGACAGGAGCCTTCTGGTACGGGAGGAGAGTTCTGCGATCACCTGATCGTCCCTTCGGTGGGGACGCGCGCCGCCGCGTCGTCGTCGTAGATCTGTTCACAAGGTTTACAGATAGACGAAAGGTTATTGGTTCCCGATACGTGACGTCAATCGCCGAGCGGGCGATCGGGTGGGATTCCTGCGGCAGCGGGTATCCCGGCCCGGTGACCAGCTCTGATGCCGTCGACGTCGACCAGCCGCTGGCCGTGGACGTACCCGCCGCGCCGCACGACGCCAGCGGCGAGCGGGTGCCGACCCGCGACCTGGCCGGCCTCGCCCCGGCCGCCCGGCCCGCACGACGCTGGACCCCGGGCCGGGTGGTGGCCACCCCCGCCGCCCTGGACCACCCACACGGACAGCGGATCGTCGACCGGGTGCGGGCGTTGGGCATCGAGGTGGAACACCTACGATCCAACCGGCTCACCGGGGTACGCGGACGAACCGACGCCGAGACGTACGCCCGGGCCAAGGCGACCATGGCGATCGTGGTGAGCCCACCGTCGCGGCGCAACCTGCAACCCATCGCGCCCAGCGCCGACTGGCGCGTCGACCTCGCCGAGGGCTGCCCCGCGCACTGCCAGTACTGCTACCTGGCCGGCTCGCTCTCCGGGCCGCCCGTGACCCGGGTGTACGCGGACCTCGACGACATCCTGGCCGCGCTGACCGCGTACGCCGGGCGCGGCACGGTGACCAGCCGCAACGCGCGTCGCGCCGACGAGGGCACCACGTTCGAGGCGTCCTGCTACACCGACCCCCTCGCCCTGGAACACGTCACCGGCAGTTGGCGGCGCGCGGTCCAGCACTTCGCCGACTGGGACGCGCCCGTGCAGCTGCGGTGGACCACCAAGTACGCCGACGTGGACACCTTCGTCGGGCTGCCGCACCACGGCCGTACCCGGGTCCGGTTCAGCGTCAACTGCGCACCGGTCAGCCGGCGGTTCGAGGGCGGTACCGCCCGGGTGCCGGACCGGCTCGCCGCCCTGCGCCGGCTCGCGCTCGACGGGTACCCCGTCGGTCTGACCATCGCGCCGATCATCGCGCTGCCCGACTGGCGGGAGGCGTACGGCGAACTGCTGGACCAGGTCCGCGCGGCGGTCGACGGGGTCCCGGAGCTGGACCTGACCGCCGAGCTGATCACCCACCGGTTCACGCCCGGCAGCAAGGAGGTGCTGCTGGGCTGGTACCCGCGCACCCGCCTGGAGATGGACGAGGAGGTCCGCAGCCGCAAGCACGGCAGGTTCGGCGCGGTGAAGTACGTCTACCCCCGCGACACGATGGCCGAACTGCGGGCCTGGTTCACCGACGAGCTGGCCGCACGGGTACCAGCCTGCCGCGTCCTCTACTGGACCTGAGCGCCCGACGGTCAGCCGAGCGAGGAACGGGCCACCGGCGCGGCGAAGTACGTACGCGGGTGCGGCTCGTCGCGGAGGCTGTAGTGCCACCACTCCCGGTCGTAGTTGACGAACCCGGCGGCGGTCATCAGCCGCCGCAGCAACTGCCGGTTGTCCCGTGCCGCACCGGTGATGCGGGGGTCGTCGGTGTGCGCGCGGGCGTCGAAACAGTCGAACCCGGTCCCCATGTCGACGCTGTTGTCGGCGAAGCGCCGCCCCGGCGGCGCGGTGCACGGGACCAGCCGCTGCCCGGGGACGTACGCGGGCTGACCGGCGGGCGGCTCGTCGACGAGCGTGAGGTCCAGCGTGCTGCCCCGGCTGTGCGCGGTCGGCGCGCCGATGTAGCCGTCGGCGAAGAGCCGGTCCTTCGCCAGGTCCGGATAGAACTCGGCCTTGGTCTGCTGCTCACCGGGGCGCTTGGACCAGGCGACGAAGTCGTCCACCGCCGGCTGTGGGCGGTAGCAGTCGTACACCTTGAGGCTGTGACCCCCGGCGAGCGCGGCGTCCTGGACCCGGCGCAGCGCCTCGGCCGCCTGCCGGGTGAGCAGGCACAGCGGTTCGCGGTAGCCGGCGATCGGCCGGCCCACGAAGTTGTGCGCGGTGGCGTAGCGGATGTCGGCGTGGATACGCCTGTCGACATCGGTCAGCACCACGAAGCCCGGTAACCCGCCGGTGGTCGGCGGGGCGGTGCTCGACCGCGCAATGGGGCTCGCCTGCGGGCTCGGGCTCTCGGGCGCCGGTCGTGGGCTGGCGGACGTCGGGGTGGAGACGCTGGGTCCGGGGCGTGGCGGCTCGGAGCAGCCGCCGAGCACCGCGACGAGCGCGAGCACGGCGGCGCCGCCCACCCGCCCTGACCTGCGCACAGCTCCTGTCTACCAAAGCGGCCGCGGTGACGCGCCGGATCAGCCGGGCGCGCCGGACCCGCTCACGCGCCGGGCGTCAGCGGTGCCGGGCGGGCTGCGGTCGGCGTCGCCGCGGGGTCCTCGACCAGGAGGGCGCCGAGGAAGCGCAGGGCCGCCTCGTCGTCGTCGATCCCACCGGCCTCGTGACCGTTGTACCGCCACACCGAAAGCTCCGTCGGCCCGGCGTGGGAGTTGTGGGCGGCGTACACCGTCGAGGGCGGCACGATGTCGTCCATCAACGCCACGGAGTACCGGGTGGGCTGGCGGCAGCGTCGCGCGAAGTTGACGCCGTCGACGTACGACAGGGTCGTCAACGTCCGCTCCTCCGCGTCCCGGTGGATCGCCAGGTAGTCGCGGATCTCCCGGTACGGATGGGCGTCGGTGACCACCACGGCGCGCGGGATGTCGCACAGGAACGGCACGAGGGCCACCACCGCCCGCACACCGGGCACCAGGGCGCCGGCCGCGAGCGCCAGCGCGCCGCCCTGGCTGTGGCCGAGCACCGCCAGCCGGGTCGGGTCGACCATCGGCAGGGTACGGGCGGCGTCCACCGCCCGCACCGCGTCCGTGATCAACCGTCGGTAGTAGTACGTACGCGGGTCGGCGATGCCCCGCGTCGCCACGCCGGGCGCCTGTGCGCCGGTGGCCCCCAGGTCGGCGGTGTCGCCCCGGCTCCAGCCCGAACCCTGCCCCCGGGTGTCCATCTGCAGGTGGGTGAATCCGGCCGACGCCCAGAGCAGGTTCTCCAGCGGGTGCCCACGCCCGCCGCCGTAGCCGACGTACTGCACGACCGTCGGCAGCGCGGTGCCGGTGCCGTGGGGCACCCGTAGCCAGGCCCGTACGGGCTGACCGCCGAACCCGGGGAACGTCACGTCGTACACGTCGATGGCGGTCAGGCTCGTCACGATGGGTTCGAGCCGGACCGGCCAGGCGGCTTCGCGCGCCTGGGCGAGCGTGTGAGCCCAGAAGTCGTCGAAGTCGGCGGGCTCGCGCACCACGCCGCGGTACGCGCGTAGCTGCTCCTCGGGCAGATCCGTGTACATGGCGTCCTTGTCTGTCGCGTGGCGCTGGACAGGGTGCGCCCGCGGCGTGCGCGGCGCCGACAGCCAGGCGGCAGAGGCGGGACGGTACGCCGAGACGCGTCCGACAAGTTACCGGAACATTTCCGCAACTCCGCCGAACGCTATGACCGACCTGGCGTGTCGTCAACCCCCCTTCGTGAGGCAAGATGACGCGAGGAGCGGGCGTGCCGTTCCGGGACACGGGACGGGCGGACACAAGCGGTCGCCCCTCCCGGAGCGGTGAAGGAGACACGGGTGGACGCGGACGACGGACGCAGGGTGACCATCACCGCGATCGCACGGGAGGCCGGGGTCTCGGTGCCGACCGTGTCACGGGTGCTCAATGGCCGGTCCGATGTGGCCCCGGACACCCGGGAACGCGTCGAGGAGCTGTTGCGCCACCACGGCTACCGACGCCGGAGCAGCCGCAGCGTCCGCCGAGCGGGCCTTGTCGACCTGGTCTTCAACGACCTGGACAGCCCCTGGGCCGTGGAGATCATCCGAGGCGTGGAGGACGTCGGCCACAGCGCCGGCGTCGGCACTGTCGTCTCCGCGATACACCGCCAGCCCACCGCGGCCCGACAGTGGTTGCAGAACCTGCGTACCCGCGCCACCGACGGTGTCATCTTCGTGACGTCGCACCTGAGCCCACCGCTGCACGCCCAACTGCGTCGCCTCAACGTGCCGGTGGTGGTCGTCGACCCGGCCGGCGTCCCGGCCATGGACGTCCCGACGATCGGCGCCACCAACTGGGCTGGCGGGCTCGCCGCCACCGAGCACCTGCTGGCGGTCGGCCACCGCCGGATCGGGTTCGTGGCCGGGCCGACGCATCTGCTGTGCAGCCGGGCCCGCCTGGACGGCTACCGGGCCGGCCTGGAGGCCGCCGGGGTGCCGGTGGACGACAAGCTGATCTACCCGGGCGACTTCTACCACGCCTCCGGCTTCGCCGGCGGCACGGCGCTGCTCGACCTGCCCGACCCGCCGACCGGCATCTTCGCGGCCAGCGACCAGATGGCGTTCGGCGTCTACGAGGCCATCCGCCGTCGTGGACTGCGCGTCCCGGACGACGTCAGCGTGGTGGGCTTCGACGACCTGCCGGAGGCCCGGTGGGCGTCCCCGCCGTTGACCACCGTGCGGCAACCCCTGGTGGAGATGGGCCGGCTCGCGGCGCGGACGGTGCTGCGACTGGCCCAGGGTGAGGGCATCGACTCACCCCGTGTGGAACTCGCCACCGAACTGGTCGTCCGAGACAGCACCACCGAGCCGCCGACCGGGTGACCCTCGTCGTTCCGACGGTCCGAACCGGGTCGGATTCTGGTTCCGCCGATACCGGTCCGGCTTCCGAAAATTGCGGCCCGCGAGCGCGGACACCGGCGGCGCGGTGAGCGACCTCGGGCCGCCCACCGCGCCGAGCGGATCAGTGGTGGTGTGCCCGGACGGCCCGACGGATGGTCACCGGCAGCGCGGGCGCACCGTCGACCGGTGCCGGGTCCTCGGCCGTCGGCGCCACGCCGCCCGCGGCGATCCGGTCCAGCGTGTCCAGCCCGACGGTGTCGACCGTGCCGAAGATCGTGTAGTTGGGGCGCAGCGCCGAGTCGGCGTACACCAGGAAGAACTGGCTGCCGTTGGTGTCCGGCCCGGCGTTGGCCATCGCCAGCACGCCCCGCGCGTAGAGCCGACGTACGCCGGTCGGGTCGGTGGGCGCGGGCGGCAGGTCGGTCGGCAGCTCGTCGCGGTAGCGGTAGCCCGGTCCGCCCTCGCCCGTGCCGGACGGGTCGCCGCACTGCAGGACGCTCAGCGTGGGGTACGCGGTGAGTCGGTGGCACGGGGTGCGGTCGTAGAAACGCTTGCCGACCAGGTGCAGGAAACTCTGCACGGTGCACGGCGCGGCCGCCCGGTCCAGGGTCAGCCCGATCGGCCCCTGGTTGGTGGCGAGGGTCACCCGGACGCTGCCCCGGTCCGGGGTGCGGCGCGGGTCGGGCGGCAACGGCACCGGTCGCGCGGCCGGCTCGTCCGGCGTCTCGGTGTACGCGCACGGGCCGTGCGTCGTGCGCGGCGGGCGGGCGGCGGCGGCAGGCGCGCTCGCCGGATCGTGGGACGCGCTCGGCGCGGCCACCGCGGTAGCCGACGCGCCGACGATCAGCGTTGCGGCGAACGCCGTCACACCGACGAGGCGGTTCAGCGCGCGCACCGACGGGCGGGGTGCCGCCGCGCTGGAGGGCGTTTCGCGTTCACTCGACACAGGGATCCTCCTGAGCTCGTGCTGCCAGAAAGACCGGAGTCTATGGATGCCGGGGCTGGTTGTCGATCTGGCCGGGCAACCGGCGACGGCGGTGCCACAGCAGACCACCCAGCAGGGCCAGCACCGTCGCGCCGCTGAGCGCTACCACCGTCCAGAGCCACCCCGAGCCGGTGCGCGCCGGACCGCTGGCCGCCGCCGGGCGCGGTGGAATGGGCGCGGCCAGCGCGGACGGGGTCGCCGACGGTGTGGCGGTCAGCTCTCCCGGCTCGACCAGGCGGCCGACGCCCGCGTCGCGAGGCAGCGAGAAGCCCCAGTCCAGCAGGGCCGCGCCCTGCTCCCAGCCACGCATCGGAGTCGGCTCGGCACCCAGCAACGTCACCACCAACCGGCGGCCGTTCCGTTCCGCCGCGCCGACGTACGTGTGCCGGGCCAGATCGGTGAAGCCGGTCTTGCCACCCAACGCGCCCGGGTAGCGGTAGATGAGCTGATCGTCGTTCTGGATCTGGAAGCCCTTCGTCCGCTGGGCCGGCTGCGCCGGAATCGTCGCCAGTTCGGTGAGCGCGTACCGGCGGAAGGCCGGCTGGACGAAGCAGGCCCGGGCGATCAGCGCCAGGTCGTACGCGCTGGTGAACTGTCCCTTGCCGTCCAGACCGGACGGGGTGACGGCGTGCGTCTGGAGCGCACCGAGGTCGTGTGCCCGCTGGTTCATGGCGCGCACTCCCCCGGCGGCTCCATCGGGGCCGCCGCCCAGCCGGGCCAGCGCGTTCGCCGCCTCGTTGCCGGAGTTCAGCAACAGTCCCAGCCAGATCGTCTCGATCGTGTAGCGGCCACCCTCGACCAGGCCGACCGCGGAGGAGCCGGGCTCGATGTTCATGTCCGCCTCGGTGACCGTCACCGTCTCGGTCGGGTCGAGCCGGGGCATCATCGTGGCCACCAGCAGCAGCTTCTGGACGCTCGCCGGGGTGCCGTACTCGTGCGGGCCGCAGCCCCCGAGCACCTGACCGGAGTCCAGGTCCGCGACCAGCCACGACGTGGCGGTGATCGCCGGTGGCGCGCCCACACCGGCCGGCACGACCAGGCCGCTCGTCGCCAGCCCGGCGCCCCCGACCACCCGCGCCTCCGGCACGGCGGGCGGGGGTGACGGCCGCGGCGGCCGGGACACCGCCGGCGCCGGCGTCCGTGGGCACCGCACGGCCGGCCCGGCGGCAACCGCACCCGTGGCGGCGGCTTCCGTCGCGGCGACGGGCGTGGGGTCCGCCGCGGCGGCCGTGACCGGCGCGGCAGCGAGCAGGATGGCGGACGCCGTGACCGCCAGCAGCGCAGCTCTCATGTGCCCGACCCTAGACAACAAGATCGCCCGGCGGAGGCTGTTGGCCGCTGGACCATCCGGCGACGGACCGACGGCCCGTTCGGCCGGCCCTACGGTCGGTGCGCGTGCCGGCCCTCTCGCCTGGCCGGGCGACACCTGTGGTCAGACGATGTGGCGCAGCCAGCGCCGCTGCCAGGGCGTCTCGACCGCCTTCGGGTGGTAGCCCGCCCGGACCCACGACACCGCCCGCTCGGCCGGCAAGCCGTCGAGGATCGCCAGCGCGGCCAACGCCGTTCCCGTGCGGCCGACTCCGCCCCGGCAGGCCACCTCCACGCGCTCGCCGTCGCGTGCCCTCCGCAGCGCCGCGCGCAACGCGTCGAGTGCGTCCGCCCGGTCGAGCGGAATCCAGAAGTCGGGCCACCTGATCCGCCGGTGCGGCCAGGCCGGCTCCGGGCCGGGCGCCAACAGCAGCGCGAAGTCGGCCGACGAGGCGGTCGCGGCGATGCGGCGTCCACGCACCACCGTACCGCTCGGCAGGACGAGCATCCCCGACTGCTCCGACCAGGTCTGCGCGGCGGTCACCGGCACATTGTGCCGCGACCGGGGGCAGGCCGTCGTGCCCGGTGGGCACAGAAAAGCGCCGCCCCCGACCACGTGGGTCGGGGGCGGCGCCGGTGTCGGTGTGCAGGTCGCCTCTCGGCGAGTGGCGCGACGCGGCTCCAGCCGAACGGTATTCCGCGAGGGCTATGTAGGTGAGGCCCGGGGACACTGAGTCACACCGACACCGGTTACAACCAGCCGACGCCGCCCGGTGTTCCCGGGTGGGGATGCCGATGGCCGGCACCCCATCGGGTGCCGGCCATCGGTCGGGTCGTGCGATGGGTCAGCTGTTCCAGTACTGGCCAACCAGGTCGGCGGCCTGCTGCTCCCACTGGGCGTACGCGTCGGGGTACGCGGAGACCTGCACGGTCTGCGCGGCGTCGGTCAGCGGCATGTCCTGCCAACCGTCAACCTGCTTGAGGCCCTTGAGGAACGCGGTCGTCGAGTACTCCGGATCGGTGATCTGCTCCGGCGTGCCCCAACCACTGGACGGGCGCTGCTGGAACAGACCCAGCGAGTCGTGGTCGTTCATGTCCCCGAGGTGGCCCAGGTTCTCCAGCTTCGACTCCTGCAGGCTCGTCGCGATCGAGATGACCGCTGCCCGCTCGGGCAGGCCGGCCTTCTTCGTGGCCGCGATGATGGCCTTGGCGTTGGCGGTCTGCTCGTCGTTCAGGTCGATGTGCGACTGCTCGCCCTGGGTGCCGTGCGGGATCAGCTTGCTCGTGTCGGGCTTGTCGGCCTGCACCACGGCGACCGGCCGAGGATCGGTGCTCGGGGCGGCGACATGGGCGATCGGGCCGGCGAAGACACCACCGGCGAACGCGAGACCGGCAACGGACAGCATGCTCTTACGGAAGATCGTGTTCATGGGGGTAGCTCCTTCGGGGGTAGGAAACACCCGCCTCACCACAGGGGAACCGGTGACGCGGATGTGAGCACCTCGTCCGGCGCTGCACATAACACGGGGAGGCTTTCGGGGCGGCGGCCCACGGGCGAGGGTGTCGCTCGGGGCGCCGGGACCGTGTGGAACGACCGCCGGTCCGGGGTCATTCCCGGGCCCTCAGCGGGACCCGGAAGCGGACCCGGGGGCGGGCCTGCGGTCGTTCGGGGGTCTGCAACGACCTGGCCAGGCCGGCCATTCCCATGCCGGTCGAGCGGGCGGGGTGGCCGTGGTCCTGCGATCGTCAGGGTGTGTAACGACCCCGGGGCGGCCACGATTCCGGCCCTGCGGTGCACCCGGTCACACCCAGACCGCCCACAACCGGACACCACGCCCGACGACCATCACCCTCCGGGTGCGGAGGGTGACGATCCGCCCGGGCCGGCCGATACCGCCTGGCCCCGAGTGATGGGGACATTCCGGCCCTAGGGCGTGCCCAGGTAGCGCAGGACCGCGAGGATACGGCGGCTGTAGCCCGTCGTGTGGGCGAGGCCGAGCTTGTCGAAGATGGCAGGCGGCGGGCTAGCTGTACTCGTCCGAGGCCCAGGAGGCACCCCGGTAGAGGGTGCCCCGACCATCGGGATCTGGCGTTGCCGCCGGTGGCGCGTCGCGGCGGGAGAAATCCGAGTCCGATCCGGGCTTTCGGGCGGCGCGACGGGCCCTCAGCACCCGCGAGCCGACGAACCAGGCGACGGCCGCGACGCAGACGACGATCACGACGTTCTGGAGGGTGCCGACGTAGCCCTCGACGAGGTGCCAGTTGTCACCGAGCAGGTAGCCGGCGAGGACGAAGGTGGTGTTCCAGATCAGGCTGCCCAGCGTCGTGTAGAGCAGGAAGGTCCGCACCGGCATCCGCTCCACCCCGGCCGGGATGGAGATCAGGCTCCGGAAGATCGGGATCATCCGGCCGAAGAACACCGCCTTCACGCCGTGCCGGAGAAACCACGCCTCGGTCCGGTCGACGTCGCTGAGCTTCACCAGGGGCAGTCGGGAGACGATGGCGCGCATCCGGTCGCGGCCCAGGGACGCGCCGATCAGGTAGAGCGCCAGCGCGCCCAGCACCGAACCCAGCGTGGTCCAGAAGATCGCGCCGGCCAGGCTGATACGGCCCTGCGCGGCCACGAAGCCGGCCAGCGGCAGGATGACCTCGCTGGGGATCGGCGGAAACAGGTTCTCCAGCGCCACCGCCAGGCCCGCGCCCGGCCCGCCGAGCCGTTCCACCAGATCGCTGACGTAGCCGACGATTCCGCCCTGCGGTGGTTCGGCCGCGGCGGTGGGGGTTCCGGTGGCGAGGACGGCGTGCGACGTTCGAATCATGTCCCCACGCTACGAACCGATCCTGAGAGTCGACCATGAGGCGGACCGTCCGACCCCGCGGGTCGCCCCCACCGGCGGGGGTGTGGAAAACCGCACCCCGCTGCGGCTCGCGGTGGCGCAGCCGCCGTGCGTACCCCTGGATGTCGCGCAGAACGCGCGGGCGCACGCCGACGCGGTCCGCGCGGCGCGCGCCCGGGTGGTGGTCTTTCCGGAGCTCTCCCTGACGGGGTACGAGTTGCGGGGCCCGACCGTGGCGGTGGACGACCCGCGGTTGACGCCGCTGGTCGACGCGTGCGCCGAGGCGGGCACGCTGGCGCTGGCCGGCGCGCCGGTGGCCGGGGACCACATCGGGATGCTGGCGGTGACCGGCGACGGGGTGACCGTGGCGTACCGGAAGATGTGGCTGGGCGGCGTGGAGGCCCAGCGGTTCCGGCCGGGGGACACACCTGGCGTGCTCGATGTGGACGGGTGGCGGATCGGGTTGGCCGTCTGCAGGGACACCGGCGTCGCCGCGCACGCGGCGTCGACGGCGGCGCTCGGAATCGACGTGTACGCCGCAGGCGTGCTGGAGTCGGCCCGGGACGCCTCCGTGCCGGACGAGCGGGCACACCGGATCGCCACGACGCACCGGGTCTGGGTGGCGGTGGCGAGCTTCGCCGGGTCCACCGGCGGCGGCTACACCGAGGCGGCGGGGCGGTCGGCCGTGTGGACGCCGGGAGGTGACGTGGCCGCCCGGGCGGGCACGACGCCGGGCGGGTGGGCGGCGACGACGATCTCCTGAGGACACCCGGACGTCTTGTCGTACCGGTGCGGCAGGATCGGGCCATGAGCGCGATCCCCCCTCGACTGTCGGTGGTCACCCTGGGTGCCCGTGACCTGGGCCGGCTGCGGTCCTTCTACCGCTCCCTGGGCTGGCCCGAGCTGCCGGCCAGCGACGACGGCTGGTCGGCGTTCCTGCTCGGCGGCGTCCTGCTCGCCCTCTATCCGCTGACGGACCTGGCGGCCGAGGCGGCACCTGGCGTCACCGATCCGGCCGGCGGCTGGTCCGGTGTGACGCTGGCCTGCAACGTCGACGGCCGCGCGGAGGTCGACGCGGCTTTCGCGGCGGCCGTCGCGGTGGGTGCGGCGGTCGTGGCGGAGCCGACCGATCGTTCGTGGGGTGGCCGCTCGGCGTACATCGCCGACCCGGAGGGCAACCGGTGGGAGATCGCCTGGGCGGGCACGGCTGTCTTCGACGAACGGGGCGCCCTGGTCTCCTTCGGCGGGTGAGCCGTGCCGTGGTTGCCCCCGGGCGAGGGCCTTGGCATGCTTCGGTCCATGACCATCTTCCCGCCGACCTTCGCCGACGACGTCGTCGATCAGCCAGCCAAGGAGCAGTTCGAGGCCTTCATCGACGAGCACCGCCGCGTTCTGGACGAGGCCCTGGACGGGCTGACCGAGGAGCAGGCACGCCGCTCCCTGGTGCCGTCGCGGACGACGCTGCTGGGTCTGGTGAAGCACGCGGCCTTCGTGGAGAAGGTCTGGTTCGACGAGGCCGTCACGTGCCGGTCGCGCGCCGAGATCGGCATCCCGGCGACGCCGGACGAGTCGTTCATCCTCGACGACGGCGACACGATCGCCGGCGTCCAGCAAGCCCACCGCGAGGCGTGCGAGGCGTCGCGCCGCGCGACGGCGTCGTTGGGCCTGGACGACGTGCTGCGCGGCAACCGACGCGGCCCGCTGCCGCTGCGCTGGGTCTACCTGCACGTGCTGCGGGAGCTGGCACAGCACTGTGGGCACGCGGAGATCCTGCGCGAGCAGATCCTGCGCGACTGACGCGCTCCTGCGCAGGTCGGTGCGGCGGCGGTGCGGCGCCGACCGTCCGAACTGGACGGATCAGAGCGCCAGCCGACCCTGGACGGTGTCGCCGAAGCGGCGCAGGGTCCAGCGGGCCGGCGGCCAGCCGCCGGTGTCGTGGTCGGTGACCCACTCGCTTATCGACGCCGGGGGCACGTCCAGGTCGAACGCCCGGAAGATCGGCTGCGCGGCCAGCGCGTGGAAGGCGCTCTCCACGGTCTCGCTGTGGCCGACCAGGACCACGGTGCCGCCCCGGTGCCGATGCGCGATCTCCATGATCGCGCGGCTGACGCGTACGACCAGTTCGGCCCAGCTCTCGTTGCCGTCCTCGAACGGGCGGAACACTCCCCCACCGGGCACCGCGTGCTCGGTACGGAAGCGGGCGACCGGCAGCCCGTCGGCGTAGGGCGGGGTGTGCCAGGTGCAGAGGCCGCAGTCGGCCAGCGGCCGGACGCCGAACGCCGCGGCGATGGGCTGCGCCGTCTCGACGGCCCGGCGCAGCACGGACGAGTACACCGCCACCGGCCCCTCGACGGCATAGTCGTCGACGAGCCGCTTGGCCAGCCGGTCGGCCTGGTCGTAGCCGAGCGACGTCAGCCCGCGGCACCCGTGCGGGCCGCCCACGATCCCGTCGACCTGGTGGACCGACTCACCGTGACGCACGAAGATCAGCCGTGTTCGCATCGGCCCATCATGCCAGCGACGCCCGCGGACAGATCAGCCGTCCGGACGAGACGACGGCCCTCAACCGGCGTCCAGGACCTCGCGCAGTCGTGCGGCGAACTGCTCGGGCTGGCCCGCGTACCCGAACTCCCCGCCGAGGAAGCCGCCGTGGTGACTCGGGAACACCACGGCCTCCTGGCCGAGCAGCGCCGCCGTGCCAAGAGCCGTACGCGCGGTGTAGGTGCCCGTCGACTCCACGCCGACCGCGATCACGATCCGGGTCGACGCCGCCGTGAGAACGCCCGCGTCGGGGCGGTAGTCGGTGATCGCCCACGAACTCTTGGACAGCAGTGGATTGTCGCGGCTGCCGTCGTCGTCGGTGGGCATGCCGAGCATGGCGGGGTCGGGCGCGGGCTGGGCGAAGTAGGCGTCGGTGAACTCGCCCTGCCACGACGTCATCGCGATGAACGCGGCCATGCCGTGGCCGAAACCCTTCGCCTGGTACGCGTCGTAGAAGCCGGCACGAGCGCGTTCGGCCGCCGTCGCGTCCGGGAGCACCGCGTTGATCGGCGGCTCGTGCGCCACCAGCGTGACGACGTCAGCGGGGTGGGTCGCGACGAGTTCGAGTGCGGTCACCGCGCCGCCGCTGCTGGCGAGCACGTCCACCGGGCCGGCGTCGAGCGCCTCGATGAGCAGGTGCAGGTCGGCCGCCTGCTGCTGCGGCGTGTGGTCGGACCGGCCGTCGGTGCGGACGCTGCGGCCGAGACCGCGCGGGTCGTACGTGACGACGGTCCGGTCCGTGAAGTGCGGGGCGAGCGCGTCGAAGCCCTCCGCCGTCATCGGCTGACCGATCATGAGCAGCGCGGGACGCCCGTCGGCCGGGGGCAGCGGACCGCGGACGTCGTAGACCAGGTCGACGCCGGGTACGGCAAGGTGGTGCGTCTGCTTCGTCGTCATTCGGGTGAGACTACGACGGGTGGGACCACGACAGATGCCCTCAGTCGTCGGCGTGTCCGGCGGACAGCCCACGGGTCTGGTATAGCAGCGCGTCGAGCTGGGCCCCGATCTGCTGCGGCAGCCGGTTACGGTCCACCAGTTCGGTGATCGTGCGCCGCAGGTCGGCGATACGCCGCTCGCGGTCCCGGGACCGTCGGTTCACGTCGGCGAGATCGTCGCGAAGGTCCTCGGCGGTCCTGCGGTCGACGTCGCCGCGGGCCACCGCCGCGGCGAGCACCTGCGTGAACTCGTCGCTGACCTGCTGGAAGCTGACCGGTACCTGCTGGCCGACGGTGGACGGGGCGGCGCTGCTGACCCTGGGCGACGGGGAGGCCGGCGGCGTCGGCTTCGGTGATTGCGTGCGGGGCGGTGGCGCCGGTGTGGAGCGCGACGGCGACGCCGCGACGGACCCGGGGCCGGGGGTGTCGGGCGCCCCGAAGCCCTGCGTGAGCAGCGCGCCGAGGCCCACCAGCACGGCGAGGCCGGCCGCCACGACGAGCGCCAGGGGCCGGCGCGAGCGGCGTCGGGCCGGCGTGGCCGCTACCGGTGCCGGGCGGGCGGCCGAGCGGTCGATCAGGGTGGGCGGATGGGCCGCCGGTGTCGGCGGGACGATTCGCAGCAGCTCGGTGGGTGGCTCGACGGGCTGACCCGCGCCGAACCGGCGGGCGAGTTGCGCCGCGCTGGGCCGTCTGCCCGGGTCGGCGGCAAGGCAGGCGAGGGTCAGCTCGGCGATGTCGGCGGGCAGGCCGGTCACGCGCAGCGGCGGCACCGGTGTGCCGCGCCGGTGCACCTCGAGGGCGTCCTCCCAGCTCTGCACGGGCAGCGGCGCCGCCCCGGTGAGCGTGCGGTAGAGCAGCGCGCCGAGGGCGTACACGTCGCTGGCCGGGTCGGGCGGGCCGGCGGCGAGACGTTCCGGGGCGAAGTAGGCGGGTGTGCCCATCAGCGGCTCGCCGGACTGGCTGTCGAGCCCACCGAGCGCGGCGATGCCGAAGTCGAGCACCTTGGCACCGGTGTCGGTGAGCATGACGTTGCCCGGTTTCACGTCGCGGTGCACCACCCCGATGCGGTGCGCGGCGGCCAGCGCGGCGGCGATGTGCCCGGCCACACGCACCGCCTCCGGCCAGGGCAGCGGGCCGGAGCGCAGCCGGTCGGCCAGGTTGTGGCCCTCGACCAGCTCCATCACCAGGTACGGGACGACGACGCCATCGGCCAGGGTCGCCTCGGCGTAGTCGTACACCTGGGTGACGTGTGGGTGGGTCAGCCGGGCGGCCGCGCGGGCCTCGCGCTGGATGGTGGCCCGCAGGTGCGGGTCGGCGGCGAGCTGTCCGGCGAGCACCTTGATCGCCACCGGACGGCCGAGGACCTCGTCGTCGGCCCGCCACACCTCGGACATGCCGCCGAGACCGATCCGCTCGTGCAGGACGTAGCGGTCGTGGAGGCGGAGGGTGGGCGTGAAGGGTGACATGGCCAGACCAGTCTGCCTGGTCAGAAGCAACTCGACCACTCTGCGTGCCCGGACCAGCACTGTTCGTCCCCGAAGTGCCGGAATGGGCGGTGATCCCCTCCCCGACGAACCCGCGAGCCTCCGGCCATGCTCAGTGCGGGTAGGTCTCCTCCAGCAGCCGACCCAGGATCTCCGGCGTACGCTCCGGCGGCTCGGCCTCGACGCACAGCCGCTCCATGGCCACGGCGTAGTTGTCGAGGTCGTCGCGCTTGTCCAGGTAGAGGGCGCTGGTCAACTGCTCGATGTAGACGATGTCGGGCAGCTCCTGGTCACCGAAGCGCAGGATGGTGAAGGCGCCGCCCGCCGCCGCGTGACCACCGGCGGCGAAGGGGATGACCTGGAGTCGGATGGTAGGCGACTTGGTCGCCTCGATGAGTGCGGTGAGCTGGCCCCGCATCACCTCGGACCCGCCGATCGGACGGCGCAGCGCCGCCTCGTCCACCACGGCCCAGAGCAGCGGAGGGTTGTCCCGGTGCAACAGTTGCTGGCGCTGCATCCGCAATGCCACCCGGCGGTCGATCTCGGCGGCGCCGGCCGCGCCGTGCCCGAGCAGCACGACCGCCCGGGCGTACTCCCGGGTCTGCAACAGGCCGGGGACGAACTGCACCTCGTAGCTGCGGATCAACGCCGCTGCGGCTTCCAGGCCCAGGTACGACTGGAACCAGCTCGGCAGCACGTCGCCGTACCGGTGCCACCAGCCGGGGCTGTTGGCGTCCCGCGCGAGCTTGAGCAGCGCCTCGCGCTCTTTTTCGTCGCTGACGCCGTAGAGGGTGAGCAGGTCGGCGACGTCGCGTTCCTTGAAGCCGACCCGGCCCAGCTCCATGCGACTGATCTTCGACTCGGAGGAGCGGATCTCCCACCCGGCGCCCTCCCGGGTCACACCGCTGGACTCCCGCAGCCGACGTAGCTGGGCGCCGAGCAGGATGCGCAGCACCGTGGGCCCGGTTGTCGGGCCGCCCTCGGCGGGAACCATCGTCACGTGCGGACCTCCGGATACCGACGACGCGATCGGGCACCGAGCCCGACCGACGTGTAAGCATGCCATGGACCGACAGTGAGGTGAACTCCTCCGGACCGGCGATTCAGTCCCATCGCCGGGACACCCCTGCGCGACCGGTCAGTCGATCAGGTGATCGAAGTCCCCGTCCCGGGCCCCGAGGACGAAGGCGGCGATTTCGTCCACTGTGTAGATCAGCGCCGGCCCCTCCGGGTGACGCGAGTTGCGGACGGCGATGCCGGCGCCCCCGGGCAGTTCGGCGAGTTCGACACAGTTGCCGCTCGGGTTGCTGCGGCGGCTCTTCTGCCAGCTCAACGGGGGCAACTGAGTAATCGGAACGCCATTGGGTGGCTGCTGCATGGGAGGCGTCTTTCTGCTCACGAGCCCGCCGGTGGCCGTGGGAGGAGCGGTGACGGCGAGGGGTGCGGTATCAACATTGGGCCGTGCTGCACGTGCATCTGCTATTGCATCTGCACTTGATCGCGAGCATGATAACGCACGTGTTCGGTGCTTATCCGTTCACTTTGCGTTACCCCGAGCGGGGTGACGACCAGGGAAAACTGGCCCTGACGCGGCACGCGCGCCGCGTGGACCGAAGGCGGGAGGCGGTCGCGGCGATGGGAGGACTCCTGCCGGATCCGATGAGCGTCGCCTCCGGCGTCTGTGCGGCGGGGGCTCTGCTCTCCTCCTGGCAACTGCGCCGCCGCGCCGTGCGGGCCGAGGCCGAGATAGAGCACCTCCAGGCCGAACTGGCCGCCGAACGGCACGCCGCCAGCCACGACCCGCTCACCGGTCTGCCCAACCGGCGTGCCTTCTACCGCCTCGCGGCCGCCCTGCTCACCAACGCCGACGGCCAGCCGCTGATCGCGATCGTGCTCGACCTCGACGACTTCAAGCAGATCAACGACCGGTACGGGCACGCCGCCGGCGACCAGGTGCTGATCAGCGTCGCCGAACGACTGGCCGGGTTCGCCGGCGACAACCTCGTCGCCCGCCTCGGCGGCGACGAGTTCGCGGGGCTGCTCGCCAGCCCGACCGTCGACCGACGCTGGATCGAGCACGCCACCCGACGCCTCAGCGAGACCGTTGCCGCACCGATTCGCCTGAGTGGGTGCAGCGTCCGGGTGACCGCGTCGGTGGGACTCGCCCCGGTGAGCGGCCCGGCCCAGCTCACCGACGCGCTCAGCCGCGCCGACGCGGCCATGTACCAGGCGAAGAGCCTCTCCGGCCCGCGGGCGCCGCGCCAACTCGTCGACAGCGCCCGCTTCGGGGAGTAACGACTCAGGTGGCGCTCGCGCCGAACCACCGGCGCAGAGGTCCCATCAGGTCGGCCTGCTCGTCACCGACCCACGCGACGTGTCCGTCGGGGCGCAGCAGCACTGCGGGTACGTCCAGCTCGTCGCCGACGTCGACGACGTGGTCGACCCGATCCGTCCACCCGGCGGCCGAGAGTCGACCCGTCCCGTCGAGCAGCAGCCCCCGGCCGGCGCGCATCAGTTCGTAGAGACGTCCCCGCGTGAGCCGCACGTCCCGCAGGTGCCGGCCGAGCAGTTCGTGACCCGCGCCGAAGTCGTAGCGGACCCCGATCGCGGTGACCTTCTCGATCAGGTACCGGTTCACGTCCTCGAAGTCCATCAGCTCCGACAGGAGGTGGCGTACCGCCTGCGGTCCCGGGTCGGGTGACAGCAGGAACATCTGCGCACGGGTGTTGACGAGGACGTCCGCGGCCACCGGGTGCCGCTCGGCGTGGTAACTGTCCAGCAGCCCGTCGGGCGCCCAACCGTTGACCTCGGCGGCCAGTTTCCAACCGAGGTTGACCGCGTCCTGGATGCCGAGGTTCAGGCCCTGCCCGCCGGTCGGTGGGTGGATGTGCGCGGCGTCGCCGGCCAGCAGCACCCGGCCGACCCGGTAGCGCTCGGCCAACCGGGTGGCGTCGCCGAAGCGGGAGAGCCAACGCGGCGAGTGCACGCCGAAGTCGGTGCCCGCGTACGCCCGCAGTTGCTGTCGGAACTCCTCGATGGTCGGCGGGACCGTGCGGTCCTCGGCAACCCCCTCGGCGGGCACGAGGACCCGGTACACGCCGTCCCCGAGCGGCCCGAGGCCGAATCGGAGGTGGGTCCTGCGGACCTCGGCCACCACGTCGGCCACCGTCTGCGGGGGTACGCCCACCTCCATCTCGCCCAGGAGCGAGTCGACCCGGCTGGGTTCGCCGGGGAAGCCGACACCGAGCAGTCGACGGACCGTGCTCCGACCGCCGTCGCAGCCGACGAGGTAGCGCGACCGCAACCGCGTCCCGTCGGCCAGCTCCACCGCCACCCCGTCGTCGTCCTGGCGCAGTCCGACCACCTCGCCGCCCCGCCGGACCTCGACGCCGACCTCGACGGCGTGCTCGGCCAGGAGGCGGTCGGTGACGGTCTGCGGGATGCCGAGGACGTACGCGTGCGCGCTGTCGAGGCCACTCGGCGGCGGCTTGGGGATCGCGGCGAAGTAACCCCCGAGCGGGTGCCGCGTACCCAGGGCGAGGAAACGCTCCAGCAGACCGCGCTGGTCCATCACCTCGATGCTGCGCGCGTGCAGGCCGAGCGAACGGACGTGACGGGTCGGCTCGGTGTCCTTCTCCACCACCACCACGTGCACGTCGTGCAGCCGCAGCTCACCGGCGAGCATCAGACCGGTCGGTCCGCCGCCGACAATGATGACATCGATCACGATATCCCCCGATTTTTCCAGGTTTGGGCTTCGGGTGGAGATTCTGCGGCACGACGGGGGTCTTGCCGCAAGACCCCCGGTGCGATATACGTTAGAAGTGGCAGGGAGTTCGATCTCCCTGCCTGTGTCGTTTCTGGAGCCTCTCAGGCTGGGTTACGCAGCGCGGTGTCGGCGAGGGTGACCAGGCCGACCGGCGACACGAGACCACTGACGATCCGGGCGGCCGTCGCGCGATCGTAAGGGCTACCGGTGGGGTCCAACGCCTGGCGGGTCCAGTCGCTGAGGTCGTCGAGCGCGCGTACCGCGAGGAACCAGGCCAGCCGCGCCGCCTCGATGTCGACCGCGCCGTACCCGGCGAGCACGGCCCGCTCCTGCTCGGGGGTGATCGGCGCGAAGGCGAGCACCCCGCCCACGACGACCATCAGGTCACACTCGCGCGGGGCGAGCACGGCGTCGTCCCAGTCGACCAACCAGACCTCGTCGTCCGGGCCGAGCAACACGTTGCCCAGATGGGGATCGCCGTGGCAGACCACCACCGGCCCCGCCCGGTCACCGGCGAGCCGTTGGACTCCATCGAGCAGGGTGGACACCCGGTCGGCGTTCGCCGCCCCCACTCCTGCCCCCCCACCCGTGTTGATCAAAAGGTTCGCGTCACGATCGGCTCGTATTCTGACGCGAACCTCTTGATCAGCGCGGTCTCGTCCGTCAGCGCAGGGTCGACAGGTGGCGGTCGAGGGCCGCGTACGACTCGGCGGTGCCCTGCGCCATGCCGGTCTCGACCATGCCGTCGCGTTGGGCGGCGGTATCGAAGCGGGTGGTGCTGGTGAGCAGCGTGCCGCCGTCCTGCTCGGTGAAGACAAGCGTCTCCACCGCCACCTGGCCGGGCATGCCCTCGAACTCGAAGGTCTGCACGATCCGCTCCGGCGCGGCGATCTGCCGGAACTCACCCCGGAAGGCGTAGTCGTTGCCGTCCGGGGCGTGCTCGACGATGCGGTAGCGGCCACCCTCGCGGAAGTCGATCTCGACGTCCGCCGGATTGCCCCGACACCACCAGTGCTTGAGGTGCTCGGCCTTGGTGTGCGCGGCGAAGACGAGGTCTCGCGGGGCGTCGAACGAACGGACCATCGTGATGTCCCGCTCGGAGGACACGTCGACCGTCAGGTCACGGGTCTCGGTCATGGCTGGTCTCCTTCAGGTCGTGTAGATAGTCGTCGAGGGCGTCGTAGCGCTCGGCCCAGAGCTGGCGGTACTGGTCGACCCACTCAGCGGCGGTGCGCAGCGGCGTCGGATCGAGGCGGCACCGCCGCCACTGGGCGTCGCGGGTCCGCACGATCAGCCCGGCACGCTCCAGCACGCCCAGGTGCTTGGAGATGGCCTGGAGGCTGATCGGAAATGGCGCCGCCAGTTCGTTGACCGTCGCCTCACCGGCGGCGAGCCGGGCCAGGATGGCGCGGCGGGTCGGGTCGGCGAGCGCGCCGAACACGGCGCTGACCGGGTCCGCTGTCATGTCGCTTTCAACCACCTAGCTAATTAACCGGTAGGTTGAATCTACAGCTCGAACGCCGACTGTCAACGGTTCCACCGGAACAAGACCGTGATTCGACCCGACACACGGGTACGGAAGGAACAGCCCGATACGACCGACGAGAGGACCCGCTCGTGGCGAGCATTTCTGCCCTCCTACTCAACTGCACCCTCAAGCCGTCGCCCGCCCCCTCCAGCTCCGAGCAACTGGGCCGGGAGGTGCTGGCCGAACTGGCCCGCCAGGGCGTGGACGGTGAGATCGTCCGGGTGGTCGACCACGACGTGCGCTTCGGGGTGTCGACCGACGAGGGCCACGGCGACGGCTGGCCCGCCATCCGCGCCAAGCTGCTCGCCGCCCAGATCCTGATCGTGGCCATGCCGATCTGGCTCGGCCAGCCCGCCAGCGTCGCCAAGATGGTCCTCGAACGCCTCGACGCCGAACTGTCCGAGACCGACGACGAGGGGCGACTGCTCACCTACGGCAAGGTGGCCGGCGTCGCGGTCGTCGGCAACGAGGACGGGGCGCACCACAGCATCGCCGAGGTGCAGGCGGCGCTCAACGAGGTGGGCTTCACCGTCGCCGCGGCCGGCGCGACCTACTGGGTCGGCGAGGCGCTCCACACGGTGGACTACCGCGACGCCGGCCCCAAGCCGGACACCACCGGCCGCACCACCAAGGCCCTCGCGCTCAACAGCGCCCACCTGGCCCGGCTGCTCGCCGATCAGCCGTACCCGCCGCCGGAGGCGCAGGGTGCCGCTGTCGGTCCGAGCCGTGAGCCAGCCTGACGGGACGGCCGGGGGGGTACGGTCAGCGCCAGCCGTAGCCGGTACGCAGCGCCTGCCCGACCCGGTCGAACCGGGGCCGATCCAGCACGGCGCCCTCGCGGCGGATGCTGTCCTCGCGCATGGTGAGCACGCGGTCCAGCCGGACCCAGCTCGGCCGGTTGTCCCGGTCCCACTCGCCGGGGCCGAGCGCGAACCAGTGGCGCTGCCCGTCGCGCTCGCTCTGACTGGACAGCATCAGCCCGAACAGCGTCCGACTGTGCCGCCCGACCACCAGCACCGGGCGGTCCTTGCCCTGGCGGGGGTCGTCCTCGTACGGCACCCACGTCCAGACGATCTCACCCGGGTCGGCCTGGCCGTCGACCTCCGGCGCGTAGCTCAACTCGCGCCGCTGCAACGCGTTCACCTGACGGGGACGGGCCACCCGCGCCGGCGACGGCCCGGTCCGCCGGGGCGACGGGATTGCCGCGCCCACCCGGGAGATGCGTTGCGCCACGTTCCTCAACAGACCAGCCACGGCGGGCAGCCTACCGGTCGCCGGGAGGAGCGCCGGAGTCGGCGCACTGCGGCAGACTGACCCGATGGACGAACTGCCCGACGACCTGCCGATCCTCGAGCGGCGCGCGGTACGCGTGGTCGTCTGCGACGACACCGACCGGGTGTTGCTGTTCCACACCCGCGACCCGGACCACCCCCGGCTGGGCACCTGGTGGGAGCTGCCCGGCGGCGGCATGGACCCGGGCGAGACGTACCGGGAAACGGCCGTGCGGGAACTGCGCGAGGAGACCGGCATCATGGTCACCGCCGACCAGGTGGGCGCGCCGACCTGGCGACGGCGGGCCACCTTCCTGCACCGCCAGCTACGCCATGTCCAGGACGAGGTGGTCGTCGCCGTACGACTGACCGCTCCCGGCCCGGACGTGGACGAGACGGACCGGCTCGACTACGAGCTGGAGGACTACTTCGGCTTCCGCTGGTGGCCCTTGACCGAGGTGGTTACCAGCCGGGAGCGCTTCTATCCCGGCCAGCTCCCCCGACTGATCACGCCCTTCCTGGCCGGCGAGCGGATCGAGGAGCCGTTCGAACTGTGGTCGTGAGCGGGTCGGCGGGGATGCCGGACCGGGGTGGGCCGGGCAGAGTGGAGGCATGACGACCGACCTGCACGGCCCGCTGTCCGCGTACGCCGAGCGGCTGCACGCCACGATCGGCGACCGGCACCACGTCGCTTCGCCGCTCGGCGCCTGGCTGCTGCTCGCTGTCACCGCCGCGACGACCGGAGCCGGCCAGGCGACCGACTCGGACCCGGCGGCCGGCCCGGCCACGGCGGCCGAGGGGCTGGCGGCGGCGCTGGGCACCGACCTGGCCAGCGCCGCGAAGGTGGCCCACGCCCTGCTGGACGCGCCGCATCCGCTGGTCACGTCCGCCACCGCGCTGTGGCTCCGTACGCGTCATCTGGTCGACGAGCCGGCCCGGTGGCGTGCGGCGCTCCCCGCGACGACCGAGGTCGGTACGCTCCCCGACCAGGCCGGGCTGGACGCCTGGGCGCGCGAGCACACCGACGCCCTGATCGAGACGTTCCCCCTGAAGGTCAGCCCCGACGTGGTGTTCGCCCTGGCCAGCGCGCTCGCGACCCGGATCTCGTGGGCCGAGCCGTTCGACGTCGCCGACGCCCGCGCGCTCGGCCCGGACAGCTCGTGGACGGGCCTGCGCCAGGTGCTGCGCAGCCCGGATCACGGGCACCGGGGTGCCATCGTCGCGACCGAGGGTTCGGGTGACGTGATCGTGCACGTCGCCCGGGCCCAGGCGAGCGAGGGCGCGGGGCTGGTGGTCCTCTCGGTGGCCGCCGCGCGGCACGTGCCGGCGGCCGATGTGCTCGCCACCGCGTACCGGCTCAGTGCCGGCGCGGCCGACGGCGCGCAACCGGCCGGTCGCCGCTCGTTGTTCGACCTGCCGCTGGGCGAGACTTCTCTGTGGACGCTGCGCGAGGAGCGGGTGCGGACCCGCGCCCGTGACGGCCGCGAGGAGCGGCACCAGGCCCTTCTCCCCTGCTGGTCGGCGCGCAGTGACCACGATCTGACCGCCGAGTCGCTGGGTTTCCCCGCCGCCGCGGCGACGCTGGCCCGGGCGCTCGACCAACCGGTGCAGGGCTTCGAGGCGCGGCAGGTGGCGATGGCGCGGTACGGCCGGTACGGGTTCGAGGCGGCGGCGGTGACCGGCATGTTCGGCACGGTCAGCCTGCCGCCGGAGGGGGTCGCCCGGACCGCCGAGCTGCGCTTCGGCCATCCGTACGCCGTGGTGGCGGTCGCCACCGACAGCAGGGCCGACGGGACCAGCGGGCCGTGGCACGGGGTGCCGGTCTTCTCCGCCTGGGTCAGCGAGCCGGACGACCTGCCGGACGCCGAGAGGTGCGGCCGTTGATCCACTCCAGCTCGGCGATGTCGCGGCATCCCCGCGCGCGGATGCCGCGATGCCGGCGAGCTGCCGTGGATCACTGACCGTCCTCGGTCACGCCGGGTCGGAGTGGTCCTCGTCGAGCGGCAGTCGGGCCACCATCTCGTGGAACTCCCGTACGGTCATCGCCTCGCGCAGGGTCGCGAAGACGGCACCGGTGCCGACCCGTGCGGTGGCCGGGTCCACTCCGGCACGCTGGGCCACCCGACGGAGGAAGTCCACCGGTCCGGCGTCCATCGGCGGCGGGGTGGCAACGGACCCACCGAGGTCGAGGCCCACACCGGTGTCGGGCCCGTCCGCGCGGGTGGTCGGGGCCGAGGGCGGGGCGGCGTCCGACGCGAAGTCGTACAGGTAGCCGTCGACCTGGTCGGGCAGGTGTCCGGCAGGGTCCGGCGGCGCCTCGGTGACCCGCTCCGCCATCGTGGTGAGCACCGCGCGGGCGAGGACAGCGGCCTGCGCGGCCGGTAGGCCGGAGCGCCGGGACACCGCGTCGATGAACTGCGGAAACCCGTCGCCGCCCGCGCTGTCGGTCACGCCGGGCGGTTACCCGTACTCGACGGGGGCAAACGACGCCCGGGCCCGGCCAGCGCCCGTCAGCGCAGCAGGTCGACGGCCAGCAGGTGGTCGAAGATGAGCTGGTCGACCGGGGAGGTGCGATGCCGGTCGGCGTACCCGAGCCAGGCCATCTCGGCGATCTCGCTGGCCGGTCGCAACCCACCCCGGTACCCGGCCCGGTAGCAGGACATCCGCACCGCGACGCCGGCCGCGTGCCCGTGCGCCTGGGCGGTGAACGTGCCCAGGTGCGTCGCGCCGCGTACGTCCACCTCGACGCTCAGCTCCTCGGCGATCTCCCGGCGCAGGGTCTCCAGGTCGCTCTCGCCGGGCTCGCGCTTGCCGCCGGGCAGGTACCACACGTCCTTGCCCTGCGAACGGGTGCTCAGCACCCGTCCGTCCTCGATCAGGAGCCAGGCCACCTTGTCGATCTCGCGCACGTCATCCCCTCACGGCCGCCGGGACGGGCACGCTACCAGGCGTCGGCGTTCAGGGCGGTTGCTCGTCGGCGAGCAGGTCGAGCAGCAGCGCGGCGGTCCAACTGAACGCCGGTGAGCCCAAGCCGGCCCCCGTGTCGGGGTGGAAGTACTCGTGGCAGCCCGCCCCGGCGACCAGGTCGATCATCGAGCGGCGCAGGCCCGCCGCCAGCTCGGGGTGCCCGTGGGTGGCCAGGCCGCGCCGCACCAGCCAGCCGACGTTCAGCCAGCTCGGCCCGCGCCAGTAGCGCAACGGTTCGAAGTCGGGCGCGGTGCGGTCGTAGCTGGGCATTGGGCGGTCCATTCCCCGGGCCACCCCGAAGCGCGCCGACGTCGCCTCGACGACGAGCGCCGCGGCCTGCCGGGTGGGCAGGTCGGGCAGGAGCAGCGGCGCGAGCCCGAGCACGGTACGCGCGCCGATCAGCCGGTCGGTGCGCAGGTCACGCGGCTGGAACGTGCCGGTGCCCGGGTCGTACAGCCGTCGTACCAACGCCTCGGTGACACGGTCCGCGCGGACCCGGTGCGGGCCGGGGTCCGCGCCGACCAGCGTGGCGATCTCGGCCAGCGTGTGCTCGGCGGACCCGAACGCCGCGTTGAACAGCGGACACTCCACCAGGAACGGATGACCGTCGGCCAGGTCGTGGTCGGCGTAGCCGTGATCGCGGTAGGCCGCGACGATCGCCAGGTAGCGCGCGTAGTCCAGGTCCGTGGGGCGGTGCGCGGCGTCGGCGTGCGCGGTGTCGTGCCGGCGGTACGCGCGCATGACGGCCGCCTCGGCGTCGACCGCGGCCATCGGCTCGTCCCAGGCGGGGCTGTTGTCCAGACCGGACTCCCACGGGTGTACGACGCACACCAGCCCGTCGCCGGCCACGTCCCGCCGCTTCGCCAGGTAGCTCTGCTGGGCGACAAGCGCCGGATAGAGCCGGTGCAGCGCCACCAGGCCGGCCTGATCGGGTGCCCGGCGGTAGGCCAGCAGCGCGGCGAGCGCGTGCACCGGCGGCTGCACGAGGCCGGAGGTGTCCACGCTCGGCGCGCCCTCGGCGTCGGCCGAGCGCCACAGCTCCGGGCCGGGGAAGTACGCGCCGACGCGCAGCGCCGGGTCGAACACGATGTGCGGCACCCGCCCGTCGGCCCACTGCGCCCGGAACAGGCTGGTCAGCTCCCGCCAGGCCCGCTCGGGCCGGACGTGCGCCAACCCGATCGCGATGAACGCCGAATCCCAACTCCACTGGTGCGGGTAGAGCGTGCGCGACGGCACCGTGTGGTCGTGCTCCCAGTTCGCGTCGAGGGTGGCGACGGCCAGCCGGCGCAGCCCGGCCAGATCGGTCGGACCACCGGTGCGGGTGGGGACAGCGCCGGCGGTCATGCGGCGGCCCGACGGGGTAGCGCGTGCCGCAGCACCGTCGCGGCCTCCTGGAGGGCGCGGACGGGATCGCCGCGCAGTCGGCACTCCAGGGACAGCCAGCCCCGGTAGTCCAGCTCCAGCAGGGTCCGCACGAGCGCCGGCCAGTCCAGGTGCCCCGCGCCCGGCTGGTACCGGTTGGAGTCGCTGACCTGCACGTGCCCGAGGTACGGCGCTGCGGTGCGCAGCGCCAGGTGCACGTCGTCCTCCTCGATGTTCATGTGGAAGGTGTCGGCGACCACCTGGACCGAGGGCAGCCCGAGGGCGGCGCAGAGGGCGACCGCCTCGTCGAGCCGGTTGACCATGTGGTCCTCGTACCGGTTGAGGGGTTCGAGGAACAGGGTGACCCCCTCGGCCCGGGCGTGCTCGCCGAGGATGCCGAGGGCGTCGAGGAGCACCTGCCGGTCGTCGGCCGGCGGGCGCGGCGGCTCGAACGGCGGCAACCGCCGGGAGAACATGCCCCACGCGGCCGGGGTCATGACCCCGACACCGCCCAGCTCGGCGATGACCGAGAGCTGGGAGCGCAGGTTGCGGATCGCGTCGGCGGACCGGTCGGGGTCGAAGTCGCCGATGAAGTGGTCCATCTCGACGCAGACGGTGGGCATCACCACCCCGGCGGCGCGGGCCCGGCGCAGCTCGGGCAGGCGGCGGGCGAAGGCGAGGTCACCGCGACCCCGCAGTTCGATGCCCTGGTAGCCGAGGGCGGTGGCGAGGGCGTACTTCTGGATCAGGTTGGTGCCCGGCAGGAGTTGTTCCTGGCAGGCGAGCGCGATGGTGGTCATCTAGAACCTCAACACCACTTGGAGGACGTCACCGGCGCCGCGGTCGAGCAGCGCGAGGGCGTCGGCGACCGCGCTGGCGTCGACGATGTGGCTGACCAGCGGCAACGGGTCGACGCTGCGGTCGGCCACCAGCTCCATGAAGGTCTGCGCCACCCGGTCGCCGGTCCACCGGCCGGCCATGCTCGGCGCGGGGGTGGGTCCGGAGACCTGGGCGGCCACCAACTGGATGCGGTTGTGGTGGAACTCCTCGCCGAGGCCGAGTCCTTCGGCGTGGCCCTGGTAGAAGCCGGCGGCCACGACCCGGCCGGCGTGTGCGGTGGAGCGGATCGCCTCGTGCAGCGCCGGGTACGCCCCGGACAGCTCCAGACAGACGTCCGCGCCCCGGCCACCGGTGGCCTCGCGCAGCACGCTGGCGGCGGACTGCGTACCGGCGTCCACGGTGGACCTGGCGCCGTAGCGGGTGGCGTGGGCCAGTCGGCCGGGCACCCGGTCGACGGCCACCACCCGGGCGCCGGAGAGAGCCGCGAGACGGGTGGCCAGCAGCCCGATGACACCCTGCCCGAAGACGCCGACCCAGTCCCCCAGGTGCAGGTCACCGGCGAGAACGGCGGTCAGCGCGATGGCGCCGGGCCGGGCGAAGACCGCGACGAGCGGGTCCAGCCCGACGGGCAGTGGACGCACCGCGTCGGCGGGCAGCACGGCCTCGGCGCGGTGCCCCCAGATGCCCCACACGAGCTGGCCCGGATGCCGGTCGGGGACCTCCGCGGCCACCTCGACGACCTCGCCGACCTCCTCGTAACCGAAGCCGATCAACGGGTACGGCACGGGGGCCTGGCGGGGGACGAACATGCGGGCGGTGTCGTCCCAGTCCTTGCTGAGCCGGGGATTGCTGCCCCGGTAGAGGGTCAGCTCGGTGCCGGCGGAGATGCCCGAGTAGCAGGTGCGGACCCGGACCTGGCCGGGGCCGAGCGGATCTGGTGGACAGGGCTCGAGACTGATCCGTCGAGGCCCGGCGAGGGAGACCACCCAGTTGCCCATGTGTCACATCCCGGTAGCACTGGGCTCCAGGATAGCCAAAAAATAGCCATATGTCTTGCTATTAATCAATCGAAGGTGTTGAATCCGTCTTGTACCCTTCGAGAGGAGTGCCACCGATGTCAGCACCTCCGAGGCGGATACTCGCCACCACCCTGATCCTGGCACTGGCCGGGTCGACCCTGCTGGCCTGCGGAGATGACGGATCCGACAGCAACAGCAAAAAGATCACCGTGTGGAGCCTGGAGGACGTCGCCGACCGCGTCACCGCCACCAAGGCGATCATCGCGGACTTCACCGCCAAGACCGGGATCCAGGTCGACCTCGTCACCGTCAACGAGGACCAGTTCCCCTCGTTGATCGCCGCAAACGCCGCCGCCGGCGAGCTGCCCGACGTGGTCGGCTCGGTGTCCCTGGCCGGCATCCGCACCCTCGCGGGTAACGAGCTGCTGGACGCCTCGGCTAACGCGGAGGTCGTCGACAAGCTGGGCCGGCAGACGTTCTCGCCCCGGGCGCTGGAGCTGACCTCGGACGACGGCAAGCAGCTCTCCGTCCCCAGTGACGGGTGGGGCCAACTGCTCGTCTACCGCAAGGACCTGTTCGACGCCGCCGGCCTGCCCGCCCCCGACACGTACGAGCGGATCGCCACCGCGGCGGCGAAGCTGAACACCGGCGGCGTCGCCGGCATCACCGCGGCGACCTCGCCCAGCGACGTGTTCACCCAGCAGACCTTCGAGCACCTGGCGCTCGCCAACGGTTGCCAGCTCACCGACGACTCCGGCGGGGTCACCCTCGACTCGCCACAGTGCGTCGAGGCGTTCCGCTTCTACGGCGATCTGATCCGCGCCAGCTCGGTGAAGGGCGCGCAGGACGTGGACACCACCCGGGCCACCTACTTCGCGGGCAAGGCGGCCATGGTGATCTGGTCGCCGTTCATCCTCGACGAGTTGGCCGGGCTCCGGAACGACGCCAAGCCGACCTGTCCGCAGTGCCAGGCCGACCCGACGTTCCTGGCCAAGAACAGCGGGTTCGTCACCGCGATCAAGGGTCCGAACGGCACCGAACCCGCGCAGTACGGCGAGATCAGCTCGTGGGCGGTACTCGACGGCGCGGTGGCCGACCCGGCCAAGTCGTTCGTGGAGTACATGCTCGGCGACGGCTACCCGCGCTGGTTCGGCATGTCCCCCGAGGGTCGGTTCCCGGTACGCAAGGGCACCCCGGCCGAGCCGGAGGCGTTCCTGACCGCATGGAACACCAGCCCGGCCGGTGTGGACGCCAAGAAGCCCCTCGCCGACGTGTACGGCAACGACGTGCTGGCCACGCTGCGACGCAGTCCGGACACGTTCGGGCGCTGGGGGCTCAGCCAGGGGCAGGGCAAGTTGGTGGGCGCCATGCTCGGTGAGCTGCCGGTGCCCAAGGTGCTGGGCGACCTCATCGCCGGCAAGTCCGACGCGGCGGGCGCCGCCGGCCGGGCCAAGAAGGACGTCGAGGCGATCAAGGCGGGCGTCAATTGACCACCACCGCCCCCGAGACCGGCCGCTCCCCCGCCGGGGAGCGGCCGGAGCGCGCCCGCCGTCGACCGCTGACGCTGCGCCGCCGTGAGTCCCGCGCCGGGCTGGCGCTGGTCGCGCCGACCCTGCTGGTCACCATCGCCGTCATCGGCATCCCGATCGTCTGGACCGTGGTGCTCGCCTTCCAGCGGGTCCGGCTCGCCACCCTGCGCAAGACCGGCCTGTTCGGCGAGCTCACCATGGACAACATCGACCGGGTGCTGCACACCCCCGGCTTCGCCGACACGCTGTGGGTCACCCTGCTCTACAGCGTCGGCGGCACCGCCGGGTCGATCCTGCTCGGCATGGTCGCCGCGCTCGTCGTCCGCCGCCCGTTCCGGGGTCGCACCCTGGTACGGGCGTCCATGCTGCTGCCGTACGTGGCGCCGGTGGTCGCGGTGACCTTCCTCTGGCAGGTGATGCTCGACCCGCAGCTCGGCATCGTCAACCACTGGGGTCAGCGCCTGCTCGGCTGGGACGCGCCCGTGCCGTTCCTCACCCAGGAGTCGACGGCGCTGGCCACGGTCATCGTGTTCGAGACGTGGCGATACTTCCCGTTCGCGTTCCTGTTCCTGCTGGCCCGGCTCCAGGCGGTGCCGGGCGAGCTGGAGGAGGCCGCCCGTGTCGACGGTGCCACTCCCACCCAGCGGTTCCGGCACATCCTGCTGCCGCAGCTCCTGCCGGTGATGGCCCTGCTGGGGGTGCTGCGCTTCATCATGACGTTCAACAAGTTCGACGACGTGTACCTGCTCACCGGCGGGGCCGCCGGCACCGAGGTGGTCAGCGTCCGGGTGTACGAGTTCCTCACCGCCCGTACCGACATCGGGGCGGCCGCCGCGCAGGCGGTCGTGCTGGCCGTGGTGCTCATCGTGTTCGTGCTGATCTACCTACGCTTCTTCGGACGGAGGGTCGACTGATGGACCGCGACATGATCGAGACGGTGAGCCTGCGCTGGCTGCGCCGCCTGGTGATCGCCGCGTTCCTGGTGGTCACCGTCTTCCCCTTCTACTACATGCTGGTGCTCTCGGTACGCCCCATCGAGCGGCTGCTGCTCGACCCCGGCTCGCTTGTCGTCGGCTTCGGCGAGCTGACCGTCGCCACGTATGCGGAGGTGCTCAAGGCCACCGACGACGGTGGCCAGGGATTCCTCACCTTCATCCGCAACAGCGGTCTGGTCGCCGTCGCGGCGACAGTGCTCACGTTGCTCGTGGCGATCCCCGGCGCGTACGCGGTGGCCCGGCTGCGGTTCTTCGGTCGGCGGCAGGTCGACTTCCTGTTCCTGGCGGTCTACCTGTTCCCCTCGATCGTCATCGCGATCCCGCTGTTCGTGGTGTTCAGCCTTGCCGGCCTGCGCGGTTCCCTGTTCGGGCTGGTGCTGGTCTACATCTCGCAGACCCTGCCGGTCTCGGTCTACATGCTGAAGAACTACTTCGAGACCATCCCCGTCAGTCTGGAGGAGTCCGCGGCCATCGACGGCGCCAGCCGGCTCGGCATCATCCGCCGGGTCAGCCTGCCGCTCGCCGCGCCATCGATCATGGCGGTCGCGCTGTACGACTTCATGATCGCCTGGAACGAGTTCCTGTTCGCCCTGCTGTTCCTCGTCGACAAGCCCGACCGGTGGACGGTGTCGCTCGGGTTGTCGCTGCTCTCCGACGGCGTGGAGGTGCCCAAGACGGTGCTGATGGCCGGGTCGGTCGTCCTCACCCTGCCCATCGTGATCCTCTTCTTCGCGAGTGAACGGCTGCTGACCGAGGGTCTGACCAGCGGCGCGGAGAAGGGCTGAAGCTGCGGCCCGATCGGTGGCGGTCCAGCGGCTCGACACGCCGACCCCGGCGTTGCTGGACCGCCACCGATCGGCGTACCCGTCGGACCGACCCCGTCCGACCCGATTACCGTGGGCCGTATGGCCAACCCGACCCGCTGGGCGACCGACACCGGTCCGGAGCACTCGCAGTGGTACATCGACCGGTTCCGCAAGCTCGCCGCCGAGGGAGCCGACCTGGCCGGCGAGGCCCGGCTCGTCGACACGCTCGTCGTACCCGGTTCGCGGATCCTCGACGCCGGCAGCGGCACCGGCCGCGTCGGCGCGGCCCTGGCCCAGCGTGGGCACAGGGTGGTCGGGGTCGACGCCGACTCCGCGCTGGTGGAGGCCGCCCGCGCCGATCACCCCGGCCCGCGCTGGCTGGTCGCCGACCTGGCCGAGCTGGACCTGGCGGCGCTCGGCGAGACGGAGCCGTTCGACGCGGCGGTCCTCGCCGGCAACGTCCTCGCGTTCGTCGCCGTCGGCACCGAGCCGGAGGTCCTTCGACGGCTCGCCGGGCACCTGCGCCCGGACGGCGTCCTGGCGGTGGGCTTCGGCACCGAGCGCGGCTATCCGCTGAGCGCGTTCGACGCCGACGCGGTCGCCGCCGGGCTGCGCCTGGAGCACCGCTTCGCCACCTGGGACCTGCGCCCGTGGCGCGACGACGCCCCCTTCGCGGTCAGCATCCTGCGCCGCCCGGCCACCTGAGACAAGACCTGCGTCAGGGCACAGCCGCAATGCCGCGCGCGGCGTCAGGGCAGAGCCGCGACACCCCGAGCGGGGTCAGGACGGGGCGGCGACGGCCCGGGCCGCGGCCGGGTCGAGGGTCGCGCCGGCCGGCACGAGGCTGACCAGGCCGGCGGGAAGCCGCACCGGTCGCACGTCGCGGTAACCGAGCATCGCCGGTACCTCCCGGTCGGCCAGCACGTACCGTCGGCCCAGGTCGGTGACCACGGACAGCGCACCCCCGGAGGCGCCGGGCGCCGCGGCGGCCTCGACCAGCGCTCCACCACCCGGCTGCACCACCACGTGGTCGGCCAGCGCCGCGCCGCCGGTTGGCGCGGTCCGCGGAACGGCCGACAGGTCCGGCAGGTGTACGCCCCAGCGCACCTCGCCCGCACCGTCGTCGCCGACGCGGGTGCAGATCGCCGCGTCGTCGGTGGCGGCGAGCCGCGGCGGTACGGGCGGCGGAGCGGTCGGGCCGCTCGGGGTGAGGTCGGGCATCGTGGGCACGGCGGCGAACCGCCCCAACGTCATCGGTTCCGACTCCCCCTGCCCGGTGCGGGCCAGCAGCAGCCCGGCCTGCAACTCGGTGATCCCGGCCAGCCCGTCGTCGAGTGCCACCGCGTACTGGCGGCCGCCGCCCGAGTTGCGCACGAGATAGACCTGACCGATGGTGGCGCCGGGCACCCGTGTGGAGGGTCGGCCCTCGCCGGGCAGCGCCGGCGGAGCCAGGTCGACGCCGGCAGGGAACGCGTTGAGCAGGGCGGGAGCGACCGACACCGCCCGCGTCCGGGTGGTCGCCAGCGCGGCCAGCACCCGGCTGGGATCGCGGATCAGGTAGCGGCGCTGGTGCCACACGAGGTGGAGCCCGCCGTCCGGATGGCGCAGCAGCAACGCGTCGTCACCGAGCGGCCGGCCGCCGTCGGGGTCGACGCCGATGAGCAGCGCCGAACGGCTGTCCGCGCCGGCCGTCGTCGAACAGACCGTCCAGGCCGCCTTCGCGAGCCCGCCCGGCGCGGGCAGCGAATCCGGTGCGTCGGCGATGCCCAGTGGCAGACCGCGCGGCACGCCGTCGATGGAACGCCGGGAGACCAGCACCGTCTTCGACCGGTCCGCCCCGACGATCAGCAACGCCGAGGCGTAGTTGAGCACCGGGTGCAGCTTCTGCTCGCGGTAGACGAACCGGGCGCCGGACTCCTTCTCGACGATCACCGCGCCCGGGTCGCGCCATCCGGTGCCGCCACCGGCGAACAGTCCGTAGAGCGCCGAACCCCCGAGCCCGATCACCGCCACGAGGACGCTGGCCAGGCCCGCGCCCGCCAGCCGCCGAAACGGCGACTGCGCCGGGTCGGTCTCCCGCATCACCAGCGCGGCGACCGCCCGCTGGACGCTGAACTGGTAGGAGTGCAGCTGATCCTGCCGCGACGGCATGACGTCCCTTCCGCTGGTTCGACCGGGCACAGGATATGCGCTGCGTCGATGTCCCGTGGACCCTGCGTGGCGGGCCGGGGTCCGGTCGGTACCATCCGGGGACGAATCCGGCGGCGAGAGGGCATCCGTGGGCGCGCGCTTCGAGGAACTGGCCTGGCGGGAGACCCCGATCGGCGCGATCAGCCTGCGGCGGCGCCGCGATCCGGCGCTCCACCTCGAGGTGTACGAGGTCAAGCTCGACGACGAGTACCTGATGTCCAGCCTCTTCCCCGTCGCCGAGATCGAGCTGGCCCGCCTCGGTCTCGCCGAGCTGACCGGGGACACCCTCGACGTGGTGGTCGGCGGCCTCGGACTGGGCTACACGGCGTGCACCGCGCTGGCCGACCCGCGGGTGCGGGCGCTGCTCGTCGTGGAGGCCATCGAGGACGTCATCGACTGGCACCGGCGGGGACTGCTGCCGTTCGCGGCCGGGCTGGCCGAGGACCCGCGGACCCGGTTCGCGCAGGCCGACTTCTTCGCCGCCGTGGCGGGTGACGAGGGGTTCGACGCGCAGAATCCCGGGCGACGCTTCGACGCGGTCCTGCTCGACGTCGACCACTCGCCGCGCAACGTCCTGCACCCGAGCCACGCGCCCTTCTACACGCCGGACGGCCTCCGTCGGCTCGCCGCGCTGCTCCGGCCGGAGGGTGTCTTCGCGCTCTGGTCGGACGACCCACCGGACGACGACTTCGTCGCGGCGCTCGCGGAGGTGTTCGCGACCGTGCGGGCACACGTCGTGCCGTTCGCCAACCCGCTGACCGGGGGCCAGTCCGCCAACACCGTCTACGTCGCCCGCCGCTGACCCTGCCCCCCCCCCCGTTGGGTCGTGGGGTCGGGGGGTCTGGTGTCTGTGGTGTGGTGTT
>NZ_JBEXIJ010000001.1:265925-437221 GCF_040608495.1 Micromonospora sp. NPDC005174 | reverse complement strand
CAGCAGGCCACCGACCTGGTTGGCCAGCACTGGAACAGCTGAGAACCACCGATGGCCGGCACCCCACACGGGGTGCCGGCCATCGTCGTACCCGCGACCGTTCAGAAGAGGACCGTGGCGAGCGTGCCGACCGGCTGGAAGCCGCAGCGTTCGTACACCCGGCGGGCCGGCAGGTTGAAGTCGTTGACGTACAGGCTGACCGTCGGGGCGACCCGGGCCAGCGCGTCGCGTACCACCGCGGCCATGGCACCGGCGGCGATGCCCCGGCCCCGCCACTCCGGCGCGACCCAGACGCCCTGGACCTGGGCGGTCCGCTTGGTCACGACGGCCAACTCGGCCTTGAACACGACCTTGCCGTCGACGAACCGGGCGTACGCACGGCCGGCGCGGACCAGGTCGTTGACCCGACGGCGGTAGCTGCGGCCGGCGTCCTCGGCGAGTGGGGAGACGCCGACCTCCTCGGTGTACATGGCGACGGCCGCCGGGAAGAGTCGGTCGACCTCGCCGGAGCGGACGCGGCGTACCTCTGGGTCGGCCGGCACGGCCGGCGTCGTGTCGGTGGCCAGCAGCGGCTGGTTGGGGCGGACGTCGCGGGCCGGACCCCAGGTGCCGGAGAGCCGTTCCCAGAGGGCGAGGACGGCGTCCGCGCGGCCGACGATCGAGGAGCACAGCCTCTCCTCGCCGGCGAGCAGGTCGGCGAAGGCGGAAACGGCGGCGTCGTTGGCGAGCACCGGCGTCAGGTTGCCGCCGAGCCAGCACAGTGATTCGAGGTTGCGTCGGGCGCCGTACCCCAGGATTCGCCCTTCGGCCCGCCACCAGGACAGCCCGCGCGCGGCGATGCGCTCGGCGACCTGCGCACCCGCGAAAGGGTCACGGTCGAGCAGGCGCTCGACCGCGCGGCGCTCCGATTCCCCCAGTTGCCGTACCGGCACCGTCAGCACGCCTACCAGCCTGCCAGATCGACCCCCCACCCCGCCGGCCGAGTGGCGAGCCCGGTCTCAGACGTGTGCCGGTTCGGTGACCGCGCTGGTCGGTCGGGTTCGGCCCGCCCACCGGACGACCGGGGGCACCAGGGCACCGAGCAGGAGAAAAAGCCCGGCCAGCACGAGCCATCCCGGTACGCCCCAACCGAGGGCGAGGCTGGTCACCACGACGGGTGCGAGCATCTTGCCCAGTTCGTAACCCATGCCGTACGTCCCCTGGTACTGCCCGTGCGCGTCGGCCGGTGCCAGCCCGAAGGAGATCCCCCAGCCGGCGGCGGAGTGCCACAGCTCCCCGATGACGTGCGCCAGCGATCCGACGCAGAGCAGGCCGATGGCGCCCGGTGTGGGCAGTGCGCCGCTGGCGGCGAAGAGTACGCAGGCCAGGGCGATGACCGCCCCCGCCCGGCGCGACGCGCGGGCGGCTCCCGGCAGGGTGACGGCGCCGCGCGCCGCCCGTACCTGGAGGAGCACCACCATCGCGGTGTTGACCAGCGTCAACACCGAGATCATCCAGACCGGAGCGGTGGTGTGCCCGGCGATCCACAGCGGCAGGGCGAGGGTGAGCAGGCTGAAGTGCATGGACATCAGCCCGTCGAGCAGGGTGAAGGCGAGGAACGGGCGGTCCCGCAGGGCGACCAGTCGGGGTCCGCGCGTGGGAGCGGCGACGGGCGCGACGGTGGGCAGTCGGACGGAGATCGCCGCTGCGGCCAGCGACGCCGCCGCCGTGGTCAGGATCAGGGTGAGGTAGCCGGCGCGGGTGTCGGCGGCGATGGCGAAACCGCCGAGGACGGCCCCGACGGAGATTCCGACGTTGGTGGTGGCCCGCAGGTAGGCGCGGGTGTGTACCCGCTGGTCGGCCGGGATCGCGCCGGCGATGAGGGCTCCCCGGGCACCGCGCTCGACGGCGTCGGCGAGCGCGGTGGCGGCACCGACCAGCACGAACGCGGGGAACGATCGGACGGTGATCAGACCGGCGGTCAGGAGGCCGGCCGCGATCAGCCCGCCCACCTGCACCCCACGCGGGCCCATGCGGTCGGCCAGGTAGCCGCTCGGCGTACTCGCGAGCACGCCGACGAGCGCCGAGATGGTGAGCCCGACGCCAACCTGGGTCGCCGAGAGACCGACCGAGCGAGTGAGGAAGAGCGCGCTGGCAACCAGCCAGAGACCCCGCCCGATGGTCTTGACCAGGGTGCCGAGTGTGAGGGTCCGGGCCGGGCCGGGCGGTGGGATCAGGCGCATGTCAGCACCTTAGCAAGACGTACGTACGGTTTGGTAGATCAAGGCTTGTCGGCGATGCATTGCCGATATATCGTTGATGCATCAGCGACAGTACGAAGAGAAGGAGAACCCGATGAGGTTCCATCGACAGCACCACCCGATGCACGAGGCCCGGATGCGTGGATTCGGCTTCCCGCCGGTTCCGCCCGGCCCGCACGGCCACGGCCACGAGCACGGCGGCCCCTGGGGCGGACGCGGTCGCGGACGAGGCAGGGGCCGCCGCCCCAACGTCCGTGGCGCGGTGTTGGCCCTGCTCACCGAGCGGCCGATGCACGGCTACGAGATGATCCAGGAGATCGACTCCCGCACCGGCGGGGCCTGGCGGCCCAGCCCGGGGTCGATCTATCCCACGCTCCAGCTCCTGGAGGACGAGGGTGTGATCGCCGCCAGCACCGAGGAGTCCAGCGGCGGACGCAAGCGGTTCACCGTCACCGAGGCCGGTCAGGCCGAGGCCACCGCCGCCGCGCAGGCGCCCGCCTGGGCGGACGTCGCCCAGGGCACCGTGAGCAGCTGGCACGACATCCGCGACTCCGGCGCGCAGGCGATGAACGCCCTGCGTCAGGTGATGATGAACGGCACCGACGACCAGCGTGAGCGGGCCGCCCAGGTGCTCGACGAGACCCGGCGCAAGCTGTACGCGATCCTCGCCGAATCTGAGTGAGACGCGCCAGAACGAATGCGGGCCGCTCCCCGAGGGGGAACGGCCCGCATTCTTCGAACTGACTCAGTGCACGGTGACCGTCGGGCCGGTGACCAGCCCGCGCAGCTCCTCGGGCAGCTCGGCGCCCATCTCGTCGGCGATGCGCAGCGCCTCCTCGATCAGCGTCTCCACGATCTGCGCCTCGGGCACCGTCTTGACGACCTGACCCTTGACGAAGATCTGGCCCTTGCCGTTGCCGGACGCGACGCCGAGGTCGGCCTCGCGGGCCTCGCCCGGACCGTTGACGACGCAGCCCATGACGGCCACCCGCAGCGGCACGGGCAGCCCTTCGAGGCCGGCGGTGACCTCCTCGGCGAGCTTGTAGACGTCCACCTGGGCACGCCCGCAGGACGGGCACGAGACGATCTCCAGGCCCCGTTCGCGCAGGCCCAGCGACTCCAGGATCTGGTTGCCGACCTTGATCTCCTCGACCGGCGGGGCGGAGAGCGACACCCGGATGGTGTCGCCGATGCCCTCGGCCAGCAGGGCGCCGAAGGCGACCGCGGACTTGATGGTGCCCTGGAAGGCCGGCCCGGCCTCGGTGACGCCGAGGTGCAGCGGGTAGTCGCACTGCTCGGCCAACTGCCGGTACGCCCGGATCATCACGACCGGGTCGTTGTGCTTGACCGAGATCTTGATGTCGCGGAAGCCGTGCTCCTCGAACAGCGAGCACTCCCACAGCGCCGACTCGACGAGCGCCTCGGCGGTGGCCTTGCCGTACTTGGCCAGCAACCGCTTGTCGAGCGAGCCCGCGTTGACGCCGATCCGGATCGGCGTACCGGCGGCGGAGGCCGCTGCGGCGATCTCCTTGACCTTGTCGTCGAACTGCCGGATGTTGCCCGGGTTGACCCGGACGGCCGCGCAGCCGGCGTCGATAGCGGCGAAGACGTACTTGGGCTGGAAGTGGATGTCGGCGATCACCGGGATTTGCGACTTCTTGGCGATCGCGGGCAGCGCCTCGACGTCGTCCTGGGACGGCACCGCCACCCGGACGATCTGGCAGCCGGACGCGGTCAGCTCGGCGATCTGCTGAAGGGTCGCGTTGACGTCGGAGGTGAGGGTCGTGGTCATCGACTGCACGGACACCGGCGCGCCGCCACCGACCGGCACCGAGCCGACCATGATCTGGCGGCTGGCCCGGCGGGGTGCGAGCGGCGGGGGCGGCACTGCGGGCATGCCGAGACTGATAGCGGTCACTTCAGCACTCACCTTGGGAAGAGCGTGATCGGGTTGACGACGTCCGCGGTGATGGTCAGCAGCGTGAACACGCCACCGATCAGGATCACCGCGTACGTGAAGGGCATCAGCTTGAGGTAGTCCACCCGACCCGGGTCGGCACGGCCGATCCGCGCGTAGAGCCAGGAGCGGGCCCGCTCGAACCAGGCGATGGCAATGTGGCCGCCGTCCAGGGGGAGCAGCGGGAGCAGGTTGAACACGCCGATGAAGAAGTTCAGCGAGATGAAGAGCAGGACGAACATCAGCCAGGCCCCGTGGGCGAACGCCTCGCCGCCGAGGCGGCTGGCCCCGACCACGCTGATCGGGGTGTCCACGTCACGTTCGCCGCCGGTGATGGCGGTCCACAGCGCGGGGACCTTCTGCGGCAGCCGCTGCAACGCCTCGACGGTGCCGACGGCCAGCCCGCGGGTGAAGTCGCCGGTGGCGCCGAAGGCGGCGACCGGACCGTACGTGACGAGGTTCGGGGTGCTGATGGTGAGCCCGACGCCGAGCGCAGCGACCGGACCGATGGTGCCCTTCGGGTTGTCGAGCGGCGGACGCTCCGTCTGGGCCAGCACGGTGCTGGTCTCGGCGGCCTGGCCGTCGCGGACGTACCCGATCTTCACGGTCTCGCCCGGCTTCAACGCGCGCAGGCCGGTGAGCATCTCACCGTAGTTGTTCACCGGCTTGCCGTTGAGTGAGGTGATCCGGTCGCCGTCGCGAAGCTGGGCCTGGGCCGCCGGGCTGGCCGGGTCACCGGGGGCGCAGGCGCGCTGGTCGATCTTCGGCATCACGCAGTCGGAGAGCGAGATCACCGCCGGCTCCTGCCGGACCTGCGCGTCGTTCGTGGGGAACTTGGGATTGGGCAGGCCGAGGGTGACGGCGGCAAGCCAGATGGTGACGAGCGCCAGCGCGAAGTGGGTGATCGAGCCCGCGGACATGACGATCGTGCGCTTCCACACCGGAAAGCGCCACATCGCACGCGGCTCGTCGGCCGGGTCGACATCGTCGTCGTGCGGCGTCATCCCGACGATCTTGCAGAAGCCACCGAGGGGGATGCCCTTGATGCCGTACTCGGTCTCGCCCCGCTGGAACGACCAGATGGTGGGGCCGAAACCGACGAAGTACTTCGTGACCTTCATCCCGAACGCCTTGGCGGTCAGCATGTGACCCGCCTCGTGCAGGCTGACCGAGATGAGGATGGCCAGGGCGAAGAGGACCACCCCGAGCAGGTTAGACATCAAGCTCCTTCCACCGAACCCGCGATGATCTCCTGCGCGTGCGCGCGCGCCCACGACTCGGCCGCGAGCACGTCCTCGACGGTACCTGGTTCGCCGAAGTCCGGAGCCTCCTCCAACACCCGTCCGAGGGTGTCGACGATGCCGAGGAACGGCAGCCGCCCGGCCACGAACGCCGCCACGCACTCCTCGTTCGCCGCGTTGTAGATCGCCGGGCGACACCGCCCAGCCTCCCCGGCGGCCTTGGCCAGCGCGACGGCCGGGAACGCCTCGTCGTCGAGCGGCGCGAACTCCCAGGTGTGCGCGGCCGTCCAGTCGACGGCGGTGGCGGCCTCGGGCACCCGGTCCGGCCAGCCGATGCCCAGCGCGATCGGCAGCCGCATGTCCGGTGGGCTGGCCTGCGCGATCGTCGACCCGTCCACGAACTCGACCATCGAGTGGATCACCGACTGCGGGTGCACCATCACGGTGATGTCGGCGTACGGCACGTCGAACAGCTCGTGTGCCTCGATCACCTCGAGCGCCTTGTTGACCATGGTCGCCGAGTTGATCGTGACGACCGGTCCCATGTTCCAGGTGGGGTGCGCGAGCGCCTGCTCCGGTGTGACCTGCGTCAACTCGTCACGCTGCCGCCCCCGGAACGGGCCGCCGCTGGCCGTGACGATCAGCCGCCGCACCTCACCGCGCGACCCGGAGCGCAGACACTGGGCCAGCGCCGAGTGCTCCGAGTCGACCGGCACGATCTGCCCCGGCCGCGTCACCGCGGCCTTGACCAGCGGGCCGCCGGCCACGAGCGACTCCTTGTTGGCCAACGCGAGAGTACGACCACCGCGCAGAGCGGCCAGCGTAGGAGCGAGGCCCAGCGAGCCGACCACCCCGTTGAGCACGATGTCGCAGGGCCACTGCGCCAGCTCGGTCATGGCGTCCGGCCCGGCCACGATCTTGGGAAGCTTGAAGTCGCCGGTGGCCCAGCCCCGACGGCTCGCCTCGGCGTAGAACGCCAGTTGCAGGTCCTGCGCGGCGGACGCCCTGGCCACCCCGACCGCCTCGACGGCCAGTTCGAGGGCCTGCGCGGCGAGCAGCTCGACGTTGCCCCCACCGGCCCCGATGGCCACCACCCGGAACCGGTCCGGGTTGCGCCGGACGATGTCGATGGCCTGCGTGCCGATCGAACCGGTGGACCCGAGCAGGACAAGATCACGGGGGGAAGTCACGACGCCATTCTCTCCCACCGCCGCTGTACGCCCGCTGGGAGCCTCAGCCCTCCCCGCCGGCCTCTGGCGCCCCTTGATCGACACCACATCGCCGACCTGGGGATATCCCGACACCAGGACACCCCCACCTCGCCGAACTCGTGTCGATCAAGGGGTGCCGGGCTCCTCTGGGACCGCCTCCTCGCCGAGCAGGTCGGCCGGATCGATGGAGAACTCGAACGGCTCCCGCATGACGAAGCGCGTCCCGGCCGCGGCGGCGGCCACCGGCCGGTACTCCCCCTCGGTCAGCTCGTACAAGGCGATCGTGGGCACCCGATTGCGCAGGTCGACCCGGAGGAAGAAGGGCACACCGGCGGCGGCGTACTCACGCGGCCGGTCGATGATGTCCTTGCGCCGGTTCCCGGGAGAGACGATCTCCCCGAGAAGCACGGCGTGGTTGATCTCCATGGTCGTTCGACCGCCGCCCGGAGCGTCGAGGATGACGATGTCCGGGATGAAAAGGTCCTGACCCGAGACGACGTTCGTCTCAAGATAGAGCCACAGCTTGGCCCGGCGGGCCGCCTGCTTGAGGTGGAACGCGAGGTCCAACTCCGCGTCCTGATGGTCGTACCCGGCGTGTGGTGTCACGATCACGCTTGGGCTCAGGACCTCAACCTTGGGGCCGTTGGTCTCCGGCAACAGCTCGAGGGCGAGCTGCGCGGTCCACGGCTCGTCGTGCCACCGCAGCACGTCGAACGACGGCTCGGTGTGCTGCGGCGCCGGCTCCGGCGCGAACGCTGCCTGGGCCATCCGGGCTCACCCCCTCAGCGGACCATCCTGCTCAGGTCAGCCTAGCCACCGCAGCCCGCGCAGCACGTCATCGCACACCGAGTCCGCCACCAATCAGCCGCAGATCTTGGACAGTTTCCGTTCGGCGCTGACGGAAACTGTCCAAGATCTGCACACCGCAGACGTGTCGGGTGCGATCGTCAGGTCAGGGTCAGCGGACCGATCGCCATTACATATCCGCTGGTGTGGACGACGACCTGGTCGGCGGTGACCGAGAGGATGCGGTGAACCTGCTCGGGTAGCGCTACCGACCAGATGAGGTTGCCGGTCCCGATATCCCACAGCCGCAGGACCCGGTCGGCGCACGCGGTGGCGACCACCGGGACGCCGTCGAGGACCACCGGCAGGATCGCGTCGACCGTGCCGGGATGCGCCAGGGCTGGGCCGACCGACTTCCCGGTCGCGATGTCGGCACAGGTGACCGTGCCGCCGACGACGCTGACCACGACTGATCCGAGGACGTGCAAGCGCCAGACGGCGGCTGGCCCCGGCCAGTCCCAACCCTCCGGGGCGGTTCGGCCGGTCCGCTCGGCGAACAGGCCCGGCGGTTCCAGCTCGGTCAGGTCGGCACTGTCGAACCAGCGGAAGCCGCCCGCATCGGTGCCGGTCAGCACGACGGTGCGGCCGTGAAGGTCAACAAGCGTAATCGAGGTCGTCTCCCGTGATTCCAGTCGGACGGAGGCCCGCAAGGTCAGGGTGGCCGCGTCCCAGACGGCGAGGAGGCCGCCAAGGTTGATCGCGGCAATGACGCCACCGCGCGCGGCGACCGCGTGGAGCACGGCGGGTGTCAGCGGCGGCTCGGGCGCGGTGTGGATCTCGCCGGTGGCCGGGTCGACTGTCGTCGGCCTGAGGCGGTCCATCACGACCAGCAGGTCGCGGCCGGCAACGGTAGTGGAGACCAGTCGCGGATAGCGGCCCGGAGCCCGGTGGACGATCCGCCGCTCACCAGTCGCTCCTGCGAGTTCGTTGCCATCCGCGGCGTCGACGACCTCGAATACGCCCCCCTTGTCCACGGCGACGACCACGGGCCGTCCGCCGATCCTGGAAATCACGGCGTTTTGGTAGTAGGGCCGGTCCGAGTCGTCCTGTGGGAGTGGGTCGGCGAGTTCGAGAAGGTTGGTCCGCCCCTCGCTGCTGCCCGCCTGCGCCACGAAGAGCAACGAGCCGCGCACGGCGACCTGACCGACACGCTGGGTGAAGTCGGTCCGGATCGTGCCGTGCACGGTGCCGTCCCGCAGATCGATGATCTGCAGCGCACGCCACTCGCCGAGCACGACCCAGGCACCGCCGGCGAGAAACACCGGAGCGTCGTACGAGTTTGTGGTGGTGGTGGGAAACTGCGCTGTTGGCTCGACCGCGGTGGCGTCCCAGACGCTCAGGAGGCCATCGCCGACGGTCACCGCGCGCCGCTGACCGTCGAGCACCGTCCAGCCGCCGCACGTCGTCGGCCCGGCCACGGCCACCTCACCGGTGCGGCGCAGGCCGTCGAGGTCGTGGAAACACAGCGTCATGGAATCGGTGTCCTCGCCGCCGAGGCTCAGGACGGCCGGCGCATCGCCCGCACTGATCGCCACCTGGAAGACATCTCCACTGTGGGCGGCGGTCCTTGCCAGCTGCCGACCGTCGGTCAGATCCCACAGCAGCAGGTAACCGCCTTCGGTGCCGGTGACCGCGACTCCGACGCCGACCGCGAGGCTGACGAGGCGGCCCGCTCGGCGAGGAATGTCGTCCGGGTCGGTGGCGAGCAACAGCTTCCCGCTAGCAAGGTCCCATACGCACAGCCGCTCATCCTCCACGGCGACGACGGTGGCACCGTCGAAAACCGCCTCCGGGTAAAAGGCCTCGTCGCTGCCTTCCAGACGCACGCGCTGCGTCTCGCCTCCGGCGAGTGGGATGCGATGCACGCTGCCACCTGCCATCGCCCAGGCGTACGTGTCGTCGAGGCGAACCGCCTCGATCGAGGATTCGAGCTGACGTACCTGCCGCAGCGCCGGACTTGTCGGCTCGCCAGCCGTCCACCGGGGCAGGAGCGCATCGGGCGCCTCTGCCCGTAGCTGATCGGCACCGGCCGTCTGTCCACTGCGTAACAGCGCCACCATGCGCTCGAACCGGTCCACCCGCAGCCTCCTAGAGATCGTGGCGAGGCTAACCCGGCCCTGCGACAGATCTTGGAGGGGAGGTGCCCTCCAAGGGGCGAGTCCTTTGACATACCGGGTGGCGCGGGCGGCTCAGCGGTGCGCGTCCAACTGCCGTCCACGGGCTGCCGCGACGAAGTCGGACCAGGCCGATTCGGTGAAGGTCAGCACGGGCCCCTGCCGGTCCTTGCTGTCGCGTACGCCGACCGCGTCGGCGAACCCCGCCACCTCGACGCAGTTGCCCTCGCCGCCGGATCGGGTCGACGTGCGCCAGACTCCGTCACGCTCCATCGGTCATCTCCTTCGCTATGGCCGCGATCAGCTCGCGGGACTCGTCGGCGTCGAGCGCCCGCTCACCAAGGGAGCGCCACGCGTCCTCATAGATGGCAATCTCGTGGGTCTTGTCAAGGTAGACCGCGCCACACGGCCCGTCCATGTAGATCGTGGTCGGCTCCGGCTCGCGCACCTCGGCCGGGAAGTCGAGCATGGTGAAGGTGCCGGCCTGCGCCCAGCGGACCAGGCCGGCGTCGAGCGGCAGCACCCGGATACCGATGTTGTGCTGTCGCGACGACACCACAAGTGACTCCAGTTGCCGTGCCATCGCGGCGCGATCACGTAGCGGGCGGCGCAGTACCGCCTCGCCCAGGATGACGTCGAGGCGCGGAGCGCGCGGTATGGCCCGCGCCAGCAACCGTTGCCGGCGCAGCCGCACGTCCACCTTCGCCTGACGCTCCGCCTCACTCATCTGCGGGTGGTCGGTGGCGATCACCTCGGTCATGTAGTCGACCGTCTGCAACAGACCGGGGACGAGGTTCACCTCATAGTGGCGAATGCGAGTCGCGGCAGCTTCCAGGCCGACGTAGAGCTTGAACCAGTCCTTGATCGCCTCGCCGTAGCTGTGCCACCAGCCGTGCGCCTTGGTCTCCCGCGCGAGTGCCCGCATCGTCTCGATCGTCTCGGGGGACGCGCCGTAGACGCGGCACATGGCCGCCACGTCGTTCGGGTGCATGGAGACCTGGCCGGTCTCGTACCGCCAGATCCGGGGTGCCGACCATTCCAATTCCTTAGCCGCGGCGGAAACGGTCACGTACGCGTTTTCGCGAAGCTCTCTCAGATATCTGCCGAGCTGCCTCCGTGGGACCGTGCTGCCGGAATCGTCCACGTCATCTCCCTGACTGTCGGCGCGTAGGACACCTCATCCCTTGGTCCGGATTCTGCTCCGAAATATTGTGCTGGGCCATCGTCGGGATGACTCTCGTTGATGACGGCAACCGCGAAAATCCCACCGGAGGACGGCCATGGAACCAACCGACGAACTGCCATTGCCGCCCTACGTGACCAAAGAGGACGTCGTGTTCGCGCTGCGGGCGGTCAGCGTGCACGCCCCCGTGCAGCGACCGGACGGCGAGCACTGCCGCAAGGACGACTCTCGGCACCCGTGCCGACTGCACCGTTGGGGCCGCCGCGTCCTTAGCGAGCGCGGTCTGACCGACGGGCAGATCCAGACGTTGGTGGACGGAGGAACGGTGGTCCTGCCATGAGCATCGCAACCGGGCCCCGCTGGATCATTCATCTGCCGACCACGCTGACCAGCCTCGACGAGGTCACCGCCCTGGCCGTGGCACTGCGCGACTCGCTCGGTCACCTCACCGTCGTCGACTTCGGCGAGACGACGCTCAGCGAGGAGGACGCGCAGTTTCTTCGTACCCGAGTGTTCTGTGACGCCCGGCTCGACGACGCCGGCCGGTGCCGGCGGCCCGACGCCCACGACGGACCCTGCGCGGCGACGATCGACTCGGGTTCGTGGAAATCGGGGTGTCCGCAGTCCGCGGACACCCCGATTTCGGCGAAAACGTGTTGATCAAGCGGCGAGCGGCAGGTCAGCCGCCGTTGATGACGAACTGTGAGCCCGGCTGGACGACGATGTTGCCGTCGGCCGAGTTGGTGATTGTCACGTTGGTCAGGTTGGCGTTGCCGCGTGCGCCGCTCATCGCGAGAATGCCGGCACCGTTGTTGGACTTGTCGATCCGCACGTTGGTGATGGCGACGTTCGGCATGTTGCCGCCGCCGTTCTTGAACTGGATGCCGTCGTACGTCGAATCGATGATGTCGGTGTCGCGGATGGTGACCCCGGTGATGTCCCGGGTGGAGGGGAACAGCGTGATGGCGCCGAACTCCTGGTCCTCGTTCCAGAACGCGCCACCGGTGCGGTAGAGCCCGTTGTTGGCGATCAGCGTCGTCCCGGAGAACGGCAGCGGGTCGTGGTCGGTCGCCAGCATGATGCCCGGGTAGTTGGCGGTGTCGTAGACCAGGTTGTTCTCGATCGAGTTGTCGTAGCCGCCGTAGATGGCGATGCCGTTCGCCCGCCAGGGCAACTGGATGGTGTTGTTGACGAAGTGGTTGTCGTGGGCGATGTCGACGGTGCGGTCCTTGACGTACGGGTTGGCCCAGACGGCGAGCGCGTCGTCGCCGGTGGTGCGGAACGACGAGTTGAACACCCGCGAGTTACGCGTGCCGTTGCTGAAGTTGATGCCGTCGGCGTACGTGTCGCGGATGCGCATGCCGCTGAACTCCAGCCCGTCGGCCGGCCCCCACAGGTCGGGGATGTTGTCGTAGTCGCGGCCCACCCAGACGCCCACGTTGGCGTGCTCGATCCAGACGTTGCTGATCTTCGTCCCGGTGCCGAAGCGACCGTTCAGACCGACGCCACCCTCGCCGTTGCCGTCACCGCCACGGATCCGGCCGGAGCCGAAGATGGCGATGTCGGAGATCTGGGTGTTCTTGTCGATGTCGAAGCCGAAGTTGCCCTCGTGCGGGTGGTTGATGCCGCCCACCACGTTCTGCGGCTCGGTCAACGTGTAGAGCTGCGAGTGCCACATGCCGGCGCCCCGGATCGTGACGTTGCTGATGCCGACCTGGTTGTGCGTACCCCGGTTCAGCGGGTCGTCGGTCAGGATCTTCTGCTCCTGCCGCCACTGCCCGGCGGGGATCCAGACGCAGCTGATCACGCCGTTCTGGTCGTCGGTCACCGCCCGCTGGATGGCTGCGGTGTCGTCGATCCCGTCGTTCGGGACCGCGCCGTACGCGGTGATCGAGGTGCAGCCGGCCGGCTGGCTCGCCGGCGGTGCCACCTGCTCCAGGTCGATCATGTCGATGACGTAGAACGAGGCGGTGTCACCCGAGTCGCGCTGCAACTTGAAGCGGGTGCCCGCCGGGTACGACTGCGCCAGCAGAGCGTTCGACTCGTCGAACAGCCGTCGGGCGTCGGCCTGCGGGGTGTTGGTCAGCGCCTCCGGCCCGTCGGTGTTGCCGTAGAGCCAGCTGTGCCTGGACGACAGGGTCAGCTTGCGGGAGAACACGTCGTTGACGTAGAGGCTGATGGTCGCCTCGATGCCGCCACCGCCGGGCGCGTCCGGGATCGAGTTCCGCACCACGATCGCGTTGGCCTGGTTGGCCGAGGTGAACTCGACGAACTGGCCGGTGCCGGTGAGGCGTACCGACTTGCGGCCCGAGGACTCGCTGGCGAAGTTGGTGTGCCCGAAGGTGCGCAGCGGGTCGGCCTCCAGCAGCGTGCCCGAGTAACGACCGGCCTCCGCCTCGTACGAGACGTACGGGACGGCTGCCCCACGTCCGACCACGATGGCCTGGCTGAACGCGTTGTTGCCCTCGTTGGTCTCGGCGACCACGTTCGTCGCGTCGGCGGTGGCGGTGATGGTGGCGCCGCCGCTGGTGGCGGTCCAACTACCGCTGACGGCCACGGTGACCGTCGCGCCGGCCGCGATCGAGGCGGTGTTGGTGTTGAGCGTGGTGCCGCCCACCACCAGCCGGGTGACAGTGGTCGCGCCGGTCGCGGCGGTGCCCCGGTTGCGTACCGACACGGTGAACGTGACGGACGCCCCGACGGCCGGGTTCGGCGGGTTCGAGGCGATGCCCAGCACCTGGAGGTCGGGGCCGGGGGCCTGCGTGACGACAAGCGGCGACGCCGCCGTGAGGCTGTTGTTGCCGTTGTTCTGCTCGACGATCGTGTTGGTCGGGTCGACCACCGCCGAGACGGCGTAACTGCCCATCGGCCGCGTACCGGCGTTGTAGGACACGGTGGTCGAGGCGCCGGCGGCGAGCGCGCCCACCGTGGCGCTGCCGACGACCGCGCCGGCCAGGCTGAAGTTGACGGTGGTCGCCCCGGCCGCCGCCGAGCCGATGTTCTGCACGACGGCCGAGAGGGTGACCGCGCTGGCCTCGCTGGGCGACGACGGCGACCAGGTCACCGAGCTGACGACCAGGTCCGGGTTGGGGGCCGGGGTGCCGCACACCTCCAGTTCGGCCACCTGGCCGGACGGCGCGCCGGTGTTGCCGGTGAACCGCAACTGCACGTCCGCCGTGGTCGCGCTGACCGGGATGGTCACCGTGTTGACACCCTGGACGAACTGGTAGGACGCCGCCGACACCAGGCTGGTGTACGACGACGACGCCTGGTCGCGGCCGAGGACCTGGATGGTCTGGGTACGGGTGCCCCAGGACGAGTCGGGGTTGAGCTTGACGGTGACGCCGGAGATCGAGTGGTTCGCGCCCAGCGCCACGGTCAGGTTCTGCGGGTAGCTGGCCGCGCCCTCCCAGTAGGTGGCGAGCTGCCCGTCGTTAGCCTTGTCGGGGGTGAAGGTGAACGTCGAGCCGCTCGCCGTCATGGTCTTGCCCTGCGCCACGTTCGTGCAGGCCGGGGGGTTGCTGCCGGTCCGGGTGACGGTGTTGCTGATGCCCGACAGGTTGCCGGCGCCGTCGCGGGCCCGGACGTAGTAGGAGACGGTCGCCGTCGCCGGCTGGGTGTCCTGGTACGTCAGGACGGTGCCCAGCGTGGCGACGAGGTTGCCGCCCCGGTAGACGTTGTAGCCGGCCAGGCCGCTGCCACCCGAGTCGGTGGACGCGCCCCAGTTGAGGGTGATCGTGCTGCCCGACGTGCTCTGCGACAGAGTTCCCGGGACGCTCGGCGCGGTGGTGTCGCCGGGGGTGCCGCCGCTGCCGTACACCTCCAGCTCGGAGAGCTGCCCGGCCGGCCAGCCGCTGTTGGCGGTGATGGTGATCCGGACGTAGCGGGTGGAGGTGGCGCTGAAGTTGATCGTGGCGGTGCTACCGCTCGCCGGGTTGAAGGTGTACGTCTGCGACCCGACCAGGTCGGTGAACGAGGAGCCGTCGGCGCTGCCGCGCACGCTCAGCGCCTGCGTCCGGGTGCCCCAGCCCGAGGTCGGCAACTTCAGGACGACCTGGTTGACGGACTGCGACGAGCCGAGGTCGACCTGCACCCACTGGGGGAACGAGTTGTTGACGCTCTCCCAGTAGCTGCCCACGTCGCCGTCGACGACCCTCGACGAGCCGTAGACGTCGGCGTGGCCGCTCTCCTGGGTGGGACGGCCCAGGGCGAGGTTGGTGGCCGCCGCGGCGAAGGCGCTGCTCGACGCGGCCGCCGTGTCGGCGGGGCGGGCGGCGAGGGCGGGGTTCGCGAGGGGGGTCGCGATCAGCGTGGTCGCGACTGTCGCCGCCACCATCCTGAACAGTGTCGCTCGTCGTCTCATGACTGTCCTGTCGTCGGGGGACGGTTGCCGCGGGCGGGGGTGACCACGGGTGGGGGTGAGCGGTGGCACGCAGATTTCCGAGGTGATGCTTCAAATCAAGCATCTCTTTGTCGAAATCTTGCATGAGTTTGGCCAAAGGTTACTGACGTGCTACGGGAGCGTCAACACTTCGACCCACGTGACTATTGATGGGCTTGCTCGCGAACCGGCGGGGGTCAGCCGCCCGGCGCGGTCAGGACGAACGTCTCCAACTGCTCGCCGCCGTACCAGTCCGTGCGCCGGCCCACGTGCGCCATGCCGAGTCGTCGGCAGACCGCCATCGACGGCTCGTTGCCCGGCGACACGACCGCGTAGATCTCCGGGGTACCGGTGGCGAACTCCCGGGCGAGAAGCGCCCGGGCCGCCTCGGTGGCGTAGCCACGCCCCCACGAGTCGGGGTGCAGGTGCCAGCCCACCTCGATGTCGTCGGTACGCCGTGTCTCGTCGCGCCCCGGCAGCGGCTTGAGCAGGATCGTTCCGGCCACCTGCCCGGTGTCGCGTACCTCGATCGCCCAGGTGCCGTACCGTCCCTGGTCGCCGGCGTGCCGGTCCCGCCACATCTGCAGCCGTTCGGCGGCCTGACCCGGCTCCACCATCGGCAGACCCGGTGCAACGCCCAACCAACGCGTGATCTCCGGGCGCGAGTAGATGTCGTAGATCCGGGCCAGGTCCGCCGGTTCGTCGGTCCAGTCGCGCAGGATGAGGCGTTCGGTGGTGACAACAGTCATGACCGGCGATCTTAAGGAGTGACCGCCCCGACGACAGGGAAGGAGAAGCCGATGGGCAACGGATGGCAGCGCGCGAAACGGATCATCAGTGCCGCGTTCCGTCCCGTGCGCGGGCGCGACCTGTCGCTGCACGCCGCCGCGATCACCTTCTACGGGGCGATCGCCGTGGTCCCGGTGGCGCTGCTGGCCCTCTGGCTCACCTCGCTGCTCGCGGGCGCCGATCGGGTACGCCGGCTCACCTCGTACGCCGTGGACGCCCTGCCGACGGCGATCGGCGCGCCCCGGGCGGTGGCCGCGCTCGTCGACGCCGGGGTGCAGTTGACCCCGCTGCTGGCGCTCGCCGCACTGCTGCCGGCGTCGCTCTACGGCGAGGGGCTGCGCCGGGCGTTCGTGTCGGTGGCGGCGCCGCGGAGCGACGAGCACCTGGTGGGCTGGCGGGGCCGGCTGCTGCTGCTGCCGCTGCTCGCGCCGGCTCCCGCCCTGCTCCTGTCGATCCTGCTGGCGTTGCCGCTCACCACCCGCCTGGTCCGTCAGGGTGGCTGGGTCGGAGTGCTGGGTGTGGTGCTCTCGTTCCTGGCGGTCTGGCTGGTGCTCACACCGGTGCTGGTGTGGGTGTTCCGGGTGGTCGGGCCGGCGTCGCCGGACTGGCTCTCCACCCTCGGGATCGGGTCGTTCACGGCCGCGAACCTGTCCGGGTTCCTGCACGGCTTCGTGCTGTTCGCGTCCCTGCCGCTGGACCTGGGCACACCGTTCGGGGGTTTCGACCCGATCGGCGCGGGCGTGGCGGTGCTCCTGTGGCTGTACCTGTTCCACGTGATCGTCCTGGCCGGTTACTCGGCGACCCTGGCCCTCTCCCGCTGGCGCGCCCAGCGGCAGCGCTGATCACGGGGCGGCGAGCGCTTCGGTGGGAGTGAGCCGGGCGGCCCGGATCGACGGGTAGACCCCCGCCGCCATCCCGACCAGCAGGGCACCGGCGATGCCGCCGGCCACCGACGTCATCGGGATCGTCGGCGGCCAGCCCTGGTAGCCGGCGTACCCGACCGTCGCAAGCACGCCGAGAACCGCGCCGGCGGCCCCGCCGAGCACGGACAGCAGCACCGACTCGGTGAGGAACTGCACCCGGATCTGGCCACGGTTCGCGCCGAGCGCCCGGCGCAGACCGATCTCCCGGCGGCGTTCCAGCACCGAGATGACCATGGTGTTGGCCACCCCGATCCCGCCGACCAGCAGCGCCACCGCGGCCAGACCGAGGAACAGCGCGGAGAACGTGTCCTCGGTGGCACGTTTCGCGGCGAGCGCGTCCGAGGGACGACTGACCTGGACCAGGCCGGGCAGCTGCGCGTTCAGGGTGGCCGGCAGCACGGCCCGGACGTCCTCCAACGCGTTCTCGCGGGCCCGCACGTACACCACTGTGGGATGCCCGTCGAAGCCGAGCAGGTCCCGGGCCGCGTCCCAGCCGACCAGCACCGACCGGTCCAGGTCGGGGGCGATGGGCAGCGGATCGAGTACGCCGATCACGGTGAACCACCGCTCGCCGATGAACACCTGCGGTGGCTGGGCCGGGTCCACGGTGGCGAACCCGAGCCGGCTCGCGGCCACGTAGCCGAGGACGACCGTCGGCAGCCGAGCCGTGCCGTCGTCGAGGAACCGGCCGGCGCGGACCCGGCCGTTGACGGTGTCCAGCAGGTCCGGTCGGGTCGCCAGGGTGCTGAGCCCCGAGGTGTCGTACCGGTCCATCATGTCGCTGCGGCGGACCATCACGTGGGTGTTCGCGACGGCGCTCACCGTCTCGACGGGCCCGATCCGCTGCACCATCGCGACGGAGTCCTCCGGCAGCAGCACGGGCGGGTCCTGATCCGGTACCGGTTCGGCGCGCAGCAGGTTGGTGCCGAGCGCGGAGAGCTGGTCCATGAGGTCGCGCTGGCTGGACGCGGGGATGCCCACCACGACGATCATCGTGGCGATGCCGATGGAGATGCCCAGGGCGGACAGGACCGCCCGCATCCGCCGGCTGGTCAGCCCGAGCAGACCGAGCCGGAGTACGTCCCCCGGGGCGAGCCTGGGCGGACGGCCGCCGGGTGCCGCTGTCGGTGTGCTCATGCGGGAGTCCTGTCACGGGTGTCGGAGACGATCCGCCCATCGCGGATGTCCACCTGTCGAGGGGTACGGGCGGCGAGATCCCGGTCGTGGGTGATGACGGCGATGGTCGTGCCCTCCGCGTGCAGACTCAGCAGCAGCGCCAGGACCGCCTCGCCGTTGGCGGTGTCCAGGGCCCCGGTCGGCTCGTCGGCCAGGACCAGCGCCGGTTCGTTGACAAGCGCCCGCGCTATCGCCACCCGCTGGCGTTCTCCGCCGGAGAGCTGGTGCGGCAGATGGTCGACCCGATGCGCCAGGCCGACCCGAGCCAACGCGTCGACGGCCGTACGGCGACGGCGACGACGGGGTACGCCGGCGTAGAGCAGCCCGGTGGCGACGTTCTCGGCGGCGTCGAGCCCGCCGACGAGGTGGAACTGCTGGAACACGAAGCCGAGCCACCGACCCCGTAGCGCCGAGAGCCGCCGGTCGGACAGGTCGGTGACCTCCTGCCCGGCGACGCGTACCCGCCCGCTGCTGGGCAGGTCGAGGGTGCCCATGATGTTCAGCAGGGTCGACTTGCCGGAACCGGACGGTCCGACGATGGCGAGCAGTTCTCCGGCGCAAACAGTCAGCGAGACGTCGTCCAGGGCGGTGACGCCACCCGGGTACGTCCGGCTCACCCCGTCGAGCTGCAGGACCGGTTCGGCGTACGCCGGGATCACCTCGGTCGGCGCGTTCCGGGCCGGGAACGGGATGACGGTGCTCACGCGGCGGTCACCACCGTGAGTCCCTCGGTGACGCCGTTACCGCTGACCTCGACCAGCCCCCGGGAGAACATCCCGGTCTCCACGGCCACCAGCCCACCCTCGGGCAGTTGCAGGGCGTGTCCGCCCTCGCGGAGCGCCACCAGCGCGCCGACCGGTACGGCCAGCACGCCCTTGCGGGTGCTCGTGGTGAACGTGACCCGGACCGACGCCGCGTCCAGCTTCGCCACGTCCGCCGCCTTGGTCGGTGTGACGAGGACGTTCACCTTCGGCGGGCTGGCCTGGCCACCCCCGGCGTCCGGGCCGCCGCCGTCGACGGTGTGCGAGATCGAGGCGACCCGGCCGGGACTCTCGGTCGTGTCGGGCAGCGTGATCGTGACCGTGGCACCCACCCGGATACTGCTGACCTCGGTCGCCTCCACCGCGACGGTCACCAGCTTGACCTTCTCGGTGACAGCCAGGAGTTCGCCGGCGGCGGGGTCACCGGTCACGGCCTTGACCGCGCTGATCCGGACCGGTCCCGGCAACACCGTGGCCCGCCCGACCTCGATCCGGCCGGTGGGTTGCAGGTCGAGCGCCTGCTGCCACTTCTTGATCGCGCCCACCAGGGTGTCGGTCAGCAGGGACTGCCCCGCGGGGATCTTCGTCCCGTCCTTGGCCCGGGTCGGCCGCGTGCCGGTCTGGTAGCCGAGCGCGGCCAGATTGTCCGACACGACGCGCACGTCGCTGCCCACGAGACCGGGCTTGTCGAGCGTGCGGAACAGCGGGACGCTGCCGAAGAGCACCGGTACCGGCTGGTCGTTGACCCAGTAGAGCGGCTTGCCCCGGGCCACCGTGTCACCGACCTTCGGCAGGCGGGTGACGACACCCTCGCCCGTGCCCTTGACCACGCGCTCCGGGCCGAACCCCAACGTGCCGTCGAGCGACCGGCTGTCCGACAGGTCGGTGCGGGTGACCGTCGTCGTCGTCAACGGCGGCGGGGCGCTCGCCGCGTCGTCCGCGCCGGCACGCCCCAGCGTCAGCACAGTGACGCCGGCGCCGGCGACGGCCAGCGTCACCGTCACCAGGGCCGCCATCGCCAGCTTATTTCTTGCCACGGAACGCCTCCATCGTGCATTCCTTGTCCGCCTTGTCGTACGCGGCGCCCACCAGACCGCCCGTCGCGTCCTCCACGTCGTCGTACGTCCAGCCGGAGCCGTCCGGCAGTGAGTGGATCTTCATGCCGCGCCCGCGCAGGCACTGCACGTAGTCGTTCCACTGGATCACGTAGTTCGGGTTCTTCTCCTCGTCCAGCTCGGGCGGCTGGAGGGGGAGCTTGTCCGCGCACGCCACGTACGCCGCCTTCGGCTCACCGCTCTGGTCGAGGGAGATGATGCCGCTTCCCTTGGGTGCCCCGGCCGAACGTTCCTTGTTCTCCTTGACCCCGTGGTCGCGCAGGCAGTAGTTGTACGTGTTCCAGAGCCGCTGCTTCTCGTCCTCGTTCATGTCCAGGCGCAACTGCGGGCGCCCGGCCGCCGCCGCAGCCGCAGCACTGGCGGACGCGCTCGGCGCGGCGGAGCCGGTGGCGAGGGAAGCGACGTCGGCCGTGCCCCCGGCGTCGGACTTCTCACCGCCGCAACCGGCGAGAACCGTGGCGAGGAGGGTGAGCGCCGCGAACCCGACGCGTCGTGGTGCGTTCGTCATGCCGGCAGCCTCACGGGAAGTTGTCAGAGACCTGTCAGGAACCGATGCTCATTCCGTAGCCCCAGGTCACGGGCAGCACCTGCGGGGGCCGGCGACCCGTACAGTCGCTGCCGTGACCGCGCGGGTGCTGATAGCCGAGGACGACGAGAAGCAGGCCGAACTGGTCCGCCGCTACCTGGAACGCGAGGGGCACACGGTCGTCGTCGTCGGCGACGGGCGGGCCGCCCTGGAGGAGGTTCGCCAGCACCCACCGGAGTTGCTGATCCTCGACGTGATGATGCCGAAGGTCGACGGCCTGGACGTGTGCCGCATCCTGCGGCGGGAGTCCGACCTGCCCGTGCTCATGCTGACCGCCCGCACGACCGAGGAAGACCTGTTGCTCGGCCTCGACCTCGGCGCCGACGACTACATGACGAAGCCGTACAGCCCTCGCGAGCTGGTGGCCCGGGTGCGGACACTGCTGCGCCGCAGCCAACGGGCGGCCCGCGCGGCCGATCCGGTGCTGCGGGTCGGCGCGCTGCACGTCGACCCGGTCCGCCACGAGGTACGCGCCGACGGACGACAGGTCGACTGCACGCCCGGCGAGTTCCAACTGCTCCAGGCGATGGCCGCCCAGCCGGGACGGGCGTTCACCCGGGACCAGCTCCTGGGCTACCTGCACGGTTTCGACAGGTACATCACCGGCCGGACCGTCGACGTCCACGTGATGAACCTGCGCCGCAAGATCGAGGCGAACCCGCGTCGACCCACCCGGCTGCTGACCGTGTACGGCGTCGGCTACAAACTCGTCGAGGAGAGCCACCATGCGGCGTGAGGTGCCGCTGCACCGAAGCCTGCTGCTCCGGCTGCTCGCGCTGGCCGTCCTCATCGCCGTGGGCTCGATCGCGGCCACCGCCTGGCTGGCCGTGCGCACCACGACCGGGGCGATCCGGCAGGAACAGGGGCAGGCCCTTGCCGACGATGCGCGCATCTACGACACCCTGGTCGGTTACGCGGCGACCCACCCGAGTTGGGACGGCGTCGACGCCACCCTCCGACCACTCGCCGAGCAGGTCGGCCGGCGCATCACCCTGACCACCGAGTCGGGTACGCCGCTCGCCGACTCGGCACCGCAGGCCGGCCCGCTGCCCACGAAGCCGTCCGCGACCATCGACGCGCTCGCCGTCGACACCGCCCTGACCCCGGGCCCCCCCGCAACCGTCGACGCCGGGCGTATCGACCCCCGCGCCGCCGGCCCGTACCTGCTACCGGCCAACGAGCGCCGGACGCTGCTCGACCGGGCGGACCAGGCCGTCCTGTGCCTGCGGGTGCGGGCGAGGATCGCGGCCGTGGCCGAGCAGGGGGCCACCGGCCGACCACGGATCGCCACCCCCGGCACCGACCCCAACGACTCCAGCTGCGGCCCGCTTCGCGAGGAGTTGGCGACCCCGACGGCCACCGAACGCAAGGCGCTGGCACAGCTCAACGCGCTGGTGAACACCTGCCTGGCCCGGCGCAAGGTCGCGCCCGTGAACGTCGACCTGGACTGGACCTGGACGACGCGGTCCGCCCCCGCGGCGAACAGCCGTCGGGACGTCATCGAGGTCGACCAGGACCAGAGCCAAGCGGTCAGCGCCTGCGTGGGCACCAGCCGGCGGGAGCAACTCCTCCCGTACGTCGCCCCGGCGGCGACCCTGTTCGTCAGCGACCCGGGCGGTCGCCCCACCACGACCTTCGACCTGTCCCGGGCCAACCAGGCCCGCATCGTGGCGGTCGCCGGACTCGTGCTGCTGGTGACCGTCGGCATCACCGTTCTGGCCGGTGTCCGGCTGACCCGGCCGCTGCACGCGCTGACCGGCGCCGCCCAGCGGATGCGCGACGGTGACGGTGCCGCCCGCGTCCGCGTCACCGGCCGCGACGAGATCGCCCGGCTGGCCGAGGCGTTCAACGACATGTCCGAGCGGCGCGAACACCTCGAACAGCTCCGCCGCGCCATGGTCAGCGACATCGCCCACGAGCTACGGACGCCGGTCACCACCATCCGGGGTTGGCTGGAGGCCGCCGAGGACGGCGTCGCCCCGATGGACCGGAGGTTGGTGTCCTCGCTGCTGGAGGAGGCGACACTGCTGCAACACGTGATCGCCGATCTCCAGGACCTCGCCGAGGCGGACGCGGGCGCGCTGCGGCTGCACCCCGAGACGGTCTACCTCGCCGACCTGCTGGGTCAGGTCGCGGAGGCGTACCGCGTCCAGGCCGGTCGCGCCGGCGTCGCGCTCGCGCTGCGGGTCGACGACGACCCGCAGGTGTACGCGGACCCGGTGCGGCTGCGTCAGGCCGTCGGCAACCTGGTCGGCAACGCGGTACGCCACACACCGGCCGGCGGCAGCGTCACGATCAGCGCCCAGGCGGCCGACGGCAAGGTGATGATCGCCGTCGCCGACACGGGCAGCGGCATCAGCCCCGAGCATCTGCCCCGGGTGTTCGACCGCTTCTGGCGGGCGGAGAGGTCCCGCAGCAGGCAGACCGGCGGTAGCGGCCTGGGCCTGGCGATAGTCCGCAAACTGGTAGAGGCCCACCAGGGCACGGTCCACGTCCAGAGCCAACCCACAAAGGGCTCGACCTTCACCGTCCACCTCCCCACCCACCCCCGGTGAGCAAGAGGTTCGCGTCATCCGGGCAGCGTTTCCTGGCGCGAACCTCTTGATCAACGGGTCACAGGGGGCGGTGGGGGGACTAGGCTGCGGCGGCATGAGTGGTGAGATTCCGGCTCGGGCCGATGTCGTGATCGTCGGTGCCGGGCACAACGGTCTGGTCTCCGCAGTCCTGCTGGCCCGCGCCGGCCTGGACGTCCTCGTGCTGGAAGCCGCCGACGTGATCGGCGGCGCGACCCGCACCGAGAACCCGTTTCCGAAGGTGCCCGGGCTGCGCCACTCCACCGGGTCGTACCTGCTCGGGCTCATGCCACCCGAACTGCTCGCCACGCTCGACGTACGCATCCCGGTGCTGCGCCGCGACCCCCACTACTTCCTGCCCACGCCGGGTGGCCTCGGCTCGCCGTACCTGCTCTTCGGCAGTGACACCGCCGCCACCCGGGCGCAGCTCGCCGAATTCTTCTCTCCCGCCGACGTGGCCGCCGACGACGCCATGCAGGCCGAGCTGGCCGCGCTGCGCGACGACCTCGCTCCCGCCTGGCTGGCCGAGCCCCTGACCGCTGAGGAGACCGCGGAACGGCACGTCCGCCCGGCGCTGCGGCAGATCTTCGTCGACCTCGTGCGGGGGTCCGTCGCCGACTACCTGGCCCGCTTCGAGTTCCGCTCCGAACTGCTGGTCAGCATGTACGCCGTCACCGACGGCCTGTCCGGCCTCAACGCCGGCCCGGACGACCCGGGAACGGGTCACAACTTCCTGGTGCACAACATGTGCAGACTGCCGGGATCGGGCGGCACCTGGATGATCGCCGAGGGCGGCATGGGCACCGTCTCACGGACGTTCGCCGACGCCGCACGCGCCGCCGGAGCCACCATCACAACGGGTACGCCGGTCAGCGCGGTGACCCTCGACGGCGGCGCGGCCAGCGGTGTCGTACTCGCCGACGGTCGGCAGGTCGCGGCACGGGTGGTGCTCGGCGCGTGTGACCCGTACAGCCTGATGGAGCTGTTGCCCGACGGCGCGCTCCCGGCGCGACTCGGCGCACGGATGGCGGCGGTCCGCCGGCCCGGCACCACCCTCAAGCTCAACCTGGCGCTCAGCGGCCTGCCGCGCTTCTCCTGCCTGCCGCCCGACGCGCCGAGCCCGTTCGGGTCGACCATCCACCTGCTGCCCGGCTCCGCGTCGCTGGTCGGCGGCGACACCACCTCGCCGATGACCGCGCTACGCGCGATGTGGGCGGACGTGCAGGCCGGACGGCTGCCCGCGGAGCCGACCATCGAGTGGTACCTGCACACCACAGTCGACCCGTCGCTCTCCGACGCCGCCGGGCACCACTCGTCGGCGCTGTTCGTGCAGTCGGTCCCCTACGAGCTGACCGGCACCACCTGGGACGCGGAACTGCCCGGCTACGTCGACCGGCTCGTCGAGATCGTCGAGCGGTACGCCCCCGGCACCGCCGACCTGATCGCCGACGCGGTGCCGCTGCCTCCGCCGGGCATCGAGGCGCACTTCGGCATCAGCGGCGGCCACATCCACCACGTCGACAACACCGTCTCGTTCACCGACCGGATGCCGTACTCCACCGGCGTCGACGGCGTGTACGCGGGCAGCGCCGGCTGCCACCCGGCCGGTAGCGTCATCGGCGCCGCCGGCCACAACGCCGCCCGCCGGATCCTCGCGGACCTGGGTAGTTGAGGCGTCCTCGGCCCGGTGCACGTACGGCCACAGGTCACCCGCTCTCGGTGGCACGTCGCGCGCACCCCTGTCGCGATCTTGCAGTTTCGGTCGCCGTTCTGGGGCGATTGCGGGGCTTTGCCCCCACGGAAAGTGCAAGATCGCGGGCGGAAGAGGTCAGGTTAGGGCCTCCCCGGCCGGGGCCGGGGTCTCCGCGTCGACGCGGTGGGCGCGGACCTTGTGGCCGACGCTGGTCAGGCAGCGGCCGCTGGGCAGGTCGAAGCGCCAGCCGTGCAGCTGGCACGTGAGCTGGTCACCCTCGACGATGCCGAAGCGGGTCAGGTCCGCCTTCAGGTGCGGGCAACGGCGCTGCACCACCCAGTCGCCCAACGTGATGTCCTCGGCGTCGGTGGAACGCTCGTGCTCGTCGTACCAGCCCTCGGCGTACTGGAGGCGCTCCTCGGAGAGGCACTTGAAGAACGCGTAGACGAACTCGTTGTACTGGCCGATCCGGGCCGCCGAGAACCGGCAGGAGAGGAAGAGCGAGTTGACCCAGTCCACCTCGTCGATGAAGAGCAGGTGTTCGATCAGCGACCGTTCGGTCCGGAAGCGGTAGCGAACCTTCTCGTCCGCGTACGGCCGGACCTCCTTACCCGGGAAGTCCACAACGATGGATTCGAGGGTCTCCCCGCCTGAGCTGTCGGTGCCGACCAGGTCGAAGCGGACCGGGCCGCCGACCCCCTTGGCCAGATAGATCGACTCGTCGAGCAGCGGCTCGATCCGACGCTTCATCTCGCCGAGGACGTCCACCTCGGGGTGCCGCCAGGACGCCTTCTCCGCCTCGATGACCGGGCGCTTGCGCTCCCGCATCTCCTCCAGGTGGGCGACCTTGTTCGCGAAGAACTCCTCCACCGGCACCGGGTGGGTGGTGCTCGCGCCCTCGGTGGTGACCTCGGCGACGCTGCCCGGCAGCAGCACGATCCCGTTGGTGCCGCCGACCTTCGCGTACTCCGACAGGAAGACGGACTGGTCGGGGAAGATGTTGCCCTCGTCGCCGTGGATGTCGTTGAACTGCCACAGCTCGTCGTCAAGGAAGCAGGGCGGGCCGGCGATCGGGAAGACGTGGTCGGCCTTCAGGTCGTCGATGTAGCGCCACGTCCGGTCGAACTGCCGGTCACGCTTCTGCTTGCCGAACGCGGTCTTCGCCGCCTGCGGCAGCTCGTAGACCATCGGGTACCAGATCGCGCCGGAGAACTGGAGCAGGTGCGCGTGCACGTGCCCCAGCTCGGCGAACACGCTGAGGTCGGTCGGGCGGGCGTCGTTCTGGTTGAGCAGCCGCACACCGTCGTACTCGACCCAGAGCGAGGAGTCGCCGATCGGGCCGTCGGTGGGGCTGGTCAGCGCCTGGATCATGATCTTCAGGCCGCCGTCCAACTCGACGACCTGCTCGTTCGGGGCCTTGAGGAACTTCGTGAAACCCAGCGCCCGGAACTCGTCCGCCATCTCCGAGGTGGGGAACTCGGGGAGCAGGACGGTGGCGTCCTTGGAGATGTGGTCCCGCAGGTGCTTCGCGTCGAAGTGGTCCCGGTGCAGGTGGGAGACGTACAGGTAGTCGACCTGACCCAGGGTCTCCCAGTCGAGCAGGGAATTGTCCGGGAAGGGGAACCACGAGGCGAAGTAGGCCGGGTTGACCCACGGGTCGCACAGGATGCTGCCCGCGGCCGTGTCGATCCGCATGCTGGCGTGCCCGGTTCCGGTCACTCGCACCGCACAGTCCCCCTCAAACAGACAATCAGGTGTACGCCAAACGCTACCGGAGGGAGTCTGACCGCCACCCCGCGACGCCCGTAGTGCCGTCCGGCCTGGGCGGGCAGGGCCGAAGGGCCGGTAAACCCCCACCGCACCGCCCCGCGCGGGAGGCGTGCCAGACTAACCAAAGATCCGATCGCGAGGGAAGGACCGACAGTGGCAGGAAGCGAGCCGGTAACGTCGCCGGACCAGCACAAGCCCGGGCACCGCAAGTCGGGGCGCATCGGCGCCGTGCTGTCCGCGCTGGCGCTGGTCGTCATGGCGTTCTGCGGCAACCACGAAGGCAGGGTCGAGGACATCTGGCTGATCGGCCTCGCCGCGCTGCTGCTGGTCATCGTGATCGGCGATGCCGTACTGCGGCGCAACGGCCTGCGCTCCTGAATCGACCGGCCGCCGGGCGACCGGCCAGGACACGCCGAGGGCCCGCCCCCACCCGGGGACGGGCCCTCGTTTCGTGTACGCGTCGGGCTCAGCGCCCGAACAGGATGTCCTGTACGTCCTTGAGCGCGGCGTCGACCTCGGCCTCGAAGTAGCCGCCGGGCACCAGGCCGAACCGGAGCGTGTCCAGGTCCTTCGGGTCGACCGGCATCGGGTTGCGCCGCTGCATGCCGCCGAGCAGGGAATCGAAGAACTGGTCCACCTGGTCCGGGTCGTACCCACTGCCGAACCGACGTACCTGGAACCTACGACGGATCTGGTCGACCCGGTACAGGTCGCTGCCGGGCGGGCCGGCCATCGGCGGGCCACCCATCGGCGGACCGGCCACGGCGGGCGGGCCTGCCATCGGCGGACCCCCGATGCCCTGCTGCGGCATCGGGGGCGGGCCGGCCGGGCCACGACGCAGGTCACGCAGGTCACGCTCGGGCATCCGGATCTCGGCCGTCATGTCGGCGCGAGCACGTCGACCGGCCTCGAAGCCGTCGAAGCGGGGCTCCTCCGGAGGCGGGTAGCCGCCGGGCGTCCGCGGGCCGTCGGGCGGGCCGTACCCGCCGGGCGTGCGCTGGTCATCCGGCGGACCGTAACCGCCCGGCCTGCGCTGATCATCCGGCGGACCGTAACCGCCCGGCATGCGCTGGTCATCCGGCGGACCGTAGCCACCCGGCATGCGCTGATCATCCGGCGGACCGTAGCCACCCGGCATGCGCTGATCATCCGGCGGACCGTAACCGCCCGGCATGCGCTGATCATCCGGCGGACCGTAGCCACCCGGGCCGGCCGGCAGGCCACGCGGCGGAAGGCCGTGTCCGCCCATCGGCCCGCCGGGCCCCATCGGGCCGGGACCACCCGGGCCCGGGCCGGGGCCACCGGGGCCGGGGCCGCGCTGCGCGTCGTAGCCGCCTCGAGGCGCGTCGTACCCGCCGGCGAAGGCACCGGTGGGCTCGTCGTACCGGCCGTAACGGTCGGCTGGCGGGCCGGCCTGGGCGGGCATCGGCCGGGGCGGCATCGGCTGCGGAACCATGCCGCCACGGTCGTCGCGCATCGGCGGACCCATCCGGTCCGGAGGGCCCATCCGGTCACCCATCCGAGGATCGCCGCCGCGGCCGGCGCTGTTGCGCTCCTCCAACTCGGCCAGCTGTCGCTCGACCCGGTCCAGGTGCAGGTCGACCTGCCACTCGTCGTAGCCGTTGAACCGCACCCGGAAGACGACGTCGTGGACCTCCTGGGAAGCCACGGGCGCGCCGACCTGCCGGCCGTCGAGCGTCGCCTCGACCCGGTCGAGGAAGGCATCCACCTCGTCGACCTTGTATCCCCGGCGAACCGCCTTGCGCCGGAAACGCTGACCCTGACTCGCCACTATGTCTCCTGGTGTCGTTCGCCACGCCCGGTCACGCCGGTGCCTCTCCGGCGCGGTCGGTGAAGGTGTCGGTGTCCTCGGCGGCGGCGAGCTGGCCACACGCGCCGTCGATCTCGCGACCCCGGGTGTCCCGTACGGTGGTGGAGACTCCCGCATCGCGCAAGCGCCGGACGAACTCCCGCTCGACCGGCTTCGGGCTCGCGTCCCAGCGGCTGCCCGGCGTCGGATTGAGCGGGATGAGATTCACATGTGTCAACTTGCCGGCCAACAGCCGCCCGAGCAGGTCAGCTCGCCACGGCTGGTCGTTCACGTCCTTGATCATTGCGTACTCGATGGACACGCGACGGCCCGTCCGGGCGGCATAGTCCCACGCTGCGTCCAGCACCTCGGCTACCTTCCAGCGCTGGTTTACCGGCACGAGTTCGTCGCGCAGATCATCATCGGGCGCGTGCAACGACAACGCAAGGGTCACAGAGAGGTCTTCGCTGGCCAGTCGGCGGATGGCCGGAACCAGGCCGACCGTGGAAACGGTGATGTGCCGCTGGGAGAGGCCCAGCCCCTCGGGGGCGGGGCTGACCAGTCGACGGATCGCCGCGATGACCCGGTTGTAGTTGGCCAGCGGTTCGCCCATGCCCATGAACACGACGTGCGACAGGCGCGGCGGTGAACCGGCGACGGCGCCGGAGGCCGCCACCCCCGCCAGGTAGACCGCCTGGTCGACGATCTCGGCCGTGGACAGGTTGCGGGTCAGCCCGGCCTGGCCGGTGGCGCAGAACGGGCAGGCCATGCCGCAGCCCGCCTGGCTGGAGATGCAGACCGTGACCCGGTCCGGGTAGCCCATCAGCACGCTCTCCACCAACGCGCCGTCGTGCAGCTTCCAGAGCGCCTTGCGGGTCGCGCCGTCGTCGCAGGCCAGCTCGCGCACCGGGGTGAGCAGCGTGGGCAGCAACTCGTCGGCCAGCCGCGCACGGGTCGCGGCGGGCAGATCGGTCATCGCCTGCGGGTCGCGTACCAGCCGCCCGAAGTAGTGGTTGGAGATCTGCTTGGCGCGGAACTGGGGCTCACCCAGCCCGGCGACCAGCGCCTGGCGGCCGGCCAGGTCCAGGTCGGCCAGGTGTTGCGGCGGCATGGAGGCCCGGCGTGCGGTCGGGGCGTCCGAGATGGCGGGGATCAGCGGCAGACTCGTCATGGCTGGTCCAGTGTGTCACGCCTCCGGTGGTCGGCACCTGTCCGGAGGTGTCGAACCGGCCCCCGCCGTGGGTCGGCACTGCTCGGGCCATGGTGTTGCATGCCTCACCCCGCCACCGGCACGAAGATCACCAGCAACAGGTACGCGGTGGGCACGGCGAACAGGATCGAGTCCAGCCGGTCCATCAGGCCACCGTGCCCGGGCAGCAGGTTGCTCATGTCCTTGATCCCGAGGTCCCGCTTGATCATCGACTCGGCGAGGTCGCCGAGGACCGCCGCGCAGGAGATGGCCACCCCGAACACCGCCCCCCACCAGGGAGCCAGATCGAACATCAACCACAACAGCAGGGCACTTCCCAGAGCCGCCGCGGTGACCGAGCCGGCGAAACCCTCCCAGGACTTCTTCGGGCTGATCGACGGCGCCATCGGGTGCCGGCCGAAGCGGACACCGGCCGCGTACCCACCGGTGTCGGAGAGGACCACCGCGATCAGCGTGGCCAGGATGCGCAGCCGGCCGTCGTCGGGCGCCGCCGCCAGCATCGCCGCGAAACCGGCGAGGAACGGCACGTAGACAGCGATCAGGGTGGCGGCGGTGAGATCCCGTTGGAAGCCGGCCGGGCCGTCACCCAACCGCCAGATCATCGTGCCGAGCACCGTCACCAACAACCCGAGGCTGAGCGCGTCCGGGCCCGCGAACCAGGCCAGACCCACGGTCAGGACACCACCGGCGATCAGCGGCACCAGTGGCGGGTGGGCGCCGCTGCGGCGCACCGCCCGGGCCATCTCCCAGATCCCGATGGCGACGGCGACGGCGATCACCGGCAGGAACGCCGGCGGGTACACGGCCAGCGGCACCACGATCAGCGCGCCGAGGGCGAGGCCCACACCGATGGCCGCCGGCAGGTTGCGACCGGCCCGCCCGGTACCCACCTGCTGGGTCGCCGGTCGGTCGATGCTGGCCCTACGGCGGCCCTTCGGCCGCCGACCCGTCGGCGGCTCCGGGTCGTCCACCGGCTCGTCGTCCGGCAGGATCTCGGCGCCGATGGGCGCGAGCTGCGCAGTCGGGTAACCGGCATCGTCGTCGTAGCGCGGCGCGACATCGCGGTCGTCGTAGCGGTCGCGGTCGTCGTAGCGGTCGCGGTCGCCCGGGCGGACGGTACGGCCCCGCTCGTCGTACGGGTCCACTGGCTGCGGCTCGGCGTACGCCCGGGCGCGAGGCTCGGCGTACAGCTCAGGCCCGACGGCCGGACGGCGGCTCCACTGGCCGGCCTCCAACTCCTGCTCGGGCCAGGGCAGGGCGACCGGGTGTTCCGGCCGGTCCCAGCCGCGCGGCTCGCCACTGTAGGGGTCGGGGTGGGACATCACGCACCGTGTTGGAGCGCGAGTGCCACCACATGACGCAAGACCACAAGCATCCCCTACAAGCGCGACTGTGTTCCTCGGGCCCGACCGCCGCGACGGTCGGTGGATCCCCGGTGTGCACCACCCGGTGGCCGGGAATCCTGCCGAGCCTACTGCACACGCCGCCGGGGCGAGGCGGACGATGGCCCGGCCCCTTCGGCGTACCTGTCCGGGAGCCGACCCCCTCGTGCGCGCCCTTTGCACTGCTTCAGCGGAGGCGACAGTCGATGTCCGGATACCGGACACGAGGTGTTGCCCCGGTTGAAGCAGAGCAAAGCGCCGAGACGAGGTGGGCTGCCCCGCCACGCGCTGGCTCAGCGCGACGCGACCGACCGGGAAAGGGGGCGAGGCCCGCCCCGCTGATCGGGTCGGGCCTCGTCGTGGTGAGCGGTGGCGGTCAGACCTCCAGCAGCTCGGTCTCCTTGTGCTTGACCAGGTCGTCGATGCTGGCGACGTAGCGCTGCGTCAGGTCGTCGAGTTCCTTCTCGGCGCGGCGGCCGTCGTCCTCGCCGGCCTCGCCGTCCTTGACGATCCGGTCCAGCTCCTCCTTGGCGCGGCGGCGGACGTTCCGGATGGCCACCTTGGCCTCCTCGCCCTTGTGCCGAACCACCTTGATCATGTCGCGGCGACGCTCCTCGGTCATCTGCGGGAGCAGGATGCGCAACTGGTTGCCCTCGTTGTTCGGGTTGACCCCGAGGTCCGAGTCGCGGATCGCCTTCTCCATCGCGTTGATCTGCGAGTTGTCGTAAGGCTTGATGATGGCCATCCGCGGCTCGGGGACCGCGATGGACGCCATCTGGGTCAACGGCGTCGGAGTGCCGTAGTAGTCGATGATGACCTTGGAGAACATGGCGGCGTTGGCGCGACCGGTACGGATCGCGCCGAACTCCTCCTTGGCGTGCTCAACCGCACGCTCCATCTTCTCCTCGGCCTCGAGGAGGGTGTCGTCGATCACCGGTCTCCTCGCCTCCTTCTGTGCTCGTGGTGGGCTCTGCTGAAAGTCGTCCGGCTCACGCGGTGATCAGGGTGCCGATCTTCTCGCCACCCACCGCGCGGATGATGGTGTCGTCACCCTGCGCACCGAAGACCAGCATCGGCAGGCCGTTCTCCATGCAGAGACTGAACGCCGCCGCGTCGGCCACCCGCAGGTTGCGGCGCAGCACCTCGGAGAAGGTGATCGAGTCGAGCTTGCTGGCGGTGGGGTCGATCCGCGGGTCTGCGGTGTAGACGCCGTCGACGCCGTTCTTGCTCATGAGCACCACGTCGGCCCGGATCTCCAGCGCCCGCTGCGCGGCCACCGTGTCGGTGGAGAAGTACGGCATGCCGGCACCGGCGCCGAAGATGACCACGCGGCCCTTCTCCAGGTGCCGGATCGCCCGCAGCGGAATGTAGGGCTCGGCGACCTGGGCCATCGTGATGGCGCTCTGCACCCGCGTCTCGATGCCCTCCTTCTCCAGGAAGTCCTGCAACGCGAGGCAGTTCATCACGGTGCCGAGCATGCCCATGTAGTCGGCGCGAGCGCGGTCCATGCCGCGCTTTTGCAGCTCCGCGCCGCGGAAGAAGTTCCCCCCGCCGACAACCACCGAGACCTGCACGCCGCGGCGGACCACGGTGGCGATCTGGCGGGCGATGGCCTGTACGACGTCCGGGTCGACGCCGATCGCGCCGCCACCGAACACCTCACCGGAGAGCTTCAGCACCACCCGGCGGGCCCGCCCGGGCGGCGGTGCCGTCGGATCGTCCATCGCCAGAGTCCGGTCACTCACAACCTGCGTCATCCGCCCCGCCTTCCCCACGCGCACGCCCTCGGGCGACGCGATACCGCGAACCTGCCGCTGCCGACCCTATGTGACGAGGAGGCCGCGGTGCCTGTCACGTACACCGGCGGCCTCCTCGTCGACGTCTTGCGCCCACGGGCGCGCGCGGCGCCCGGGTGGCGGCTCAGGCCTGGCCGACCTCGAACCGCACGAAGCTGGTGACCTCGATGCCGGCCTCGGCCAGCACCTGCTTCACCGACTTCTTGTTGTCGGCAACCGACGCCTGCTCGACGAGGACGTAGTCCTTGAAGAAGGCGTTCACCCGACCGTCGACGATCTTCGGCAGCGCCGCCGCGGGCTTGTTCTCCTCGCGGGCGGTCTGCTCGGCGATGCGCCGCTCGGACTCGACGACCTCGGCCGGAACCTCGTCCCGGCTGAGGTACTTCGGCCGCATCGCGGCGATCTGCATCGCGACGCCGCGGGCGTCGGCGTCGCCCGCCTCGTCGGACTTGCCGGTGTACGACACCAGCACGCCGACGGCCGGCGGCAGGTCCTGCGCCTTGCGGTGCAGGTAGACCGCGGTGGTGCCCTCGACCTTGGCGAAGCGGTTGAGGACCAGCTTCTCGCCGATCTTGGCGGACTGCTCCTGGATCAGGTCCGCGACGACCTTGCCGTCGAGCTCGCTGGCGAGCAGCTCCTCGGCGTTGTTCACGCCGGAACGCTCACCGTGCTCGACCAGCTGCTGGGCCAGCGCGATGAACGACTCGGTCTTGGCGACGAAGTCGGTCTCGCAGTTGACCTCGAGCAGCGCCTTGCCGGAGTGTGCGACCAGACCGTTGGCGGCCGTACGGCCAGCCCGCTTGCCGACGTCCTTCGCGCCCTTGACGCGCAGGATCTCGACGGCCTTGTCGAAGTCGCCCTCGGCCTCGGTCAACGCCTTCTTGCTGTCCATCATGCCGGCGCCGGTGAGGTCGCGGAGCTTCTTGACGTCCGCGGCGGTGATTTGGGACATGGCTCTCTCTTCGATGTTGAGTCGGCGTGTGGATGGTCAGAGGTGCCGGTTACCCGGATTCGGGCGGAACCTGCCCGTCGTACCGTCGCCGCCCGCCGTTCGTGAAAACGGACGGCGGGCGGGCGACGGTGCGGTCACTCTGCGGTGGCGGCCGCCGGCTGCTCGGTGGCGGCCTGCGCCGGCTCCTCGGTGGCGGCGGGCTGCTCGGTGGCGGCGGCCTGCTCGGTGGCGGCAGCGGCCGGCTGCTCGGCCGGGGCGGCCGACTCGTCAGCCTTCTTCGGCTCGAGCAGCTCGCGCTCCCACTCGGTCAGCGGCTCGTCGCTCGCGACACCCTCGGGCTTCTCGTCGTTGCCCCGGCGACGGCCGGAACGAGCGATCAGACCGTCCGCGACGGCGGCGGCGACGACCTTGGTCAGCAGCTCGGCCGAGCGGATGGCGTCGTCGTTACCCGGGATCGGGAAGTCGACCTCGTCCGGGTCGCAGTTGGTGTCGAGGACGGCGATCACCGGGATGCCCAGCTTGCGGGCCTCGTCGACAGCGATGTGCTCCTTCTTGGTGTCGACGATCCAGACGGCGGCCGGCAGCTTCTGCATGTCCCGCAGACCACCCAGCGTGCGGGTCAGCTTGATCTTCTCGCGGGAGAGCTGCAGGGTCTCCTTCTTGGTGTAACCGGCGGCGGTGCCGCTGAGGTCACCCAGGCCCTCCAGCTCCTTCATCCGCTGGAGCCGCTTGTACACGGTCTGGAAGTTGGTCAGCATGCCACCGAGCCAGCGGTGGTTGACGTACGGCTGACCGACCCGCGTCGCCTGCTCGGCGATGGCCTCCTGGGCCTGCTTCTTGGTGCCGACGAAGAGGATGCTGCCACCCTCGGCGACGGTCCCACGCACGAACTCGTACGCCTTCTCGATGTACTCGAGGGTCTGGCGCAGGTCGATGATGTAGATGCCGTTGCGCTCGGTCATGATGAAGCGCTTCATCTTCGGGTTCCAGCGCCGGGTCTGGTGCCCGAAGTGGACACCGCTCTCCAGCAGCTGGCGCATGGTCACGACGGCCATGGTTGGGGTACTCCTCAAGATCCCTGGTTGTCACGCCCGGCCGGTGGCCGGGCGTCCTGGCGCCTGGTCGCCGGCCCATGGTGGACCCGATCAAGATCGGGACCAGGGAGGCCGTCGCTACACGACGATTCGTGAAGAGGGCGCGCGAGGTCGACCGCGCAAGGCGGTCGCCAGTTGGCCAGTGTACGCCCCTCCCCGGTTGCACCGTGCCGGGGTGCCGCGCGGCGGGTCAGCCGGCGGCGAGCGCCGCGGCGACGAAGAGCACGAGACCGACAGTCAGGTACGCCGTGGGAGGACGCAGCCAACCCCGGCCACTGTCGGAGAGCGCGAGTCCGCCCGTCCTGAGCCCGTACAGCCCGGTTGCGAAGATCGGCAGTCCGGCGACCAGGCAGATGCCCACCACGACGTTGCCCGCGTCCACCGGGTCGCCCGTCACACCGGCCAGCAACACCCGCAGCGCGGGGATCTCGAAGATCAACGCCAGCAGGGCGAAGAGGGCCGCCAACGCCGGCCGGCGGGTCCGGTAGACACCGTCCGGTGCCGGGGGGTACGCCGGAGCGTCGCCCCCGGTCGGGTCGGGGCGGGGGCCGATCCCCGGCATCGGGCCGGTCGGCATCTCCAGCGGATGCGGGTGCTCCCCGCTGCCGCCCCGGGTCGGCTCGACGATCGGGTATCCGGCGAGCGGGGCGGGCCGGCTCTGCTCGGCCAGCGGGACAGGCTGGCTCTGCTCCCCGGCCAGGCCCGGCCCACCGAGCAGGGCGACCGCCGGCCCGACGTCCGCGGTGGGGGCCGGGCCGACGTTGCCGCCGGTCACCAGCCCGGTGTCCCGGGCGGTGGTCGACACGGCGTCTCGGGCGGTGTCCGGCGTCGTCATGGTCAGTGACTCTCGGGCGGCCCGGCGGCCGGGCAGCTCACCGGAGATCTCCGAGGACTCCCGATCCGCCCTGCGTGAGCGCGTCGTCCGGTAACCGTCCGCGTCCGCGCGGGCGTCACCCAGCGGGTCGGGGACGCGCCCGAAATCTGCCTCGCCGACGCCGAACCGCCCCGGCTGCGCCTCGACGGCACCGAACCGCCCGGAGTCCGTTTCCGGGGCACCGCCGAAGCGACCCGCGTCCACCGCGCCGAAACGACCCGAGTCGGGTTCTGACGCACCACCGAAGCGGGTGGGGTCCGGCTCGCGGCGTCGGCCGACACCGGTGTCCTCGACGGAGCGACCGTCCTCGATGCCACGCTGCTCGGGGATATCGCCGTCGCGGTATCGCGGTTCACCCGTACCGCGCCACTCGGGCTCGCCGTAACCGCGGCCCCGTTCGTCGGGGTACCAGCGCGGCTCCTGATCTTCCGGAAAGCTCCGTCGTCCGTCCACGTCAGGCACCGTATGCGACGGGCCGTGCCCGCGCCATTTCGGCCCGGCGGGGTTGGTCGACCCCCACCGCCCACTCCGCGTCGTAGCACAGCAGGGGCTTGATCGTCCGGTTGTCCACAGAGCGACCGTCATCCACAGGCGGGCCGCGGCGGGGTCGCGGCGTGCGCACTCGACCGGGCACCGTCGCGGCCATGACGAAGCGGAACCAGGCGGTCGGCGCGTACGGCGAGCGGTGCGCCGCCCGGCACCTGAGCGAGGCGGGACTAGACCCGATCGTCCGGAACTGGCGGTGCCCGGACGGGGAGATCGACATCATCGCCTGGGACGGGCCGGTGCTCGCGTTCTGCGAGGTGAAGACCCGTCGGGGCGACACCTTCGGCACGCCGGCCGAGGCTGTCGTACCCGCCAAGGCCCGCCGCCTGCGCGGTCTCGCCGCGCGGTGGCTCGCCGAGACCGGCACGAGCGCCGACGAGGTGCGGTTCGACGTGCTGTCGGTGCGGCTGCCCACCGCCGGTCCCGCGCAGGTCGACCACGTCAAGGGCGCGTTCTGAGATGCGCCACCGACGCATCGGCGACGCGCCGTGAGCTACGCGAAGGTCCTCTGCGTGGGGTTGGTCGGCGTCACCGGCCACCTCGTCGAGGTCGAGGCGGACCTGGCCGCCGGCCTGCCGGCGGTGGTGATCTCCGGTCTGCCGGACACGGCTCTGCACGAGGCCCGCGACCGGGTCCGGGCCGCCGTGGTCAACTCCGGCCAACGCTGGCCGAACCGGCGCATCACGTTGAACCTGCTGCCGGCCACGCTGCCGAAGTTCGGCTCGGCGTTCGATCTGGCCATCGCCGCCGCGCTGCTGGGCGGCTCGGGCGAACTGCCGCTGCTTCCGCTGGAGGGGGTCGTGGTTCTCGGCGAGTTGGGCCTCGACGGGACGGTCCGGCCGGTGCGCGGTGTGCTGCCGATGGTCGCCGCCGCGGCCAGGGCCGGCATCGAACGGGTCATCGTGCCGACCGGCAACGCCGCCGAGGCAGCGGTCATCCCCGGCGTACGGGTGCGGGCCGTGGACACGCTGCACCGACTGGTCGCCTTCGTGCGCGACGGCAGCCCGCTCATCGAACCACCGCCGGACGCCCCGGCACCGGTTCTCGGCGGCCCCGACCTCGCCGAGGTCGCCGGGCAGGAGTTGGGTCGGCGGGCGCTGGAGGTCGCCGCCGCAGGTGGGCACCACATCGCGCTGCTCGGCCCTCCGGGTGCCGGCAAGACGATGCTTGCCGAGCGGCTGCCGTCACTCCTGCCCGAGTTGGACGACGACGCTGCGCTGGAGGTGACCGCGCTGCACTCGGTCGCCGGGCTGCTGCCGCCGGGCGGTCGACTCCTGCGCCGCCCGCCGTTCCAGGCGCCTCACCACACGGCGACGATCCCGTCCCTCGTCGGCGGCGGTTCCGGGTTGGCCCGCCCCGGAGCGGTGTCCCTGGCGCACCGCGGGGTGCTGTTCCTGGACGAGGCGCCGGAGTTCAGCAAGGGCGCGCTGGAGGCGCTGCGCCAGCCGCTGGAGAACGGTCGCATCCTGTTGAGCCGGAGCGGGGGCGGCACCGAGTACCCGGCCCGGACCCAACTGGTGCTGGCCGCCAACCCGTGTCCCTGCGCCAAGCCGTCCGGCGACGCGTACTGCGAGTGCTCTCCGCTGGTCCGCCGCCGCTACCTGGGCCGACTCTCCGGGCCGCTGCTCGACCGGATCGACGTGCAGGTGCGGTTGATGCCCGTACGTGCGGCGGAGCTGATGGCATCCGGTGGCGACGCGGAGTGCTCGGCCGCGGTCGCCGCCCGGGTCGCGGCGGCCCGCAGCGCGGCGGCCACCCGCTGGGCCGGCCTCGGACGACGCCTCAACGCCGAGGTGGACGGTCCGCTCCTGCGCCGCCCGCCATGGCGGCTACCGGCACTGGTCACCGCCGATCTGCGCGGCCGGCTCGACTCCGGCTCGCTCTCGGCCCGGGGCTTCGACCGGGTGATCCGAATGGCCTGGACCATCGCGGATCTGGACGGCCGGGACCGGCCGGATCGCGACGACGTACGAGAGGCGACCCAGCTACGGACAGGAGAGACGGCATGAGCGCCGACGAGGAGAGCAGGCTGGCCCGCGTGGCGTTGACCTGGCTGGCCGAGCCGGGCACGAGAACGGTGTACCGGTTGGTCGAACGGCTGGGGCCGGTGGCGACGCTGGATCTGTTGCTCGACGGCGGCAGCCCCGACCGGCGGTTGTCCGCCGCCGTGGCCGCTCGGATGTCCGCCGGTGACGCTCGTGCCGTGGCGGCCGAGGCCCTGGACCGGACAGATCGGCTCGGCGCACGTCTGGTCACACCGGACGACGACGAGTGGCCGGCCCGGGTCGCCGATCTCACCAGCCTGCGACTTCCGGACCTGAGCCGCCGGGTGGACGCGGAGACCGCCCCACCGCTGTGCTTCTGGGTACGTGGCGCATGGCCGCTCGGCGAGGCGCTGGACCGCTCGGTGGCGGTGGTCGGCGCGCGGGCTGCCACCGGCTACGGCCAACACGTGGCCACCGATCTGGGGTACGGGCTGGCCGAGCGGGACTGGACGGTCGTCTCCGGTGGCGCCTTCGGGATCGACGCCGCCGCCCACCGGGGCGCCCTGAACGCCGACGGGCTGACGGTGGCGGTGCTGGCCTGCGGGGTGGACCGGCCGTACCCGATGGGCAACACGGCCCTCTTCGACCGGATCGCCGACACGGGCCTGCTGGTCAGTGAGTGGCCGCCCGGCGCCGAGCCGCTGCGGCCCAGGTTCCTGATCCGCAACCGGGTGATCGCGGGCGGCACGCTGGGCACCGTCCTGGTGGAGGCGTCGGCGCGCAGCGGCGCGACGCAGACGGCCCGGCGTGCCATCTTCACCGGCCGGGTGGCCATGGTGGTGCCCGGGCCGGTGACCTCGGCGATGTCCGTCGGCGCGCACGAGCTGCTGCGCGAGAATCCCAGGGCTCGGCTGGTCACCGGGGTCGCACACGTACTCGAGGAGGTGGGTCGCATCGGTGCGGACCTGGCTCCGCTGGCCCGTGGCCCGCAGCGGCCGACCGACGCGTTGGACGACGACGCCCGGTCGGTGCTGGAGGCGTTGCCCCGCCGGGGCGTACGGGGTGTGGACGCGCTCGCCGCCCGAGCGGGCCTGGACGTACGCACCGCCCTCCGCAAGCTCTCGCTACTCGAAGAGCTGTCCATGGTGGTACGACGTGACGACGGCTACGCCCTCGCTCCTCTCGACAAGCCCAAGGGTCCGGCCGATCGCCGGTAGAGCCGTACGCTGGTGCCGTGCCAACTGTCCGTGGGGGTGCAGCCACCGCAACGCCGCCATCGGCGCGGCGGCCGTGAGCCGGGCCTCCCGGGGCACCCGGGCCACCCACCAGGAGTTGCCGCCCACGTTCCGCGACGCGGTCGACGACTTTGCCGCGCACCTGTCCCAGGTCCGCAACCGGTCGGCGCACACCGTCCGCGCGTACGTCACCGACGTGGTCGCGTTGCTCGACCACGCCGTCCGGATGGGTTGCCGAGAACTGTGCGAGGTGGACCTGTCGGTGCTGCGGAGCTGGTTGGCCCGACAGCGGACCACCGGCGCCGCCCGTACGTCACTGGCACGCAGAGCCGCCTCGGCACGGGCGTTCAGCGCGTGGGCACACCGCGCCGGGCTGCTCCCCACCGACGTGGGCGCGGCACTGGCCAGCCCTCGCGCGCACCGGGAACTGCCCAGCGTCCTGCGCGCCGACCAGGCCGCCGCGCTGCTCGATGCACCACCCCGGCACCCGGCGGCCGCAACCGGCACGCCCACGACGGAGTCCACCCCGGGCGGAGACCCCACGACGACAGGGGTGGCCGACGCGGCGGTGGTCCTGCGCGACCGGGCGCTGCTGGAACTGCTCTACGCCACCGGCGCACGGGTCAGCGAGGTGTGCGGGCTGGACGTCGAGGACGTCGACCACGGCCGACGGGTGGTCCGGGTCTTCGGCAAGGGCGGTCGGGAGCGGTCGGTGCCGTACGGGGTGCCGGCGCAGCGTGCGCTCGACGAGTGGTTGCGGCAGGGCCGTCCCGCGCTGGTCGCCCCGCGTTCGGGTGGCGCGCTGCTGCTCGGTGCCCGTGGCGGTCGGCTGAATCCGACCAGCGCCCGTCAGATCGTCGGCAGGTACGCCGAGGCCGCCGGCCTGCCCCGCACCAGCCCGCACGGGCTGCGCCACTCCGCCGCCACCCACCTGCTGGAGGGCGGGGCCGACCTGCGCGCCGTGCAGGAACTGCTCGGCCACTCGTCGCTGGCCAGTACGCAGATCTACACGCACGTCTCGGTGGAGCGGCTGCGCGCCGCCTACCGGCAGGCCCATCCCCGCGCCTGATCAAGGACCGAAGGCCGGGACGACTCGACGGTTACGATCATCGGGTGACTGCCCCGCAGCCCCCCGAGCCGATTCCGGGCGCCCGCCTGCTCTTCTCCCTGGACCCGGCGGTCAGCCATCTCAACCACGGGTCGTTCGGCGCGGTGCCGATCGGCGTGCAGCGGGTCCAGCAGCGGCTGCGCGACGAGATGGAGGCCAACCCGCTGCGCTTCTTCACCCAGGGGCTCGTCGACCGGATCGCGCACACCAGGCGGCACCTCGCCGGGTTCCTCGGCGCGGACCCGGAGGGCAGCGCGCTGATCGGCAACACCACCACGGGCGTCGCCCTGGTGCTTCAGTCGGTGGGCCTACGCCCCGGCGACGAGATCCTCAGTACCGACCACGGGTACGGGGCGGTCAGTCTGGCCATCGCGCGGGAGTGCCGCCGCACCGGCGCGGTGAGCCGGGTCCTGCCGATCCCGTTGGACGCCAGCGACGAGCAGATCGTGCAGACCATCCGGGCCGGCCTGCGCCCGGGGAGGACCCGGCTGCTCGTCGTCGACCAGCTCACCTCCGCCACCGCGAAGCTCTTCCCGACCGCCGCCATCGTGGCAGTGGCCCACGAGAGCGGCGTGCCGGTCCTGGTCGACGCCGCACACGCCCCCGGCATGCTCTCCACCACGGTCGCCAGCATCGGCGCCGACTTCTGGGCGGGCAACCTGCACAAGTGGGGGTACGCCCCGCGCGGCACCGCCCTGCTGACGGTCGCCCCGCCGTGGCGGGAGCGGATCGAACCGCTGGTGGTGTCGTGGGAGCAGGAGACGGGCTTTCCGACTCGGATCGAATGGCAGGCCACCCTCGACTACACCTCGTGGCTCGCCGCCCCGGCAGGACTGTTCACGCTGCGCAGCCTCGGCGTCGACCGGGTGCGTCGGCACAACGCCGCGCTCGCCGCGTACGGCCAGCGGGTGGTGGGGGACGCGCTCGGCGTGCCCCCCGCCGATCTGCCCGACCCCGGCGGACCGGGGGTTGCCCTGCGCCTCATCCCGCTGCCGGCCGGCACGGCGACCACCATCGACGCGGCGCGGGCGTTGCAGACGCGCATCGGCGAGCGGCTCGCCGCCGAGGTCGCGGTGATGAGCTGGGACGGTCGCGGCTGGCTGCGGCTCACCGGTCAGGTCTACAACAGCGCCGACGAGTACGAGCGGCTGGCTGTGCGGCTGCCGGCGCTGCTCGCCCAGCGCTGACCCCGCTCCCCCGATCGAGCGGACCGGGCGCACCGGGAGCAGCCGCACCGGGCCGAGGCCGAGCAGGGCCAGCGGGTCCAGATATTCGTCGCCCCGGCGCAGGCCCCAGTGCAGGCACGCGCCGGCCGGGCAACCCGGGTGGCCGGGCAGCAGTTCGCCCAGCGGCGCGCCTGTGGCGACTGCCTGACCGGGGCGTACCGCAGGTTGGACCGGCTCGTGGGTGGTCCGCAGCCCGTCGGCGTGCCCCACGGTGACCACCTGTCGACCGGCCACCAGGCCGGCGAAGAGCACGGTGCCCGGCCCGGCACTGCGGACCATGGTTCCCGCCGAGGCGGCCAGGTCGACGCCCCGGTGGCCGGACAGCCACGGCTGGGGTGGCGGGTCGAAGCGGCGCACCAGTCGCGGTGGCCCGTCGAGCGGCCAGCGGAAGCGCTCGGTGGGATCGGGCGCAGAGGCGGAAGCCTGGAACGCGATCGGCACGGTCGGCGTCGGTGGCTGGCCGGGCACCGACGCGACAAGCACCGCCAGACCGCAGAGCTGCACGATCAGAGCGAGGGGGAACGCCGCGCAGAGCAGCACGGTACGGCGGATCGAGCCGAGGCGGGTGGTGACTGGCGCGCGCATGCCGGCAGCCTCGGCCCGGGGCCCGGTCGTTCGCCAGCCCGGCCGCCGAAGCTGTGGACAACAGTCCGCTCTGTGGACGACCACCCGGAGGAGTCGACGATCTGCTATGCCACGCTGAGGAGATGCGGTCCGCTCCGGGCTCGCCGAGGCATCACGTAGGCCCTTCCACCCTGGCCGACGTCCCTTGGACGAGCCCGGGTCAGATCACCACCACTGCTCGTTGGAACCGGTTTCGTAGTCGTACTCCTCGACGTGGTCCCACTTAGCCCCGGTCAGCTTCTGATAGGCGTTCGAGGGGACGTCGAGGATCGAATCCGCGTGTGCGGCCTCGACGGTGGTGAAGCGTGCGAACGCCGCCGGATCGGCGAGCACAGCATCGAATGCCGCAGGCCCCGCCACCACCACCGCGCAGCGCGCATAAAGGAAGCCGTCCTCAGTCAGTTGATCAGCGCCCGGTGGGACCGCCTGAGCGAGCACCCGACGGTCCAACTGATGGAGCTTGACTGCAAGCGTCTCGGCGAAATCGATGATCCGCTCCACCGGCTCGTCCGCCAACACGGCGGTCAACCGCTCGTACGGACGGTCGTCCTGGACCTCCGGCTGACCGCCGAGCACGGCGACGAGCCGCCAGAATTCCTCATCTACGAGCATCGAATCCTCAACCCGTCATCGGTACGACCAGATCAGTGCCAATTCTTGCGTCGGTTCTCCGGCGCTGGCCGAAGGCCTAGGCTGGGCCGCGTACGGCGGGTGCCGCCGGGTGTACCGGGGAGGCCAGCATGACCACTCTCGACGATCGGACGACGTCCCGTCCGGACGGCGCCGAAGCTTCCGGCCCGACGCTGGCCGACGTCAGCGGCCCGTCGCGGCTCGCCGCACCGGACGAGGCGATCAGCGCCGACGAGTTGCAGCTCGCCGCCCGCAACCACGGCCTTCCGCTGGAGGCGCTGCGCTACGACGTCACCCCGGCCGGGCTGCACTACCTGCTGATCCACTACGACATCCCGGAGCTGGATCCGGCGACGCACGCGCTGACCATCGGCGGCGCGGTCGAACGGCCGTCGACCGTCACCCTGGCCGACCTGCGCGAACGGCCCAGCGTCACCCACCGGGTCACCCTGGAGTGCGCCGGCAACGGTCGGGCCCTGCTGCACCCCCGGCCGGTGAGTCAGCCGTGGCTGGTCGAGGCGGTCGGCAACGCCGAGTGGACCGGCACTCCACTCGCGCCGCTGCTGCGCGAGGCGGGCCTGGGCGCGGACGCGGTCGACGTGGTCTTCACGGGCGCCGATCACGGTGTCGAGCGGGGTGTCGAGCAGGACTACCAGCGGGCGCTGCCGATCGCCGACGCGCTACGCGAGGAGGTGCTGCTGGCGTACGAGATGAACGGGGCTCCCCTGCTGCCGCAGCACGGCGCGCCACTGCGGCTGATCGTGCCGGGCTGGTACGGCATGGCGCACGTCAAGTGGCTGCAGTCGATCGACGTCCGGACGACGCCGTTCGACGGCTACCAGAACGCGGTCGCCTACCGGCTGCGCCAGAACGCCGACGACCCGGGCGAGGCGGTCACCCGGATCGAGCCGCGCGCACTGGTCCGCCCGCCGGGCTTTCCGGACTTCATGACGCGCCGTCGGGTGCTGCGGGCGGGACCGTGCACGGTGGACGGTCGGGCCTGGTCGGGGCACGCGCCGGTGGTGACGGTGGAGGTGAGCGTCGACGACGGGGCGAGCTGGGCGCTGGCCGAGCTGGACCCGCCGGCGGGCGGCGAGTTCGCCTGGCGGCGGTGGCGGTACGAGTGGACGGCGACGCCGGGCCGGTACGTGCTCAGCGCGCGGGCGACCGACGCGTCCGGGCGGACCCAGCCGGTCGAGCAGCCGTGGAACCGTGGCGGTTTCGCCAACAATCTGGTGCAGCGCGTCGAGGTCGTGGTGCCGGCCGGGTGACCGGTGGGTCAGCCGCGGGTGGGGGCCCGTGGTGCGACCGGTCGGTCAGTTGCCGAAGCCGGAGTCGGCGGGCAGGGAGATGTCCGGCTTCTCCAACTCCTCGACGTTGACGTCCTTGAAGGTCATCACGCGGACGTTCTTCACGAAGCGGGCAGGACGGTACATGTCCCACACCCAGGCGTCGTGCATCTCGACCTCGAAGTAGACCTCGCCGTCGGAGTTGCGCACGTGCAGGTCGACCTGGTTGGCCAGGTAGAACCGGCGCTCGGTCTCCACCACGTAGGAGAACTGGCGGACAATGTCGCGGTACTCCCGGTAGAGCTGCAGCTCCATCTCGGTCTCGTACTTTTCGAGATCTTCCGCGCTCATCGCACTCCGCCTTCCATGACCACATCTTCCCCCACCGGCGCCGAAGGCCGAAGCTGCTCGCCCAACGCCACGCCGACGGTACCCCCTGACGCGCGGGAGTGCCCCATCGGCTCGTCCGAGCCCGGGTCGACGGGCCGCCGGGCGCGCGGCGGCCGGCCGTCGCGGCCGGAGACCGTGGCGACATTGACGTACGAGAAGCGGTGTTCCCGGCACGGCCCGTGCTCGCGCAGCGTCGCGCTGTGCTCCGGGGTGATGTAGCCCTTGTGTTCGGCGAAGCCGTACGCCGGGTACACCCCGTCCAACTCCACCATGATCCGGTCCCGGGTCACCTTCGCGAGAACGCTGGCCGCGGCCACACAGGCGGCCACCCGGTCGCCCTTCCACACCGCGAGCCCCGGCACACCGAGGCCGTCCACGCCGAAGCCGTCGGTCAGCACGTACTCCGGTCGGGTGGTGAGCGAGGCGAGGGCCCGACGCATCGCGGCCAGATTGCACACGTGCAACCCCCGGGCGTCGACCTCCTCCGCCGGGATGATCACCACGGCGTACGCGAGTGCGCGGTCGACGACCTCGGCGTACACCCGCTCCCGGCTGGCCGGGGTGAGGAGCTTGGAGTCGGCAAGTCCGTCGATCTCGCCGCGTCGCCCCTCGGGGAGCACGGCGGCGGCGGCGACCAGCGGCCCGGCGCACGCCCCTCGGCCGGCCTCGTCGGCGCCGGCCACGTGCCGGAAGCCGCGCCGTTGCAGTGCGCGCTCCAACGCGTACAGACCGGCCTCCCGGCGCACGACGGTACGCGGCGGGGTCAGCACGACGCCTCGCCAGCCGGCGGCAGGAGACGGGCCAGCAGGTCGGGCAACTCGGGCGGGTAGTACCGCTCGCCGCTGGCGGCCAGTTCGGCCGGCGCCCACCAGCGGTGACCCGCGATGCTGCGCTGCTCGATGTCCGTGAAACCGATGGTGTCGACCTGCCACCCGGGCACCCTGAGCAGGAAGAAGTCCTGCTTCTGGCGGTACCAGCCGCCGTCGAACGGAAACTCGGTCTCGTCCGACCAGACGGGCTCGCCCAGGTCGGCGGGCTCGACCCGTAGCCCGGTCTCCTCGGCCAACTCACGGGCCGCCCCGCGCGCCGGGGACTCCCCCTCGTCGAGCCCGCCGCCCGGGGTGAACCAGTAGCGGTGCTCCGGGCGGACCGGGTCGAAGCCGTGGAACATCAAAACCCGGCCGGCCGCGTCGACGAGCAGCACTCGGGCCGCGCGTCGAGGGGTGCAGACACGGAGGGCGCTGTTCGCGGCCTCCGGGCCCGTGCTCTCACTCCTCACGGTCACCGCACCAGCCTGCCAGACGGGCGGCCGATCGCCCATGCCCCCGTCCGCTTCTACGGCTTGGGAATGCCGTCGAACTGGTCGGGCACGGTCAGCCAGGTGGCCCGGTTGAAGGGCCAGAAGACGGTGAACGCCCGCCCGACCACCTCGCCCTCGGGGATGGTGGCCTCGGTGATGTTCTGCCCGGACTGTTGCCAGTGCTCCAGCGAGTCACCGGAGGCCGAGCGGTGGTCACCCATCACCCACAGCCGACCCTTCGGCACGGTGATGTCGAACTCCTGGTCGGCGGCCTTGTCCTGGACACCGTCGATCGAGAAGATGTACGGCTCGTCGAGCGACTTGCCGTTGATCATCAGACGTTCCTGCGGGTCGCAGCAGACCACGTGGTCGCCGCCGACGCCGATCACCCGCTTGATGAAGTCCTCGCCGTCGGGGTTGCCGCTCCACTCGGTGGGTGCCTTGAACACGATCACCTCACCGCGGTGCGGTGACCGGAAGTCGTAGACCAGCTTGTTGACCAAAACCCGGTCATCGATCTTGAGAGTGTTCTCCATGGACGGGGACGGGATGAAGAAGGTCTGCAGCACGAAGGCGCGGACCAACACCGCGACCAGGATCGCCACACCCAGCAGGATCGGCAGCTCCTTCCAGAAGGAGCTACGGGGCTTGTCGGTCTGCTCGTCAATCACGCCAAGGAGCCTACGTTGCCGGGCCGGACGTCACCGTCCGGAACGCGCGGGAACCCCTCAGCGCGGCCGCCAGCGGGAGGATCAGCAGCACACCGCCCTGCGGGGACGGGCGGACCGGCGGCGCATCGGAGGAGGCCGTGGCCGGCGCGGCCACGTCGTCGAACGTCGCCGGCACCGACAGCGCCGCCCAGCGCGACGACGGCCAGACCACCATGAACGCCCGGCCGACGACGTTGTCGATCGGCACCGGCCCCTGACAGCGCGCGTCCTGGGAGACCTCGCGGTGGTCGCCCATCACGAAGATCTGACCCGGCGGTACGACCACCTCGTCGAAGCGCCGGGACCGGCACTCCTGCGGGTTCGGGGGCAGATCCAGTGGCGAGTCGCGCAGCACGTACGGCTCGTCGAGCGGGGTGCCGTTCACGGTGACCCGCCCCTGCGAGTCGCAGCACTTCACCCGGTCACCGGGCAGGCCGATCACCCGCTTGATGAAGTCCTTCTCGCCGGGACGGCTCACCCCGACCAGGTCGCCGACGGTCCGGCCGAGCTTTCCGGCGAACCCGGGCTCCGGCTGCGCGTCGACCTGGGGCGCCCAGCGGTCGGTGCCCCGGAACACCACCACCTCGCCGCGCACCGGGTCACGGACGTCGTAGACGACCTTGTTGACCAGCACCCGGTCGCCGATCAGGAGGGTGTCCTCCATCGAACCGGACGGGATGAAGAACGCCTGGAGCAGGAACGTGCGGATCAGCACCGCGAGGCAGAAGGCCACCACCAGCAGCAGCGGAAGCTCCTGCCAGAGGGGCATCTGGCGGCGGCCACGGCGGACCCGCCGGCGCCACGGATCGACGGTGCCGTCCTCGTCAAGCGTCTGCACCACGTCACCACTCCCCGGTCCGCAGAAACACCACCGCCCGGGAGCCTCGTCGAGGCTCCACGGGCGGTTGTGGACGGCTGCCCGCCTCGTGGGCGGGGCCACCGCCTGGCTGCGCCCGTACGACCAGGGTAGTGCGGTCCGGTCGGTACGGCATACGCGCAGCTCAGGCGGCGTGGCGAGCGGGAAGTCAGCTGGGCTGCTTCTCCCGCTTCTCCTTGATCTTGGCCTTCTTGCCGCGCAGCTCGCGCAGGTAGTAGAGCTTGGCGCGACGCACGTCACCGCGGGTCACGATCTCGATCCGGTCGATGCCCGGGCCGTTGAGCGGGTAGGTCCGCTCGACGCCGACGCCGAAGCTGACCTTGCGGACCGAGAAGGTCTCGCGCAGACCGTCACCCTGGCGGCGGATCACGACGCCCTGGAAGATCTGGACACGGGACCGGTTGCCCTCGACGACCCGCGCGTGCACCTTGACGGTGTCACCGGCACGGAAGTCGGGAAGGTCGGTCCGCTTCGACTGGGCGTCAAGGGCGTCCAGGATGTTCATCGCTGCGTCCTCGTAAGGCTCACGGCGCACCGTCACTCGGTGCGCGGGTGGGTGATTCTGATCCCTGGGTGGCGGTCGGCGGGCCGACCCCGGTCGGGGATCCTCGCAGCCGCCCACGGGCGTGGACGGATGCGGCAACCCCCCTACTTTGCCACATCCCCCGGCGCTGGCTGAAATCCGGCTCGTTCCAGCGCCGCGATGTCCCGTTTGTCGAGCCGGTCGGCAGGCAGCGCGGCCAGCAGGTCCGGACGCCGGTCCGCCGTCCGCAGCAGCCCTTCCTCCCGCCGCCAGCGCGCGATCCTGCCGTGGTCCCCGGAGCGGAGCACCTCCGGCACGTCATGCCCACGCCAGCTCGGCGGCTTCGTGTAGATCGGCGCCTCGAGCAGGCCGTGCGCGTGCGACTCCTCGTCCAGCGAGCCGGCGTTGCCCAGCACCCCGGGCAGCAGCCGGGTGATCGCCTCCAGGACGACGAGCACCGCCACCTCGCCGCCGAAGAGCACGTAGTCACCGAGCGACACCTCGGTGACCGGCATCCGGGTGGCGGCGTGCGTCAGGACCCGCTGGTCGATGCCCTCGTACCGGCCACAGGCGAAGAGCAGATGCGGCTCGGCGGCCAGCTCGTGGGCCATGGCCTGGGTGAACGGCACACCCGCTGGCGACGGCACCAGCAGCCGAGGTGGAGCGGCCCCGTCCGGGGCGAGCGCGTCGAGCGCCGCGCCCCACGGCTCGGGCTTCATCACCATCCCCGGGCCGCCGCCGTAGGGGGTGTCGTCGACCGTGCGGTGCACGTCGTGGGTCCAGGTCCGCAGGTCGTGCACGGCCAGCTGGAGTACGCCGTTGGCCCGGGCACGACCGATCAGTGACAGGTCGAGCGGGGCGAAGTACTCCGGAAAGATCGACACGACGTCGACGCGCATGCGGGGCGGTCCTAAAGATCGAGCAGGCCGGCCGGCGGGTCGACGATGACGCGTCCACCGGCCAGGTCGACCTCCGGGACGATCGCCCGGACGAACGGGATCAGCGCGGTACGACCCTCGGGACGCCGCAGAACCAGCAGGTCGGACGACGGCGCGTGGTCGATCCGGGCGACCTCGCCCAACCGCTCGCCGGCCGGGGTGACCACGGCCAGACCCACCAGCTGGTGGTCGTGGAACTCCTCCGGGTCGTCCGGAGGCTCGACGTCGGCGCTGTCCACCACGAGCAGCGTCCCGCGCAGAGCCTCGGCGGTGTTGCGGTCCAGGACGCCCTCGAACGCGATCAGCACCCGACCCTGGTGGAAGCGGGCTTCCTCGATGGTCAGCTCCGCGGGAACCTGGAACGGCACCCCGGACTCATCGATGGTGGGAGGGGGTGTCGCCCCCGGCTCGGTGCGCAGCACCGTACCGGGGGCGAACCGCGCCTCGGGCTCGTCCGTCCGCACTTCCACGGTGACCTCACCGCGGACGCCGTGCGGCTTGCCGATCCTTCCGACGACGAGCTGCATCAGTACGAGTCGACGATGTCGACGCGTACTCCGCGCCCACCGATGGAGCCGATCACCTGACGCAGCGCCTTGGCAGTCCGGCCGGACCGCCCGATCACCGTGCCGAGGTCCTCGGGGTGCACGCGGACTTCCAGCCGCTTGCCCCGACGGGAATCGACCAGCCGGACCCGGACGTCGTCCGGGTGGTCGACGATGCCCTTGACCAGGTGCTCCAACGCGGGACGCAGAGGCATGTCAGGCCTGCTCACCGGCGTCGGCAGCGGGGGTCTCGGCGGGGGTCTCGGCGGGGGTCTCCGTCGCCGGAGCCTCCGTCGCCGGAGCCTCAGCCTTCGGAGCCTCGGCAGCCTTGGCGGCCTTCTTGGCCGGCTTGGCCGGGGTCTCCGGGGCGAGCCCGGCGGCAGCCTTCGCCTCGGCCTCGTACGCCGCCTTGCGGTCGGCCCGCTCGGGGGCGACCAGGAGCGGCGGCGGGGCCGGCAGGCCCTTGTACTTCTGCCAGTCACCGGTCAGCTCCAGCAGCCGCTGCACCGCCTCGCTCGGCTGGGCGCCGACGGACAGCCAGTACTGGACCCGCTCCGACTTGACCTCGATGATCGAGGGGTCTTCCTTGGGCTGGTACACCCCGACGAACTCGATCGCCCGGCCGTCACGCTTGGTGCGCGAGTCGGCGATGACGATGCGGTACTGCGGGTTGCGGATCTTGCCCATCCGCAGGAGCCGGATCTTTACGGCCACAGTTGTTTCGCTCCTGTTGCGATCTCACCGGCCCGTGCGGGCGGTGTGCATGGGTGAGCGCCGACCGGACCCGTGGGGTTGGGCCGGAGACTACTCGGTGGACTAGCGACGTGCCCGGGTTAGAGGGCGCCGGACGCGCGCCGGATACCAGCGACCCATTCTGCCAGATCCGCCGCCGATCGTTCGCATCGGACCCGGACACCACGTCACCGGTGATCCGGAACACCTCTCAGCGCACCGGCGGGCGGTCCCACCCCGGGGGCAATTTATCCGGTACGTCCCAGTCTGCCGGCGGGGTGAAGTCACACCAGGTGCCATCGAACGGGAACTTCCCGCCCTCGGCGAGCGCGATCACCCTTTCGCCCTCGGCCCGGACGGCCTTCTCGTCGGTCACCCAGTAGTCGTCGCCGAAGGCGAGCCGCTCGACGAACTCGTCCTCGTCCTTCCACTGCCAGCTCAGGTCGGGACGTACCACCACGTCGAGGTCCTGGTCCACCACGTCGACGCCGGCCACCACACCGTCGTCCCAGCGGACCCCGGGCTCCTCCAGGTTGACGTACCAGTGGGCGAACCGGCCCTGCGCGTCCCGGAACCACCACACCGAATGCGCGGCCCCGGCGGGCAGGAACTTCAGCAGCGGCGGACCGTTCCACCGCCCGTGCGCCAACCGGTACGACGACGAGATCCACTGGGCGAACGGCACCGCCCGCATGTTGAGCCCCGCCTCGGTCACCTCGTGTGCCACCGGCGAGTCCCGGACGATCCACACCAGCAGACCACGCTCGTCGTCGCTGACCACCCGGCCCGGCCGGACCCAACCGATCCGGCCGTGCCGCACGTTGCGGTGCATGATCAGGCGACCCGGCTCGAACCGGTCGACGAGCACCTCAGTAGGCGCGGGCGAGGATGGCCACCAGGTCGGGCTCGTCCTCCGAGTCCGGCACCGAGCCGTCGGCCCGCAGCAGGCAGCGCACCGTGACGCCCTGCCCGTTCGCCTCGGCCTCGCCGGCCACCCCGACCGCCGACCACGGCACCCGCGCCCAGCCGTTCGCGGCCGCCTCGATCGCCTCGGCGAGGGTCGTGACCTCCACCGTCCGCGACTCACGGTTGGCCAGCGCCTGGTCGTGCAGCACCTGCTGGTCGGCCTCCAGCGCCGCCAGGACCGCGCCGACCACGTCGGCCATCGGCGTCGGGGACTTCGACCCGTCGGTACGACGAACCACCGTCGCGTTACCGACGGCCAGGTCGCGGGGACCGACCTCGACGCGTACCGGATAGCCGCGCAGCTCGGCGTCGACGGCCCGGCGGCCGAACGCGGTGTCGGTCCGATCGTCGAGCGCCACCCGGACACCGGCGTCACGCAGGCCGTCGCGCAGCTTGGCCGCCGCCTCCGCGACGCCCTCGCCGTCCTTGACGACCATGATGTACGCCTGGATGGGCGCGAGCCTCGGCGGCACCCGCAGGCCGTTGTCGTCGCCGTGCGCCATGATCAGGCCGCCGAGCATGCGGGTCGACGTGCCCCAGGAGGTCGTCCAGGCGTGCTCCCGGCCGCCCTCCTTGGCCGAGTAGCTGATGTCGAACGCCTTGGCGAAGTTCTGCCCCAGCTCGTGGCTGGTGCCCAGCTGAAGCGCCTTGCCGTCGCCCATCATGCCTTCGCAGGTGTACGTGGCCGTCGCCCCGGCGAACCGCTCGCGGGCCGTCTTCAGGCCGACCACCACCGGAATGCCCAGCACGTTGACCATCAGGTCCTCGTACGCCTCGTGCAGGATCCGCCGCGCGTACGCCCGCGCGTCCTCGCGGGTGGCGTGCGCGGTGTGCCCCTCCTGCCACAGGAACTCACTGGTCCGCAGGAAGATCCGCGGGCGCAGCTCCCACCGGACCACGTTCGCCCACTGGTTGAGCAGCAGGGGCAGATCCCGGTACGAGTCGATCCACTTGGCCATGAACTCGCCGATCACCGTCTCGCTGGTGGGACGCACCACGATCGGCTCGGCCAGGGGCTTGCCGCCACCGTGGGTGACGACCGCCAGCTCCGGCGAGAAACCCTCGACGTGCTCGGCCTCCCGCTTGAGGTAGCTCTCCGGGATGAACAGCGGGAAGTACGCGTTCTCCGCGCCGGCCGCCTTGATCCGGGCGTCCATCTCGGCCTGCATCCGCTCCCAGATGGCGTAGCCGGCCGGGCGGATGACCATGGTCCCCCGGACCGGGCCGTTGTCGGCCAGCTTCGCCTTGGCGATCAGGTCCTGGTACCAGCGGGGAAAGTCCTCCGCACGGGGAGTGAGCACGCGTGCCATGACCGCACATCCTATGCGCCACGCGACGCACCGCCGCGCCCGGGAGGCGTCGCGCCGTCCACGGACGTCGCCCACACCGACCCGGCCAGCGGATCGCGCTCAGCAGGCGGCACCTCGGCGGCCCGTGGGGTGCCGGCCGGCGGGCTGGCCGGGTGCGGTCCCGCGGCGCGGCTAGAATTCGACCACCATGACTGCGACGACCGACTCGCCGCGCCAGCGACCGCGGGACACGATCGTGGAGGCAGCCCGTGCGCTGACCATCGCCACCGGCTGGGACGCGGTACGGATGGGCGGCGTGGCCACCGCCGCCGGGGTGAGCCGACAGACCGTCTACAACGAGTTCGGCAGCAAGGCAGGCCTGGCCGAGGCGCTCGCCCGACACGAGGTGGACCGGTTCGTGGGCGACGTACGCGAGGCACTGCGCGCGCACGGCTCCGACATGCGGGCCGGCGCGTACGCGGCCATCGCGCACACCCTCACCAGCGCAGCGGACAATCCGCTGGTCAAGGCGATCCTGACCAGCGCACGGGGTGGCTCGGACGAGCTGCTGCCGTACCTCACCACCCGGGCCGAGGTGGTCCTCGACGAGGCGTCGGACGCGCTGCTCACCTGGGCCGGCGACCACCTGCCGGGCGCCGACGAGGCCGCGACGACGTTCGCCGCCGACGCCATCGTCCGCCTCGTGGTGAGCCACATCGTGCTCCCCCGCTCCCCGATCGACCAGACCGCCACGGCCCTGGCCGACCTGGCCGTCCACCTCTTCGCCGCCGCAATCCCCCAGCCCCGCTGAGCCCTCGGCCACCTGCCGACCGCGCCCCGCGCCCGCGCCCCGCGCCAAGATCCGCGCAACATCGGTGATGTTGCTGCTTCCGGCGTGCGTGAGGCAGCAACATCAGGGAAGTTGCGCGGATCGTTCCTCGTCGACCCCTCCATTCGGCAAGGTCGTGCTCGATCCTGGTTGTAGGTGGCATTCCCACGCCCCCGAGGCCACTACTTCCTGGATCGAGCACGATCTTGCGGGGCACCGCACGGGCGCGGCACCGCACGGGCGCGGCACCGCACGGGCGCGGCACCGCACGGGCCAGGGACAGCGCAGGGGATCAGCGCACCACTCGGCCGCGCAGGATGGTGCGGGACGGGGCGCGGACGACCCGCAGGTCGTCGCGGGGGTCCTCGGGGTAGACGGTCAGGTCGGCGAGACCGCCCTCGACCAGCCCGGGAAAGCCCAGCCACTCCCGGGCGCCCCAGGAGGCGGCGGCGAGCACGTCGATCGGGGCCATGCCGGCGCGCTCGTGCAGCAGCAGCATCTCCTCGGCGGCGAGCCCGTGGTCGATGCCGCCTCCGGCGTCGGTGCCCACGTAGATCGGCACGCCCGCCTCGTGGGCGGCCCGGACCACCTCGGGGAAGCGGTCGCGCAGCGCGAGCATGTGCTCGGCGTACCCGGGGAACTTGGCCCGCGCCTGCTCGGCGATCCCACCGAAGGTCGCGATGTTGATCATTGTGGGGACGAGCGCGGTGCCCCGGCGGGCCATCTCGTCGAGCAGGTCGAGGCTCAGGCCGGTGCCGTGCTCCACCGAGTCGACGCCGGCGCGCACCATGATCTCGACGGCCGACTCGGAGAAGCTGTGCACGGCGGCGCGTACCCCGGCGTCGTGCGCGGCCCGCACGGCGGCGGTCAGGGTGTCCGCGTCCCAGGCCGGCGCGAGGTCACCCACGCCCCGGTCGATCCAGTCGCCGACCAGCTTGACCCAGCCGTTGCCGGCCTTCGCCTGGGCGGCCACCGTCGCGGCGACCTCATTGGCGTCGACCTCCACGCCGATGTCGCGCAGGTAGCGCTTCGGGGGCGCGACGTGCCGGCCCGCACGGGCGAGTCGCGGCAGGTCCGGTTCGTCGTCCAACTCGGGGTACGGGTAAGGCGAGCCGGCGTCACGGATCGCCAGCACCCCGGCGTCCCGGTCGACGTGGGCCAGGTCGCGGGCCTGGTCGAGCGAGGTGATCGGGGCGCCACCCCGGGCGATGCCGATGTGGCAGTGCGCGTCGACCAGCCCCGGCAGGACGAACCCGCCGTCCACGACGGTCTCCGCGCCGGACACCGGGGTGAAGGTCACCCGGTCGCCGACCAGCCAGAGGTCCCGGACCTCGTCGTCGGGGAGCAGTACGCCGCGCACATGAAGAGCCATGCGCACAGTCCTACCGGATCACTCCCCGTCGGGGGCGGGCAGGTCGTTCTTCCGGGAGGTCAGCACGGGCAGGTCCGTGTCAGCGCGGGCCCTTGTCGCCGCCCTTGCCGAGCTTGTTGAAGTCGATCTTCGGGAGCTTGAAGCCGGGCGGAAGCCCCTGGCCACCGGCGAGGTCGTTCGGGTCCATCCCCGGCGGGAGCTGCGGCATGCCACCGGGGAAGCCGCCCGGCATCCCGGCGCCGGTACGCGGCCGACCGCCACCCTTGGTGCCCTTGCGCTTGTTCTTCGGCGACTTGGTGGCCTTGCGCCGACCGCCGCCGGGTAGGCCCATCATCCCGCCCATCTGCTTCATCATCTTCTGCGCGTCGGCGAAGCGGTTGAGCAGCTGGTTGACGTCCATCACGGTGACACCGGAACCGTTGGCGATACGCGCCCGGCGGGAGCCGTTGATGATCTTCGGGTTGTTGCGCTCGCCCGGGGTCATCGACCGGATGATCGCGGTGACCCGGTCGAAGTGGCTGTCGTCCAGGTCGGCGAGCTGGTCCTTCATCTGCCCCATGCCCGGCATCATGGCCAGCACATTGGCGATCGGACCCATCCGTCGTACCGCGATGAGCTGATCGAGGAAGTCGTCAAGCGTGAACTGCTCCCCGCCCATCAGCTTGGCGGTCATCTTCTCCTTCTGATCGGAGTCGAAGGCCTGTTCGGCCTGCTCGATCAGAGTGAGGACGTCGCCCATGCCGAGGATCCGGCTGGCCATCCGGTCGGGGTGGAAGACGTCGAAGTCCTCCAACTTCTCACCGGTGGAGGCGAACAGGATCGGCTGCCCGGTGACCTCGCGGACCGACAGCGCGGCACCACCACGGGCGTCGCCGTCGAGCTTGGAGAGCACCACGCCGGTGATGCCGACGCCGTCGCGGAACGCCTCGGCGGTACGGACGGCGTCCTGACCGACCATGGCGTCGATGACGAAGATGACCTCGTCCGGCGAGACGGCGTCGCGGATGTCGGCGGCCTGCTGCATCATCTCGGCGTCGATGCCGAGGCGACCGGCGGTGTCGACGATGACGATGTCGCGGGCGGCACGCTTGGCGTGCTCGATCGAGGCGCGCGCCACCTGGACCGGGTCACCGGTGCCGTTGCCGGGCTCCGGGGCGTACACCTCGACCCCGGCCCGACCACCGAGCACCTGGAGCTGACCGACGGCGTTGGGACGCTGGAGGTCGGCGGCGACCAGCAGCGGCTGGTGCCCCTGGCCCTTGAGCCAGCGGGCCAGCTTGCCGGCCAGGGTGGTCTTACCGGAACCCTGGAGGCCGGCCAGCATGATCACCGTCGGCGGCTGCTTGGCGAACTGGAGCCGCCGCCCCTCGCCGCCGAGCACCTTGATCAGCTCTTCGTTGACGATCTTGATGATCTGCTGGGCCGGGTTGAGCGCCTGGGAGACCTCGGCGCTGCGGGCGCGCTCCTTGACGGCCGCGATGAAGCCCTTGACCACCGGCAGCGCGACGTCCGCCTCCAGCAGCGCGAGGCGGATCTCGCGCGCGGTGGCGTCGATGTCGGCGTCGGTGAGCCGTCCCTTGCCGCGGAGCTTGGTGAAGATCCCGGACAGGCGGTCACTCAAGGTGTCAAACACGCGAACATCCCGTTTGTCAGTGTTCCGGCGGGCACAACACGGCCGGCACTGCGGAGTCCGGCCACCGCTAGGGTAGCCGCCCGGCCGCACGGCCGCTGGCGGCCCGGCCTCACCCCGAAACCAGGCCCGATTGGTACGCGAAGACGACGAGCTGGGCCCGGTCCCGGGCTCCCAGCTTGCCCATCGCCCGGCTGACGTGTGTCCGAGCGGTCGCCGGGCTGACCACCAACCGGGCGGCGATCTCCTCGTTGTTGAGGCCCTCACCGACCAGGCTCACCACCTGGCGCTCCCGGTCGGTGAGGGTGTCCAGCCGCGGGTGCGGACGGGGCGCCCGCGACGGACGGGTGGCGAACTCACGCACCACCCGGCGCGTCACCGACGGCGACAGCAACGCCTCTCCCTCGGCGACCAGCCGGATCGCGCGCAACAGCTCCGGCGGGCGGGTGTCCTTGGTGAGGAAACCGCTCGCGCCGTGGCGCAGCGCGTCGAAGACGTACTCGTCCAGCTCGAAGGTCGTGAGCACCACCACCCGCGTGCCGGTCAGGTCGGGATCGGCGACGATTCGGCGGGTCGCCTCGATCCCGTCGATGCCCGGCATCCGGATGTCCATCAGCACGACGTCCGGCCGCTCCCGCCGGGCCAGCTCCACCGCCCGCAACCCGTCGGCGGCCTCACCGGCGAGCGTCAGGTCGTCCTCGCTCTCCACCAGCGCGCGCAGCCCGAGGCGGACCAGGTCCTGGTCGTCGGCGATCAGCACCCGGATCACGTGGAAGGCCCCAGCGGCAGCCGGGCCCAGACGCGGAAGCCGCCGCCCGGACGCGGTCCGATCGTCAGCCGCCCGCCCAGCGCTGCCACCCGCTCCCGCATGCCGGCCAGCCCGTGCCCTCCGGTCTGGCCGGCGGACGCGTCGAGCTCTCCGGCCGCGTCGAACCGGCTGGCGGCCCCGACACCCCGGTCCGTGACCTCGACGGTCAGCTCGTCGGCCCGGTAGCCCACGGTCACCTCCGCGCTCGCCACCCCGGCGTGCCGCAGCACGTTGGTCAACGCCTCCTGCACCACCCGGTACGCGGCCAGGTCCACCGCCGCCGGCAACTCCCGCGGGTCACCGTCCTGGCGCAGGTCGACCGCGAGACCGGCGCCCGCCAGGCGGTCACACAGGGCGGGGAGCCGGGCCAGACCGGGCACCGGTTCACGCTCCGCGCCCCGCCGTACCGCGCCCAGCGTGACCCGGAGTTCGTCCAACGCCTCCCGGCTGGTGCGGCTGATCGCGGTCAGAGCCACCTCCGCCTGTTCGGGCCGTTTCGGCAGCAGGTGCAGGGCGATCTCCGCCTGCATGCTGATCGCGGCCAGCCCGTGCCCCACCACGTCGTGTACCTCCTGAGCGATGCGCAACCGCTCCTCGTCGGCCTGCCGCCGGGCCTGCTCGGCACGCTCACGGGCCTGTTCGGCGCGGCTACGCGCGGCCGTCTCGCGGTTGACGCGTACCACCACACCCACTGCGAACGGTACGACCACCCAGGCCGACGCCGGCAGCACTCCGAACCAACCCGGCGCCGGCCCACGGCTGACGAAGACGTGCGCCACCAACAGGACGAACGCACCGCTGGCGGCGAGCGCCGCCGGACGCACCGGCAGTCGCACCGCCACGGTGTACACCGCGAACAGGAACGCGAGCAGAATCGGTCCGTACGGGTAGCCGAGCACCAGGTACGTCGAGGTGGCCATGGTGACCACTGCGAGGGTCGCCACCGGGGCTCGCCGCCGAAGCAGTAGGGCGAGGGCGGCGAGCGCGATCAGTGCGAGACAGATGGCATCCACCGGCGTGGACCCCGGCTGGTTGTCCCCGGCCAGGTCGGTGGCGAGCACCCCGAACACGAGCAGCGCCAGAGGGAGCATCGTGTCCGCCGCCGCGTGCCGCCACCCCCGCCACCCGTTCCCTCGCATGGTCGTCATTCTGCCCGCGCAGACGCCTCCCGACGTGCGCCCACGAGCGGCACCGCCCCTACGTCCCGCGACGTACCCGCGACCTCACCCCGCCCGCGCCATCCGGCCTGTCAGCCGCCGACGCGTCGCCCGACAGCCGCCGACGCCTGGGGCACGCGGCGGCGGACACCGCAATGAGCGTGATGACTGAGAGGCATATTGATGCCTCACAGTCATCAGCCGCAAGTAGCCCTTGCAGGCCGCTCAGGATCCCCGAGGCGACGACCAACCCCCGACGATCTGCGGGCGGCGGCTGCCAGCCTGGGTCGCCGCACGGCGATGGCCGTTGGTCAGACGGCGGCGAGGACGGCGGCCTCCAGGCGGGCCCGGGTGGCGTCGTCGGGCCAGCCGCCCACGAGGTAGAAGGCGTCGACGACGTCCGCGCCGAGGGTGGAGATCCGCGCGGCCCGGACCAGGGCTCCCGCCTCGTCAAGCGCGCCGGCCACCCGGTAGAGCAATCCTGCGGCGTCGGCCGCGCGCAGTTCGAGCAGGACGGCGTCGGTGGCGGCTTCGCGGTGCCAGACCACCCGCGGAGCGGCGCCGCTGCCCCGGGCGGCGAGCGCACGACCCCGCAGCCGTTGGGTGACGGACACGTCGCCGGCCACCGCACGGCGTAGGTCGGCGCGCAGCGGGACCGGGTCGGCCGGAAGTCCGTAGCGGGGTTGTACCCGGCACTCGACGAGCGCTCGACCGTCGACCACGGAGGCGTCCGCGGAGAGCACCTCCAGCCGGTGCAGGGCGAGGCAGCCGGCCACCGTGGCGAGCAGTCCCCGTCGGTCGGCGGCTGCCACCGCCACCCGGTCTCCGGTCAGGTGGACGACCGGCAGCGGCCCGGCCAGCAGCGCCGGGTCCGGGGCCGGGGGTTCGGGCAGTACGCCGGTGTCCAGGGCGGTACGGACGCGGGCGACGAGTTCGGCGACCAGTCGACCCTTCCAGTCCGACCAGGCGGCCGGGCCGGTCGCGGCGGCGTCGGCGCGTACGAGGGCGTGCAACAGGTCGAGCGTGCCGGTGTCGCCCACCGCCTCGGCGACCGACGCGATGGTCACCGGGTCGGCGAGGTCCCGACGGGTGGCCACGTCGGGCAGGAGCAGGTGCAGCCGGACGAGCGTGCCGATCAGCGCCACCTCCGGGGCGGGCAGCCCGACCCGGGTCGCCACCGTCTCGGCGAGCGGCACGCCGACGGTGCTGTGGTCACCGGGGAGACCCTTGCCGATGTCGTGCAGCAGGGCGCCGAGCAGCAGCAGGTCGGGGCGGTCCACCTCGCGGGCGTGCCGGCTGGCCTCGTGGGCGGCCTGCACGAGGTGCCGATCGAGGGTGTAGCGGTGCACCGGGTTGTGCTGAGGGAGGCTACGCACCCGGGTCCACTCGGGCAGCCAGCCGTCCACCAGCCCGTACCTGTCGCAGGTCTCCCACGCCGGCACCAGGCCGGGACCGGCGCCCAGCAGCGTGGTCAACGCGGCCCGGGCCTCGGCCGGCCAGGGCGCGGGCAGCGGCGGGCAGTACGCCGCCAGCCACTCGCAGGTGGCGCGCGCGATCGGCAGCCGGGTCGTGGCTGCCGCGGCGGCCACCCGCAGGGACAGGCTCGGGTCGGGGCGCGCGCCGATCGCCGTCCGGGCCAGCACCAACTCCCCGTCGTGCTCGACCACGTCCCGGGCCACGGGCCTGCGCACCGGACTGCCGTTTCCGCCGCGGGAGCGCCCGGAGCGCAGCCGGTCGGCGGCGCGGAAGGCGTCATCGAGGGCGTGGCTGACCGTGCGCGCGTCCCCGGCCACCCGCCGCAGGAGGGCGTCGCCATCCTCTAGCCCGAGCAGCGCGGCGACGCCGTCGCGTTCCTGGGCCACCAATCGGTCGACCCGGCGGCCGACCTGCTGGTGCAGAGCGTCGCGCGTGTCCAACAGCCGCAGGTGGGCGGCGCGGACGGCGGGACGCAGCGCGTCGGTGATGCCGGCGGCGGAGATCGCGCGCAGCAAGCCCACGTCGCGCAGCCCGCCGGCGGCCTCCTTGAGGTCACCCTCGAGGAGGAAGGCCAACTCGCCGTGGGCCTGCCAGCGGGCGGCGGTGACCTCCCGCAGACGCGGAAGCTGGCGTACGGCGGTACGTCGCCAGTGATCGGCCGCGGTGCGGGTCAGTGCGTCGGCCAGTGCCTGGTCGCCGACCACCAGGCGGGCGTCGAGCAGCCCGAGGGCGACCTTGACGTCGTCCTGGGCCACCGAGAGTGCCTCGGAGATGGTTCGCACCGAGTGGTCCAGGCGCAGGCCGGCGTCCCAGATCGGGTACCAGACCGAGGCGGCCAACTCGTCCGTGCCCGGCACCCCGGCGTGCAGCAGCACCAGGTCGAGGTCGCCGTACGGAGCGCACTGCCGCCGTCCCAGGCCCCCGACGGCCATCAGCGCGACACCGTCGCGCGCGGGCAACAAACCGCGCAGGAACTCGTCGTACGCGGCCGCCCGCCCCACTCGGGCGGCCTCCCCGATCCCCCCGGGTACGCCGACGACCTCGTTGATCAAGAGGTTCGCGTCACCGTTCTCGGCGTTTCCTGACGCGTCCTTCTTGATCAACGAGGTCATGTCGTCGTGATCCGGATCAGAGGGCGTCGAGGCCGCGCTCGCCGGTACGCACCCGGACGACCTCTTCGACACCGGTGACCCAGACCTTGCCGTCGCCGATCTTGCCCGTACGGGCGGCGCCGACGATGGCGTCCACGATCTTTTCCACGTCGATCTCGTCGGTGAGCACCTCGACCCGGATCTTGGGCAGGAACTCGACCGTGTACTCGGCACCCCGGTAAACCTCGGTGTGCCCCTTCTGCCGTCCGTACCCCTGGACCTCGCTGACGGTCAGCCCGGCCACGCCCAGGGCGTGCAGAGCTTCCTTCACCGCGTCCAGCTGGTACGGCTTGATGACCGCGGTCACCAGCTTCATGTCCAACCCCTCCATCTAAGGAACGTTAACCGGCGACCTTGGCGCTGACCGGCTCGGTGGACTCGGTCTCGGGAGCGGCGCTCGGCGCGCCACCGGTCGAGCCGATACCGGCCATCGCGAACGCGCCACCCGTGCCGCCGCCCGACGGGGACAGGTCGTAGCTGCTCTCGGCGTGCTCGGCGATGTCGATGCCCTCGACCTCGGCCTCGTTCTTGACGCGGAAGCCGATCGTCTTCTCGATGACGAAGGCGAGCACCCAGGCGATGCCGAACGACCAGGCGGTGACGATAAGGCCGGCCAGGGCCTGCCGACCGAGCTGGGTCACGCCGCCACCGTAGAACAGGCCGTCGGAGGCTCCGACCACGTCGCTGATCGCGGCGTTTACCGAGTTGGTGGCGAACAGGCCGAGCCAGAGCGAGCCGATCCAGCCACCGACGAAGTGCACGCCGACGACGTCGAGGGAGTCGTCGTAGCCCAGCTTGTACTTGAGGCTGACGGCGAGCGCGCACACCACACCGGCGACGATGCCGAGCAGTACGGACGCCCACGGGGCGATGAAGCCACAGGCCGGGGTGATGGCGACCAGGCCGGCGATGGCACCGGACGAGGCACCGACCATGGTCGGCTTGCGGTCCTTGATCCACTCGACCGCGATCCAGCCGAGCACCGCGGCCGCGGTGGCGAGCTGGGTGTTGATGAAGGCGAGGCCGGCGACCGAGTCGACGGTCAGCTCGGAGCCGGCGTTGAAGCCGAACCACCCGAACCACAGCAGACCGGCGCCGAGCGCGACGAGCGGGATGTTGTGCGGCTTCATGCCCTCGCGGGGCCAGCCGAGACGCTTACCGAGCACCAGCGCCACGGCCAGGGCCGCCGCACCGGCGTTGATGTGCACCGCGGTGCCACCGGCGAAGTCCAACGCGTGGATGTCGGCGCCGATGATGCCGCCGCCCCACACCCAGTGTGCGACCGGGAAGTAGACCAGGGTGGCCCAGCCGAACGCGAACACCAGCCAGCCGGCGATCTTGGCCCGGTCGGCGATGGCACCGCTGATCAGCGCGACGGTGATCACGGCGAAGACCATCTGGAACGCCATGAACACGTAGAGCGGAATACCGATGCCGCTGGGGTTCTCCGCCGTGGCGCCCCACAGGTCGGTCTCGGCGAGGAACGTCTTGGTACCGAGGTACGCGCCCGGGTCGCCCCAGAAGCCGTTCACGTCGGTCCCGAAGGCGACGCTGAAACCGTAGAACCACCACAGAACAGAGATGAGCCCGATAGCCGTGAAGCTCATCATCATCATGTTGAGTACGCCCTTGGCCCGGTTGAGGCCGCCGTAGAACAGCGCCAGTCCGGGGGTCATGAGCAGCACGAGCGCGGTCGAAACCAGCAGCCACGTGGTATTGGCGCCGTCGATCGTCGGTGCTTCAGGCACGCTGGCCTCCTAAAGGTGAAGTCCTCCTTCGCGGCTTTCCGGGGCAGCGTCGCCCGTAGGCCGGTTGCGCGGAAGCTTCGCGGCCGGCTGTTTCACTTTGGGTCCCGTGCGGGTTTCCGTTTCGTGACGGGTTGTTTCGTACGTGTCACGAAGTCCGCACAGTCAGCAGCATGGACGAGTGTGGATCAACCGGACGGTGAACGTCGATGGCTGACCGGTCGACCGCATCGACCGATGCGCGTGACGGGACCGGCCGCGCATCGACCGACAGGCACTCAGCGGAGGGCGTTCTCCAGAGCGTGCCGCTCGTAGTCGAGCAGTCGCAGGTCGCGCATCGGCCGCCGCAGGTGACCCTTGTGCACGATCCGGACGAACGCCGGCTCGCCGGCGGCAGCCATCCGGCGGATGCCCTCCACGTGGTCCACGATCCGCTTGCGGATGGTCCGGATCAGCCGGTGCCGGTCCCGTGGGATCAGCCCGTACGCGTCGGCGAAGAGCCGCAGCCGGCGCGGGCGGTCCGGGTGCTTCCAGCCCAGCGTGATCGAGTCCCGGTCGGCGAAGATCGGCACCCACGTCCACGCCGCGTACGCCACGTCGTAGATCCGGGCGCCGGGCGAGGCGAGGTCGAAGTCGATCAGCCCGAGGGTGCCGTCCGGCCGCCAGATCACGTTGTGCGGGGCGGCGTCGTGGTGACAGATCACCTCGGTGTCCGGTGGCGGGGGCCCGAACGAGCGCCAGACGGCCCCGGCCGGCGGGGCGAAGCCGTACTGCGCGTCGTGGAACATCCGCAGCATGGTGGCGACGGTGACCAGCGCCTCGTCGGTCACCCAGTGCGGAGCGAGCGGGTATTCCCCGCACTCCCCCTCCAGGTACGACAGCACCTCACGGTTGCGCTCGTCCATGCCGAGCGCCCGGGGAGCGCCGGTGAAGCCGACGTACTCCAGGTGCCGCAGCAGGGCGTGCACGGACGGGGTCCACGGCCCGGCGTTACGACGGACCGTGTCGCCGACCCGGACCACGGTGCTCACGTTGCCGCCGTGCAGCGGGATCTCCTGCGAAGTCACGTACGGTCTCCCGAGGCGCTGCGAGGCGTGGCCGGGGTCGCGCCAGCCCGTGTACGCGCGATCGTCAGTGGTCACCCGAGACTACGCGTCCCGTCCGGCGGGTTCGGTCCCCAGCAGCGCGTCGACGAACTGCGCCGGGTCGAACGGGGCGAGGTCGTCCTTGCCCTCGCCGAGGCCGACGAGCTTCACCGGGATGCCGAGCTTGCGCTGTACGGCGATCACGATGCCGCCCTTGGCGGTGCCGTCGAGCTTGGTCAGCACCACGCCTGTCACGTTGACCACCTCGGTGAAGACCCGGGCCTGCTCCAGACCGTTCTGGCCGGTCGTGGCGTCGAGGATGAGCAGCGTCTCGTCGATCGGCCCCTGCTTCTCCACGACGCGCTTGACCTTGCCCAGCTCGTCCATCAGGCCGATCTTGTTCTGGAGGCGTCCGGCGGTGTCGATGAGCACCGTGTCGACGCCGGTGTCGATGCCCCGCTTGACGGCGTCGAACGCGACGCTGGCCGGGTCGGCCGCCTCCGGGCCCCGGACGGTCTCCGCGCCGACCCGCTCGCCCCAGGTCTGCAACTGGTCGGCGGCGGCGGCCCGGAAGGTGTCGGCTGCGCCGAGCAGCACGCTCCGCCCGTCGGCGACCAGCACCCGGGCGATCTTGCCGCAGGTGGTGGTCTTGCCGGCGCCGTTGACGCCGACCACCAGCACCACCGCCGGAACGCCCTCCTTCGGCGCGGTCCGCAGCGCGCGGTCCATGGCGGGGTCGAGGGCGTTGACCAGCTCGGCCGCGAGCAGCGCGCGCAGTTCACCGGCAGAGCGGGTGCCCAGTACCCGGGTGCGCTCCCGCAGCCGGTCGACGATGTCGCGGGTCGCGTCGACCCCGACGTCGGCGGTGATCAGGCTGTCCTCGATCTCCTCCCAGGCGTCCTCGTCGAGGTGGTCGCGGGCGAGCAGGCCGAGCAGGCCCTTGCCGAAGACGTTCTGCGAGCGCGACAGGCGGGAGCGGAGCCGGACCAGCCGCCCGGCGGTCGGCTCGGGGACCTCGACCTGCGGTTCGAGCACCGGCGGCGGCTCGACCAGGACACCGGTGGACAGATCGGACTCCGGTGCCTCGACGGGCGGACCGGCGAGATCCTCCTCGGCCCGGGTGTCGACCTCGGTGCGCGGGAGCGGAGGCTCGGGCCGCCGCCGCAGACGGGGCACGACCAGCCCGACTGTGCCGGCGATCAGCACACCGAGCAGGACCAGAGCGAGGACGAGATATTCGGCCATGCCGGAATCCTGTCAGATGCCGGCGACGGCGTCCCAGCCACCGCACCCGGCCGGTGTCCGGAAACCGGCGGTAGGCTCGCGTCATGCCCGCCGCACACCTCCTGATCGGCCCACTGCTGCGGCGAGTGGTCGACACCCGGGCGACGATCTGGGTGGAGACCGCGGCGCCCGCCGTGGTCACCGTCCGCACGGCCGACGGCGCCACCGGCACCGCGCCCACCTTCTCGGCGTACGACCACCACTACGCCCTCGTCGTCGTGGAGGGCCTCACCCCGGACAGCGCCACGACGTACGAGGTACTTGTCGACGACGAGCTGGTCTGGCCCGTGGAGAGCAGCAGCTTCCCGCCCAGCGTGATCCGTACCCGGGCGGTTGACGACCTGGACCAGCCGGTCAACATGATCTTCGGTTCGTGCCGGGAGACCACCCAGCACGCCACCACGCGCAAGCTCCCGCCGGACGCCCTGGACGCGTACGCCCGGCGGTTGATGGCCGATCCCGAGTCGCACCCGCTGCCCGACCTGCTGGTGCTCCTGGGTGACCAGGTGTACGCCGACGTGACCTCACCGACCGTGCGGCGGCTGCTGCGTCGGCGGCGTCGTCGCCCCAAGGGCGCTCCCGCCGACCAGGTGGTCAGCTTCGACGAGTACACCAAGCTCTATCTGGAGTCGTGGCGCGATCCGGAGATCCGGTGGCTGCTCTCCACCGTGCCGAGTGTGATGATCTTCGACGATCACGAGATCATCGACGACTGGAACACCTCGGCGTCGTGGCGTGCCGAGATGCGCGAGCAGTCGTGGTGGGCCGAGCGGATCGGCAGCGGACTGGCCTCGTACTGGGTCTACCAGCACCTGGGCAACCTCGCGCCGGACGAGATCGCCGCCGACCCGGTGTTCGCCAAGGTGGTCGCCGCCGAGGACGCCACCGGCGTGCTGCGCGAGTTCGGGCACCGGGTCGACCAGGAGGCCGACCTGGCGCACGACACCGAACGCTGGCGGGCCGTGCAGTACCAGTGGAGCTACGCGCTCGACCTGGGGCGTACCCGGCTGGTCATGCTCGACAACCGGTGCAGCCGGGTGCTCGAACCGGGCAGCCGGGCGATGCTGCCGCCGGGTGAGTGGTCGTGGTTCCTCGACCAGGCGCACGGCGTCTACGACCACCTGGTGGTCGGCGCCTCGCTGCCCTGGCTGCTGCCGCAGGGCATCCACCACATCGAGGCGTGGAACGAGAAGCTGGCCGACTCGCGCCGGCCCTGGGTCGCCCGGACGGCGGAGAAGCTGCGCCGCGCCCTCGATCTGGAGCACTGGGCGGCGTTCCGGCGGTCCTTCGAGGCGCTCGGTGAGACGTTCGCCCGGATCGGCACCGGCACGCCGAGGGAGTCCGGCGCACGGGTCGGTGCCGGCCCGGCGTACGCCCCACCGGCGTCGATCAGCGTGCTCTCCGGGGACGTGCACCACTCGTACGTGGCCCGCGCCCGGTTCGCCGACCCCTCCGTGGTCACGCCCGTACACCAGCTCACCTGTTCACCGATCCACAACCAGGTGCCGGCCGGCATCCGCCCGCTGATGAAGATGGGCTGGTCGTCGGGTCCGGCGGGCGCCACCCGGGCACTGGCCCGCTCGGCGGGTGTCCGGCGGCCGGGGGTGCGCTGGCGCAAGCTGGCCGGGCCCTACTTCGGCAACGCCGTCGCCACCCTGTCCCATCGGGGCCGGCAGGCTGAGGTGACCATCGAGGGCACCACCAGCGACGGGCACCTACGCCCGGTGATGAGCCGCCGCCTCTCCGGCGACGGGTGACCAGGCCCCGCCGTACTCTCTAGGCCGTGAGCGAGCATCAGCCGGAGCCGATCCGGTCCGTCGAGCACGAGCTGACCGCGCTGCTGCGCCGGGGCCGGGCGGTCTCCTGGGAGATCGCCCGCGAGGTGCATCCGACCCTCGAACCGAACACCTACGGGCTGCTGCTCTGGCTGCGGCGCAGCGGTTCGATCCGGCTGACCGAGCTGGCGGCGCGCCTCGGCGTGGGCAAGGGCACGCTCAGCCGGCAGATCAACGGGCTGGAGGCGCTGGGCCTGGTGCACCGCGAGCCCGACCCGAGTGACCGGCGGGCGGCACAGATCAGCCTCACCGAGGAGGGGCAGCACCGGTTCGATGTCGCCCGGTCGGCCCGACTGGGCGAATTCCTCCGTGCGCTGGACGACTGGCCGGCCCGGGACGTCGAGGAGTTCGCCCGACTCCTCGGCCGGTTCAACGATTCCTGGAGATGACCCGCGACGCGGGGAATGTTGTCGCCGCTTCCCCAGTTGTTGCTTGAGGCAACCAATACGTACGGGCTGGAGGCACCACACGATGAGCCAGGCGACAGCGTCCCGAGCGCCAGCCGTCGACATGACCCACCGGCAGATCCTGGAGGCCCTCTCCGGGCTGCTGCTGGGCATGTTCGTCGCGATCCTCTCCTCCACGGTCGTCTCGAACGCGCTGCCGCGCATCATCACCGAGCTGCACGGCGGTCAGTCCGCCTACACCTGGGTGGTCACCTCGGCACTGCTCGCGACCACCGCGACCACCCCCATCTGGGGCAAGCTGGCCGACCTGACCAGCAAGAAGACACTCGTCCAGCTCGCCCTGGGGATCTACGTCCTCGGCTCGGTGCTGGCCGGCCTGGCGCAGGGCACCAGCGAGCTGATCGCCTGCCGGGTGCTCCAGGGCGTCGGCGCCGGCGGCCTCACCGCCCTGGCACAGGTGATCATGGCGACGATGATCACGCCGCGCGAGCGGGGACGCTACAGCGGCTATCTCGGCGCCGTGATGGCCGTCGGCACCATCGGCGGGCCGCTGATCGGCGGCGTGATCGTGGACACCTCGTGGCTCGGCTGGCGCTGGTGCTTCTACGTCGGCGTGCCGTTCGCCATCGCCGCGCTGGTCGTGCTCCAGAAGACCCTGCACCTGCCGGTGGTCAGGCGCAAGGCGCAGATCGACTGGTGGGGCGCCACCCTGATCACGGCGGCGGTCTCGGTGCTGCTGATCTGGGTCTCCCTCGCCGGTGACCAGTTCGCCTGGACGTCCTGGCAGACCGTCGTCATGGTCCTCGGCGCTCTGCTCCTGGGCGCGCTCGCCATCCGGGTGGAGACCCGGGCCGCCGAGCCGATGATCCCGCCGCGGCTGTTCCGCAACCGGACGATCACCCTCGCCGTCGTCGCCAGCGTCGCGGTGGGCGTGGGCCTGTTCGGCGCGTCGATCTTCCTCGGCCAGTACTTCCAGATCAGCCGCGGCGAGTCGCCCACGATGTCCGGACTGATGACCCTGCCGATGATCCTCGGCCTGCTGGTCGCCTCGACCGTGGGCGGACGGATCATCACGAAGACCGGCCGCTGGAAGCGGTTCCTGGTGCTCGGTTCGGCGCTGCTCACCATCGGCTTCGCGCTCATGGGCACGCTGCGCGCGGACACCAGCTACACCCTGCTCAGCGTCTACATGCTGCTGATCGGCGTCGGCCTGGGCCTGACCATGCAGAACCTCGTGCTCGCCGTGCAGAACACCGTCGGCACGCACGAACTCGGCGCGGCCAGCTCGGTGGTGGCGTTCTTCCGCAGCCTCGGCGGCGCGATCGGCGTCTCCGCCCTCGGTGCGGTCCTCGCCCACAAGGTCAAGGACTACACCGCCGACGGACTGTCCCAGCTCGGCATCCCGGCCTCCAGCTCCGGCAGCGGTGGCACCCTGCCCGACGTGCACACCCTGCCCGGCCCGCTGCGGGCGGTGGTGGAGGCCGCGTACGGCCACGGTGCCGGTGACATCTTCCTCGCCGCCGCCCCGTTCGCGCTTATCGCGTTTGTCGCGGTGCTCTTCATCAAGGAGGTGCCGCTGCGGGAGCAGAACGGCACTCCGGTTTCCGGCGGGGGCGAGTGGGAATCGAACCCTGTCGAGGGCGTCGGCGTCATCCCCGCCGGCGGGCAGAGGTGAGGTAGAGCCATGAGTGTGGGAGCACCGGATCGCGAGGAGTACGGGCCACAGGTCAGCTCGCTGCCCTTCGAGCGCGGCACCGACGGCCCTCGGGTGATCATGGTCGGCGTCGACGGCACACGTACCTCCGGGCGGGCCGGCGCCTACGCCGCCGGGCTGGCCCGCCGGCAGGGCGCCGCCCTGGTGGTGGTCTTCGTCAGCTCGACGAGCGGTCTCACCGCCCTGGTGCCCGGCATGGACGCCGGCGCGATCCAGCGCACCCACGACGAGTTGGCCGACGAACTGCGCCGAGAGTGCCGGCGCGGGGCCGAGCAGTTGGGCATCCCGGTGACGCTGCTGTGCCGGCGCGGTGACGCGTACGCCGAGCTGTCCGCGGCCGCCGACGAGTTCCGGGCCGACATGGTCGTGGTGGGTGCGTCCGAGCAGGCCGGTCACCGGCTGGTCGGCTCGGTCGCCACCCGGCTCGTCCGCAAGGGGCACTGGCCCGTCGTCGTGGTGCCCTGAATAACCCGTCGCGTCGTGTCACAGGTGCCGGGCAGGATGCGCGCCATGACGTGGACCGCCCCGGAGATCACCCGGACACCCGAACCGTACGTCGGCGACGAGCGCACCATGCTCGACGGCTGGCTCGACTACCACCGGCAGACACTGCTGCTCAAGTGCGCGGGCCTCACCGAGGAGCAGTTGCGCACGCCCAGCGTGGAGCCTTCCGGGCTGACCCTGCTCGGCCTGGTCCGGCACCTCGCCGAGGTGGAGGCGTGGTGGTTCCGGGAGTGCTTCGCTGGCGAGCGGGTCGACTACCCGTACTTCACGCCCGAGAACCCGGACGCCGATCACGACGTGAGCGCCGCCGACGCCGAGGCGGACTTCGCCACCTTCCACCGCGAGGTCGCGCTGGCCCGCGAGGCCGCCGCCGGCCACTCGCTCGACGAGACGTTCACCGAGGTCGGCAGCAAGAAGCGCACGTTCAACCTGCGCTGGGTGTACGTGCACATGATCGAGGAGTACGCCCGGCACAACGGCCACGCCGACCTGATCCGGGAACGCATCGACGGCGCCACCGGCGAGTGAGCGCCGTTCAGTAGTCCAGGGCCGCCCGCAGGTAGCGCAGGTCGGCGTGACCGCCCCAGCGGTGCGCCGACAGCCCGGCGGCGCGGGCGCCCCGTACCGCCCAGTCCTCGTCGTCGACGAAGAGCACCCGGGCGGGTGGGATGGCAAGCGCCTGGCAGGCGGCCTGGAAGTACTCCGGGGCCGGCTTGTGCACACCGACCACCGAGGAGTTGACCACGACGTCCAGCTCGCCGACCAGGCCGAGCGCGGTCAGGTCGGCGTCGAGCAGGTCGGTGGCGTTGGTGCCCAGCCCGACCCTGATCCCGGCCGCACGCACCTCCCGGACGAAGTCGAGCACCTCGGTGTCCACCTCACCGCGGTAGCGCTGCCACTGCTCGACGGCGTCGCGGGCCCGCTGCGGGCTGCCGACCGACTCGGTCAGGGCGTCCGCCACACTCGACACCCACTCGGCGTGGTTGACCTGGCCGGTGAGCACCGGCTGGAGCCGGCTCCACTGCATCGCGATCTCGCCGAGCACCCCCTCGGAGAGGCCGTACTCCCGCTCGACACCGGCGGCCACCGCCGGGTCCCAGCGGCGCAGGACGCCGTCGAAGTCCAGCAGGAGCGCCTTCGCGCGTTCCCGAGCCACTACCTGTTCTCCTCGCCGCGGCCGGGCCGCTGGTCGTCCTCGTCGGCCCGGTTGAGCCGTTGACTGATCACCTGGGTGACCCCGCTGCGCATGGTCACCCCGTAGAGCGCGTCGGCGATCTCCATCGTCCGCTTCTGGTGCGTGATGACGATCAGCTGACTCTTCTCCCGCAACTGTGCCAGCAGCGTGATCAAGCGGCCCAGGTTCACGTCGTCCAGGGCCGCCTCCACCTCGTCCATGATGTAGAACGGGCTGGGCCGGGCGCGGAAGATCGCCACCAGCATGGCCACCGCGGTCAGCGACCGCTCACCACCGGAGAGCAGCGACAGTCGCTTGATCTTCTTGCCCGGCGGGCGGGCCTCGACCTCGACGCCGGTGGTGAGCAGATCCTCGGGGTCGGTGAGGATGAGCCGGCCCTCGCCGCCGGGGAACAGCACCGTGAACACCTGCTGGAACTCGCGCGCGGTGTCCTCGAAGGCGCTGGCGAAGACCTCCAGGATCCGCTCGTCCACGTCCTTCACGACGGTGAGCAGGTCCCGACGGGTGGCCTTGAGGTCCTCCAACTGCTCGGAGAGGAACTTGAAGCGCTCCTCCAGCGCGGCGAACTCCTCCAACGCGAGTGGATTGACCTTGCCGAGCAGGGCCAGCTCCCGTTCCGCCTTGGCGGCGCGCTTCTCCTGCACCGGCCGCTCGTAGCGGACCGGCTCGGGCACCGGGAGGCCATCGCGCTCCGCAGCCGCCACGTCCGCCTGCGTCGGCGGAACGGGCTGGGTGGGGCCGTACTCGGCGACCAGGGTCTCCACGTCCAGCCCGAAGTCCTCGGCGGCCTTCGCCTCCAACTGCTCGATGCGCAGCCGCTGCTCGGCGCGGGCCACCTCGTCCCGGTGCACCTGGCTGGTCAGCCGCTCCAGCTCAGCGCCGAGGCGTTTGGCCGCTCCGCGTACCTCCTGAAGCTCGGCCTCGCGGGCGGCGCGTTCGCGCGCGACGGCGTCGCGGTGCTGCTCGGCCGCCGTGATCGACGTGGTGAGGCGGGTGAGCGCCGCGCGGGCCCCGCCCGCGACGGCCCGGGCGATGCCCGCACCCCGGGTGCGCGCGGCCCGCCGCGCCGCGGCACGCTCCCGCGCCGCCCGCTCCGCACTGGCCTGGCGGGTGAGGGAGTCGGCCCGGCCGGCGATCGAGGAGACCCGCTCCTCGGCGGTACGCACGGCGAGCCGGACCTCCATCTCGTTCTGTCGGGCCTGCGGCACCATGGCGGCGAGCTGGTCCCGCTCCTCGGTGGAGGGCTCGGCATCGACCGGGGTCTCCTCGGCCAGCCGCAGCCGCTCCTGGAGCTCGTCGAGCGTGGCGAGGTCCCGTTGCCGGGCGGCCTCGGCGCGGGCGTGGGACTCGCCGAGCCGGTCGGTCTCCGCCTTGGCGGAACGGGCGGCCGCGCCCAGCTCAGCGAGCCGGCGGGCGGCGGCGTTGCGGTGGCTCTCCGCCTCGCGCTTCTCGGCGGCGGCGTGCTGCACGGCTTCCTTCGCGGCCGTCACCTCGGCGCGCGCCTCGACGAGTTGGTCGCGCAGCTCCGCGCCGGTCCGCTCGGCGGCGAGCCGGTTGGTACGGGCCTCCTCGACGGCCGCCTGCACCTCGATGTAGCTGGGTGCCTTGGCCGATCCGCCGGCCGCCGCGTACGCCCCGACCACGTCACCGTCCGGGGTGACGGCCCGCAGCTCGGGGTTGCCGGCGACCAGCTCGGCCGCTGCGGCGAGATCGTCGACGAGCACCACGTCGCGCAGCGCCCGGTGCACCGCCGGACGGATGTCGGGTGCGCACTCCACCAGGTCGGGGGCCCAGCGGGCGCCGTCCGGCAGCTTCGGGCGCAACGCGTCGGCGGACCCGGTCATCCCGGGCCCGGCGGGACTGCCGACCAGCAGACCGGCCCGACCGGCGTCGGAGATCTTCAGCAGCCGCATCGCCTCGACGGCCTCGTCGACGCCGGTGACGGCGACCGCGTCGGCGAGGCCGCCGAGCGCGGCGGCCAGCGCGGCCTCGTTTCCGGGCGCCACGGTGAGCAGCCCGGCGAGACTGCCGAGCAGGCCGGGTACGTCCCCCGCGCGGGCCAGCAGCGCACCGGTGCCGTCCTTGCGCCGCAGGCCGAGTGCCAGGGCCTCCTCGCGGGCCTTCCAGGTGGCGGCGTCCTTCTCGGCGGCCCGCTCGGCGTCGGCCAGCGACCGTACGGCCGCCTGCGCCCGCTCCTGGACGGCGAGCGCCTCGGCGTGCCGGGCGTCGAGGTCGGCGTTGTCGCGGTCCGCCTCGGTGGACTGGGCGGCCACCGCGTCGAGGTCGGCCTGCGCCTGCTCGGCACGGCCCAGCGCGTCGGCGTGCGCGACCGCGAGCCGTTCGATCTCCTCGCCGGCGCTTGTCGTCCGCGCCCGGGCCGAGTTGACCTGACCGGTGAGCCGGGCCATGCCCTCGCGCCGGTCGGCGATGGCCTTGGCGGCGGCGACCAGCTCCCGCTCGGCGGCGGCGAGCTGACGTTCCAGCTCCTGGCGGTGCTCGACGGCCTCGGCCAGCCGGATCTGGTCGTCGGTGAGCGCCGCGCGCAGTTCCTCCTCCTGCTCGCGGACCCGTTCGGCCTCGGCCTCCAACTGGTCGGGGTCGCGGCCGGGTCGCTCGTCGTCGCCGGTGGCGCTGAGGTGCCGCAGCCGCTCCCGGGCCAACTGCTCGATCGAGCGGAAGCGCTCCTGCAGGGCGGACAGCTTGTACCAGGTGTCCTGCGCTGCGGCGAGCAGCGGCGCGTCCTCGGCGAGGGCGGCCTCCAACTCGCCGAGCCGGCCCTGCACCTCGGCGTGCTCGCCCTCGATCTGCTCGCGCCGCTCGCGCAGCGCGGTCTCGTCGGCGATCTCCCGATCCAGGGTGGTCCGCAGGGTGGCCAGGTCGTCGGCGAGCAGTCGCAGGCGCGCGTCGCGCAGGTTGGCCTGGATGGTGGCCGCGCGCCGGGCCACCTCGGCCTGCCGGCCCAGCGGCTTGAGCTGGCGGCGCAGCTCTGCGGTGAGGTCGGTCAGGCGGTTCAGATTCACCTGCATCGCGTCGAGCTTGCGCAGCGCCTTTTCCTTGCGCTTGCGGTGCTTCAGGACGCCGGCCGCCTCCTCGATGAACGAGCGGCGGTCCTCCGGCTTGGCGTGCAGCATGCCGTCGAGACGGCCCTGACCGACGATGATGTGCATCTCCCGGCCGATGCCGGAGTCGGACAGCAGCTCCTGGATGTCGAGCAGTCGACAGGAGTTGCCGTTGATCTCGTACTCGCTCTCGCCGGAGCGGAACATCCGGCGGGTGATGGAGACCTCGGTGTACTCGATGGGCAGCGCGCCGTCGGTGTTGTCGATGGTGAGGGTGACCTCGGCCCGGCCCAGCGGGGCGCGGCCGGCGGTGCCGGCGAAGATGACGTCCTCCATCTTGCCGCCGCGCAGCGCCTTCGCGCCCTGCTCACCGAGCACCCAGGCGATGGCGTCGACGACGTTGGACTTGCCGGAGCCGTTCGGGCCCACCACACAGGTGATCCCGGGCTCCAGCTTCAACGTCGTGGCGGAGGCGAAGGACTTGAAGCCCTTCACCGTCAGGCTCTTGAGATACACCTTCTCGATCCTCGTCCGGTGGCCGCCGTACCGTCGCCGGCTGCGGGGACCTGGGTGAACCCGCAGACTAACCCGGTGGCGGGACCGACCCGGCACGCGACCCGCCCCGAGCCGTCTCGACGACTCGCGCCATGCGTGACCCGGGAGCGGACCGTGCTGTCGTCGCGGTCGTCACCTAAAGACAAATACCGCTCACGATCGGAGTGCGCTTAGGCACGTTCCGTCGAAACTGCGGAGCGTGGAAAACGTGCGGCCGCTTACAAGATCACAAATGGTCGGCCGCCAAAGGTGCCGGACAGCGTTGCGCGCCGGCACGGAGGTGTCGGCGCGCATTTTTGCGGTGGTGCTGAGATTCAGTTTTGCGAACCGAAGATCAGGTCAGCGCCGGCTCGGCGAGACGAAGCAGGTCGTCCGCTTCCGCCGCAGCCGCCGCGAGCCGATCATTGTCGGCACGCAGACGCGTGATCTCGAACTCCAGTGCCTGAACCCTGGAACGCAGTCGGGTGACCTCGTCGAGCAGACGCCGATCGGGCGCTGCACCTACGTGGCCGTAGAGGGCCTTCGCCATGCTGACTCCTTGATATGCGCTGCCGGAAAGGCCGGCCAACGCGCGCCCATTAAGTACGCGGCTGTCATTCCAGGTGTATCTGGGCATGACCGGGCGCGACTGGCGACACCTATATATTGAGCCGCAAACCCCTCCTTCGTCAAGTCTTCGCAGGCCGTAGATCATCTCTACGTCGACCTGTCCACTTGTCGGGGGGCTGCCGCAAGGCACGGACACTCTCTGTCCGGACCCCTTTACTGTACGCCCGTATCCCCGGAAGTCAGCGCCTAGACGTCCGACTTCCTCTTAACTCTTCCTTAGCCACGTTGCCGCAGGTCGCGGGCGAGTCGTAGCGTCACCCGGGCCCGCAACCGACCCCGTGGAGGCAGAGGCGTGTACGGCTCAACCGACCCGATGGACCCGAACGGCGCCCCCCGGCGCGCCGGGCGGCCGACCGACGAGCCGGACTGGTTGAGGGACCGCCCGGAGCCCCGCTCGGCGTACCTGTTCGGGGACGACCCCGACCAACCCGGCGACGAGTGGCACCGCGCCGAGCCCACCGCCCACTGGCAGACCGCCCCCGTGGACGCGCCGACCATGGGCCGGCCCGGCCACGAACGGGCCGACGAGCCGACCGGTGACTCGCACCACGACCACCGACTGGCGGAGGTCGCCGACGGTTGGCGCACCGAGGCCGACGCGCTCACCACCGACGGCTGGAACACGACGGCCGGCGACGGGCGGACCGGCAGCGGACGGCACCGCTCGCCCCGGAACTGGCGTCGCCCACTCATGATCGGCGGCGCGGCCGCGGCAGCCACCCTCGTGGTCAGCATCGGCGTCGGCGCGCTCGCGATGCCCGGCAACGGCACGGAGGACGCACCGAGCGCCGTCGACGAGACCGTCGCCGCCGCGCCCGCGGTCCCCTCCGACCCCGCGACGGGCGACACCCTGGTCGCCCCCTCCCCGACCAGCTCGCCCAGCCCGACGCGGCCGAGCCCGTCGCCGAGCAGGGTCGTCAAGCCCACCCCGGCGTCGTCGCGGACCACCGCCACCTCGCGCCGCAGCGCCGATCGCAGCACCGCCCCGAGCACCACCAGCGGCGCCGGAGGCACCAGCGGCACCGTCAGCGACCAGGCGCGCGAGGTGGTGGACCTGGTCAACGCCGAGCGGGCCAAGGCCGGCTGCAAGGCGCTGAGCATCGACGACAAGCTGATGACCGCGGCGCAGCGGCACAGCCAGGACCAGGCCGACCACAGCAAGATGTCGCACACCGGCAGCGACGGCAGCGACACGGGCGTCCGACTGGACCGGGTCGGCTACGCCTGGCGTACCTACGGCGAGAACGTGGCCTGGAACCAGAAGACGCCGGCCGCCGTGATGGACGCCTGGATGAACAGCTCGGGGCACCGCGCCAACATCCTGAACTGCGCGTTCACCGAGATCGGCGTCGGCATCGCCAGCAGCAACGGGCCGTACTGGACGCAGGTCTTCGCGGCGCCGCGCTGACCGCGCGTCGTCCGCGCCCCCGCGCTCGTTGGACCGGGTGGGTACGCCGAGCGTAAGGGTGGCGTACCGGTGGGGGCGGCGACCGGCCGCCCGGGACCCGGGAGCTGCCGATGCGGATCCGGCCGCGGCGACGTTGCGCCGCACGCGCGCTGCGCCGGATCGTGTCGGCCGGCGTCGCGCTCGTCCTGGTGGCACCGGTGTACGGCTGCCGCCGGGAGCTGATCCCGCCCGGCGCGCCCACCGCGTGGCCGGCTGCCCAGGCCCGCCACTGGCAGTGGCAGTGGCAGGTCGACGGCCCCCTCGACGAGACCGTGGACGCCGACGTGTTCCTGCTCGACCCCGTGGCGACCACGGCCGCACAGACGGCCGAGCTGCGCGCCCGTGACCGGCGGTTGATCTGTCAGGTGCCGGTCGGTTCGGTGCGCCCGACCGACCCGGACGCCAGTCGACTGCCCGCCGTCGTGCAGGGCGCCCCCGGCCGACGGCCCGGCAGCCGATGGCTGGACGTACGGGGGTGGGACGCGCTGGAGCCGGTGCTGACCGACCGGTTCCGGCTGTGCCGGGGCAAGGGCTTCGGCGCGGTGGCGCTGGCCGACGCCGACGGATACGCGCACCGCAGCGGCTTCCCCCTCGGCTTCGACGACCAACTGCTGTTCAACCGTCGCCTGGCCCGCCTGGCCCGCTCGCTCGACCTGTCCCCCGGGCTGGTCAACGACGTGCCACAACTCGCGGCCCTGGCACCGGACTTCGACTTCGTCGTCAACGAGGAGTGCGTCCGGCTGGACCAGTGCGCCAAGCTGCTGCCGTTCGCGGACGCCGGCAAGCCCGTCTTCCACGTCGAGTACGTCGGCACGACCGACGACTTCTGCGTCACGACGGTCGGCTACGGCTTCGCGTCGATCCGCAAGGAGCGGGCGTTGGACGCCTGGCGGGAGCCCTGTCCCCTGCCGTGACCACCCGGTGCCGCCACGGCACAGGCTGCGCGGCCGGACGGCCCGTGCCGGGCCGCGAGTCGCGGCCCGGCACGGGGGACGATCGGCCGTTCAGGAGACGGGCACCAGCTCCGGGGCGGGCGTCGGCGGATCGGTGGGAGCGGGCTCCGGGCGCCTGCGGAGGAACCGCGGAGCCCACCAGTTCGCGTCACCGAGCATGGTCATGAGAGCCGGCAGCACCACTCCCCGGATGATCGTGGCGTCCAGCAGGATCGCCGCCGCCAGGCCGATGCCGAGCTGTTTCATGTCGATCGTGCTCAACGTGGCGAAGATCGAGAACACTCCGACCATCACGATCGCCGCGCTGGTCACCACCCCCGCCGACGAGGTGATGCCGTACGACACCGCGTCACGGTTGGACATGCCGGCCCGGACCCCCTCGCGGATCCGACTCACCACGAACACGTGGTAGTCCATCGAGAGGCCGAAGAGCACCACGAACAGGAACAGCGGCAACCAGGAGACGATCGCTCCCATCGACGTGAAGCCGAGCAACCCCTCCGCCCACTCACCCTGGAAGACCAGCACCAGCAGGCCGTACGCGGCGCCGGCGGAGAGCAGGTTGAGCACGATCGAGCTGGCCGCCACCACGACCGAGCGGAAGGTCAGCGTCATGACGAGGAACGTGAGCACCAGCACGAAGCCCATCACCAGCGGCAGCTTGTCGCGGACGTGCGCCGCGTAGTCCTCGCTGTCGGCCACGCTCCCGCCGACCGCGTACTCGATCCCGGGAATGCCCCGCAGTTCGGCCGGGACCAGGTCGGAGCGCAGCTTCTCCAGCGACTGGACCGACCGGTCGTCGCGGCTGGCGTACGGGGTGGGCACGTCCAGCACCGACACCCGCCGGTCGGCCGACACCTTGATCTTCGGGCCGTCCGCCTCGGTGGGGGCGAACAGCGGATCGCCGGAGGCGCGGGCGGCCAGGTCGGTGAGGGCCGCGCCGACCCGGTCGGCCTGCTCGGCCGGCGCGCGGACGGCCACCACGTGGTTGGTGCCGGTGCTCGGGAAGGCGGCGGTGAGCCGGTCGTACGCCTGCATGGCAGGGGTGGTGCGGGGCAGGTCCTCCATGCCGGGGAACTTCAGCTTCATGCCGAGCGCCGGCGCGGCCAACGCGAGCAGCAGGCCGACCGAGATGACGAGCGTCGCCACCGGCGCACGCAGCGCGGGCCGCAGCACCGCCGGCCAGAGCCGGGGCGCGCGCGCCTCGCCGTGCCGTCCCGTGCGCGGCGCGGTGAGGCGCCAGAGCAGCGGCACCCGGGGCCGGTCGACCCAGCGGCCCAGCCTGGCCAGCAGGGCGGGCAGTACGGTCAGCGAGCCGGTCACCGCGACGGCGACCACCAGGATCGAGCCCACGGCCAGGGACGAGAAGACGACGTCACCAGCGAGGAACAGCCCGGCCATCGCGATGATCACGGCGACCCCGGAGACCACCACGGCGTGTCCGGAGGTCTCCGCGGCGATCTCCACCGCGTCCAGACCGGAACGGCCCTTGGCACGTTCCTCACGTTCGCGCCGGATGTAGAACAGCGAGTAGTCGACCCCCACCGCCATGCCGATCAGCAGGATCACCGGTGACGTGGTGTCGGTGGCGGGCACCAGATGCGAGGCCAGTGTGGACAGGCCCATCGCGGCAGCGACCGACGAGAGCGCCAGCAGCACCGGCACGCTCGCCGCGATCAACGCGCCGAACGCGATGATCAGAATGGCCAGGGTCACCGGCAGGCTCAGCAACTCGGCCCGCTCGAAGTCCTTGCCGAGGGTGTCGTCGAGCGCCTGTCCGATCGAGGGTCCACCGACCTGCTCGATGCGGAGCTGTGGGTGCGCGCTCTGGACTGTCGCGGTGGCGTCGCGCAACGGCTGCACCCGGTCCGACGCGGTCTCCGGATCGCCGGACATGGTGATCGGCAGCAGCAGCGCCGACCCGTCCCGCGCGGTGACCGGTGGGCCGATCTCGGCAACCCCGGCGACCGTACGCAGCCGGGCGGACGCGTCGTCGGCGGCCGCCTTCGCCGCCGCCGGGTCCAGGGTGCCGCCCCGGGAGGTGATGAGGACGTTCTCCACGGCCGGGTCGTCGAAGGCCCCGCCGTCCACGATGAGGCTCGCCCGCCCGGCCTCGCCGATCGCCTGGTCGCCGCTGGTCGCCTCGTTGAGGCCGGCGGCGCTGCCCCCGACGAAGCACACCGCCACGAACACGACCCACAACGCGATCGCCCGCCACGGATGCTCGGCACTCCACCGCGCCATCCGCACCGTCACCGGTCTGCTGCCCATCAGTGCCCCCCTGTCACGTCGACCCCCTGTCGACGGTGCTGACGTTAGGAGCGTGACGAGGCGGTGACATCGGGGAACGGCCCCCGTTCACCCCGGAGTCGGTCCGCCGGGGGCGGCGGGTCCGTCGGACGGGCATGAACCCGCGATTCGGACGTACGCCGGGGTGCTGCCCGGAGCGTCCGGCCGCGACCCGCCGACGCCGACCCGGAGCCGGCTCCGGGTCATCCCCGAAGGGCACCCCGAGGCCGCGGCTGGCAACGCGGACAGCTGTACGAGGAACGGTTCATGAACGACTCGCGCCGGATCGGCGTACCGCACCGCCGGCACGGCTCGCCCTCGCGGCCGTACGCGTTCAGCGCCCGGTCGAAGTAGCCGCTCTCGCCGTTGACGTTGACGTAGAGGGCGTCGAAGCTGGTGCCGCCCTCCTTGATGGCCTCGGCGAGCACGTCGCGGACGTGGCCGAGCAGGCGCTGCGCGGCCGGGCCGGTGAGGGCGTCGGTGGGGCGGGCGCCGTGCAACCGTGCGCGCCACAGCGCCTCGTCGGCGTAGATGTTGCCCACCCCGGAGATCAGCGTCTGGTCGAGCAGTGCCCGTTTGACCTCGGTCCGCCGGCGTCGCAGCGCGGCGACGAAGGCCTCGTCCGAGAACTCCGGGTCCATCGGGTCACGCGCGATGTGTGCGATCTCGGCGGGCAGGTCGGCGCCACCCTCGCTGACCGCGAGCCCGCCGAAGGTGCGCTGGTCGACGAAGCGCAGCTCGGGCCCGTCGTCGGCGAAGCGGAACCGGACCCGCAGATGGGTCTCGTCGGGGGTACCGGGCGGCTGGAGCAGCAGCTGACCGGACATGCCGAGGTGTCCGACCACCGCGTCGCCGCTGTCCAGCGGGAGCCACAGGTACTTGCCGCGCCTGCGCACGTCCAGGATCGTCCGATCCGCGAGCACGTCGGAGAAGTGCGCGCCACCGGGTACGTGCCGCCGGACGGCACGCGGGTGACGGACCTCGACCGAGGCGATCCGCCGGCCGGTGACCCACTGGGCCAACCCCTGCCGGACGGTCTCCACCTCGGGCAACTCAGGCACGACGGGACCCCTGCTCCTGCGCCACGTCGGCCGGCATCACCTGCGCCAGGTGATCGGCTGCCTCGCTGCGGGCCGCCTGCTCGGCGCGCTCCAACGGCCCGGCCGCCCCACCCTGGTCGCCCTCGTCGCGCCGATCGTCGGACGCCTGCTGGTCGGCGTGCTCGTGCTCGTGCTCGTGCTCGTGCTCGTGCTCGTGCTCGTGCTCGTGCTCGTGCTCGTGCTCGTCCGAGAGCATCCGCCAGGCCGCCTCGGCAGCGCGCTGTTCGGCCTCCTTCTTGCTACGCCCCTCCGCGCCGCCGTACCTGTTGCCGGCCACCACGACCCAGGCCGTGAACGTCTTGAGGTGGTCCGGGCCGGTGCCCTCGATCCGGTACTCGGGCACACCGAGGCCGAGCGCGGCGGTCAACTCCTGGAGGCTGGTCTTCCAGTCCAGGGCAGCGCCCCGACCGGCCGACTCGGCCATCAGCGGGTCGAAGAGCCGGTGGATCACGATCCCGGCGGTGTCCAGCCCGTACTGCAGGTAGATCGCGCCGAGCAGTGCCTCCAGGGTGTCGGCGAGGATGCTCGCCTTGTCCCGGCCACCGGTGCTCTCCTCGCCCTTGCCCAGCAGCAGGTACGCGCCGAGACCCTCCGGGCCGAGGCCACGAGCCACGTCCGCGAGCGCCCGCATGTTGACCACGCTCGCCCGGAGCTTCGCCAACTGCCCCTCGGGCAGGTCCGGGTGGTTGTGGAACAGGGCGGTGGTGATCACGACGCCGAGCACCGAGTCGCCCAGGAACTCCAGTCGCTCGTTGGTCGGCAGGCCGCCGTTCTCGTACGCGTACGAGCGGTGGGTCAGCGCGCGTTGCAGCAGGTCCGGCTCCAGGCTGACGCCGAACGCGGCTTCCAGGTGAGCGACGGACGCCCGCCGCCGCTTGTCGTTGCTCATGATGTGCGTACCTCGGTGTCGGTGGAGCGGTCGGTGCGGTCCGTCGCAGCGTCGCCGTCGAGCAACGCGGAGACCAGATCGGTGGCGCGCCGCCGCCACAGGTGAGCGGCGAGAGCGATGCCGGAGGCGACGTCGCCGGCGCGGGCGGAGCCGTGACAGACGACGACGGTCCCCGCGACGCCCAACAGGGCCGCCGCGCGGGGCGCGCCGCCCTCGGCCGGTGGGCCGCCGGCCATGGCGTACGCGCCCTCGATGGCCTTGAGCAGCACGTTACCGGTGAAGCCGTCGGTGACCACCACGTCGGCGCGCGCGCCGACAGCCACGTCGTACCCCTCGACAAGGCCGACGTAGCGCGCTCCGGCAGGCAGCGGTTCGACGGCGAGCAGAGGGTCGGTGGCCCGGCGTACCCGATCGCCCTTGCCGGCCTCGGTGCCCACCGAGAGCAGCCCGACCCGGGGGGCGGCGATCGAGTGGGCCACCGCGGCGTACGCGGCGCCGAGCACGGCGTGCCGGGCGAGGGTGGCGGGGCGGGGTTCGAGCGAGCCGCCCACGTCGAGCAGGATCACCGGACCGGCGACCGCGGGCAGGGTGGCGACCAGGGCGGGCTGGCGGATCTCCGGCCAGCGCCCGAGGCCGAGCACGGCGGCGGTCACCGTGGCGCCGGTGGCGCCGGCCGAGACCAGGGCGTCGGCGGTGCCGTCGCGGACGGCGGTGACAGCGGCCCGGACGGTGCTCTCCGACCGGGCGGCGCTGGGATGGTCGGCCATGCCGACGGCGACGCGGACCGGGCGGACCGTGATCCGGGCGCGTTCGGCCGGGACGAGGGCAGCGATCAACTCGTCGGCGACCTCGGCAGGACCGACGAGCAGCAGGTGCAGATCGGGGTCGGCGCGCATGGCCCGCAGAGCGCCGTCAACCACGACGGCGGGAGCGTCGTCCCCGCCGAGGAGGTCAACGGCGATCCGCGCGGCGCCCGGCTCCACCGGAACACCGGCCGGGTTGGGCCGGCCGGTGTCGGAGGGAGCCGGGGCACCGGGCGAATGCCAGGGTGCGCGCGCCGCCCGACCTGGGGTCGGGGGCGTCACTCGGCGTCCAGGTCAGACCTCGAGAACCTGGCGGCCGTTGTAGGTGCCGCAGACGGAGCAGGCGGCGTGCGGCAGCTTCGGGGACTTGCACTGCGGGCACGCGACGGTCGCGACCACGGTCGCCTTCCAGTTCGCCCGGCGGGACCGGGTGTTGCTGCGCGACATCTTGCGCTTCGGGACGGCCACGGTTCTTACTCCTCTGTAACGGTCAGTTGCGACAGGCCCGCCCAACGCGGGTCGATCTGCTGGTGACTGTGGTCGGCCGGCAGATCGTCCCAGTGCGCCCCACATTCGGGGCACAACCCTGGGCAGTCCTCCCGGCAGAGCGGGTTGGTCGGCAGCGTGAGCACCAACGCGTCCCGCAGCGCCGGCTCCAGGTCGATCAGATCGCCCTGCATCCGGCCCACCTCGTCCTCGTCGGTCGTGATGTCCGTGGTGCTGTTCTCGTACGCGTACAGCTCCTGGATCGTCACGGCCATCGATTCGTTGATCTCGCGCAGGCAACGCCCGCACTCGCCCCGGATGGGACCGGTGATGGTCCCCGAGACGAGCACACCCTCGGACACCGACTGCAACCTCAGATCGAGGTCGAGGTCCGCGCCCTCCGGCACGCCGATCAACTCCACACCGAGGTCCACCGGTGCCGGCACGACCCGCTGGACCTCACGCAACGCACCAGGGCGGCGCGGCAGGTCTCTCGTGTCGAGGACCAGCGGCGACCTGGGGTCGAGTGTCGATGGCGAGCGCTTGGGCATAGTAAGACTCCGGCCGGTGAGAGGCCGACAAAAAAGGTTACCTGGGCGACCCCCGGACCGTCGAACCGGGGGCGACGCCCGACCTCGAATGTCGGCTGGTGAGGTGCCGCTCAGAAGGGTAGCGGGCGTTCCGCCTCATCCCCACCGAAGGTGCCGATCTCCCGCAGCGCGTGCATCTTGTCGCGGCCGCGTTCGATCGAGGCGAGGGCCCGGGTGAGGAACTGCTCGAAGTTGGCCAGCGCCGTGTCGACGTAGTCGTCGACCTCCTCACGCAGGCGCTGCGCCTCGGCACGGGCCTCGGCGATGATCCGGGCACCCTCGTGCTCGGCCGAGACGGTGATCTCGTTCACCGAGACGAGCCGGGCGTGTTCTGCCTCACCCTCGCTGATGATCCGGTCCGCCTCGCGCTTGCCGGCGTCCATGATCTTGTCGCGCTCCTCCAGGAGCGCGGCGGCCCGACGCAGGTCGGCGGGAAGGTCCGCGCGCATCTCGTCCAGAGCCGCGATCATCTCGCCCCGGTCGACCATGCAGTTGTTACGGGACATCGGGACGGAGCGCGCCTGCTCCACCATGGCGATCAGTTCGTCGATGCGATCGAGCGGGTCCACCGGTACCTCACTCCTGTCGTTCGTCGGCCGACCTCCATGATGCGGGCTACGGCCGGTTCCCCGCTGCGCCCATCATGTCGTGCCCGTCCCACACGATCCCCCACCACCCCAACCCGGCGCGTCGCGAACCCGTCACTCCCGGCTCCCCCCAGCCCCCCCCCCAGCCCCTCTCGCCCCCCGCCCCACGCCCTCACCCCACCGCCCCCGCCTCGCCGATCTTGCAGTTGCTGTCGCGGCAAAACGGTGCAGAGTGGGCAATACGGCGACCGAAAGTGCAAGATCGCGGAGGTGGTGCGGGTCAGCGGCGCGGACCCAGGCGAGTTTGCAGGGCCTCGCGGACCGGGTCGGGGACGTGGGCCGAGATGTCGCCGCCCCACTTGGCCACGTCCTTGACGAGGCTGGAGGAGAGGAACGAGTAGAGCGGGTTTGTCGGCATGAAGAGCGTCTCGACGCCGGCCAGCCCGATGTTCATCTGGGCCATCTGCAACTCGTAGTCGAAGTCGCTGACCGCCCGCAGACCCTTGATCAGGACGCTCGCCTGCTGGGCCCGGCAGAAGTCGACGAGCAGCCCGCGGAACGACTCGACCCGCACGTTGTCATACGAGGCGGTCACCTCGCGGAGCATCTCGATCCGCTCGTCGACGGTGAACAGGCCGCTCTTCGACTGGTTCACCAGCACACCGACGATCACCTCGTCGAACAGCCGACTGGCGCGGCCGATGATGTCGAGGTGCCCGTTGGTGACCGGGTCGAACGAGCCGGGACAGACCGCGCGTCTCATGATCGGCGACCGTACCAAAGGGTGGTCTCGCCGTACCGGCGACTGCGCTCGGGGGTGATCCCCTGCACCCACTCGAAGTCCCTGGTCCGGCGCGACCGCTCCACCACCACCAGCGCGTCGGGCGTCAGCCAGCCGCCATCGACGAGCGTCGTCAGCAGCGCGGTGATCTCCTCGTCGGGCACGGCGTAGGGCGGATCGGCGAAGACCACGTCGTAGCCACCACCGTCCGGACCGGCGGCCAGGACCGTCGCCACCTTGCCCGCCACCAGTCGTACGGCCGAACCGGCCCGCAGGGTCGCCACGTTCTCCCGGATCACCCGGGCCGCCCTCGCGTCGGACTCCACGAGCAGGACATGCGCGGCACCCCGGGACAACGCCTCCAACCCAACCGCGCCGGAGCCGGCGTACAGATCGGCGAAACGCGCGCCCTCGAGGTCGACCTCCGACTCGACGGCACTGAACAGCGCCTCCCGGACCCGGTCGGACGTGGGTCGGGTGCCGGCCCCGGGTGGCGCGGCGATCCGCCGCCCGCCGAGCGTCCCGGCCACGATCCGGGTCACCGTTTCCTCCTGCTCATGAACACGACGCTACGCGACCCGTCGCACCCACCGGCCGACACGGTCGGTACCTCCACGCAGAGCATGTGATCACTTCTCGTATATCAATGATCTCAAGTTCATAACATCAGTCTTAGCAAATCCTGAGCGCTGTATCACGCGCGGCGATATCGCTAGGGTCTGCCGGGTGCCGGCGGCAAACCGCCGGCCCACGGCTCGGGAGGGCGCCTCTCCGATCGGACGTGCCACGACCGTCCACTGTCTCTCCCGTGCCACACCCCTTACGCTTCAGCACTCCAGGAGTACCCGTGATCCGTCCCAAGCTGTCGCTCCGGCGACCGCTGGCCATCCTGGGAGCCGCCATCGTCGGCCTCACCGGGGTCGTCGCGGTTGCCGCCCCAGCCAGCGCACACCGCACCACGATCAGCGCCACCGCCGAGTGTGACCGGCTCACCGGTGAGCGCGTGATCACGTGGAAGGTGGTGAACAGCGAAGCCAACAAGGACGCGACCATCCAGAAGGTGACCACCGATCCCGGCACCCCGGTGACCTCGCTGGTCGAGGGGGTGAAGGAGGCGCAGCCGCTGCAGGGGCTGATCGTCCCCATGGGCTCCTACAAGCTGGCCACCCAGCGCGTGCCCGGCAACACCACCAAGGCCCACCTTCAGGTCTACGCTGAGTGGATCAAGGAGGACAAGGTCACGGCGAATCACACCGCCGACGGTGACATCAACCTCGCGGCGGACAAGTCCTGCACCCCGGCCCCGAAGTGCGTGGACGTCAACAAGGCCACGTTCAGCCACACCTTCGACGGTCCGAAGGGCACCGCCACCGTCAAGCTCAACGGTGACCTGCCGCTCTGCGGCGACGGCAAGCAGTACTTCACGCTGGTGTCGTACTTCGCGCCGCGGCCGCAGTTCGCCACCCCGCAGTACGTGTACGGCACGCCGGACAGCGACTTCGTCAGCGCCGCCCAGACCGAGATCACGCTGAACGTCGAGATCCCGGACTGCCACACCCAGGTCGACCTCATCTGGGGCGACAAGGACCAGGTCATCGGCGAGATCGTCGACGGCGGCAAGCGCTACGACAACAAGAAGCTCGGCTCGCCGGGCGCCCCGGGCAACCGGTCCAAGGGCCCGCAGGGTTGGTACAACGGCGGCAGCAAGAGCTGCGTCACCCCGGCCTCGACCTTCGCGTCCAAGTGCGACGGTTCGGTCGCCGTGTCGCTGAGCAACGACGGCAAGATCAGCAAGTACGCCGTCGAGTTCGAGGTCAAGGGCGAGAACGGCTTCACCAAGAAGGTCTCCGTCGCCCCCGGCAAGGCCGACACCAGCATCGTGGTGCCCGCCGCCGACGCCGGCAAGATCGAGGTCCTGGTCGACGGCAAGGTCATCGAGAACGGCACGTACTCCTGGGCGCGTCCCGAGGACTGCCCGCTGCCGGCCGTCACCACCAAGGCCGACTGCAAGGAGTTCGCCCTCACCGTCACCAACCCCGAGGGTGGCCTGCCGGTGAAGACCACCTTCACCTACGGCGACAAGACCGAGACCCGTACGGTCGCGGCCGGCGCCTCGGAGACGGTGACCTTCAAGGCCGGCAAGGACAAGACGGCGATCGTCGCCCTGCCGGACATGGACCTGGAGCTCGAAGCCATCTACACCCCCGAGGGCAACTGCGGCGGTAGCGGTGGCGGCGGCAGCGACGAGCCGGGCCTCCCGGTCACCGGTGCGGCCGCGGGCGGCATCGCCGCTGGCGCGATCGCCCTGCTGATCGCGGGCGCGGTGCTCTTTGTCATCGCCCGTCGGCGTCGGGTGACCTTCACCGCCTGACCTGACCTGCGCTGAAGCCCGAGGGCGCGTCGACCATCCGGTCGACGCGCCCTCGGTCGTTGTGCGGTGACAGCGTCCGCGCGCAGTCGGCCGCCCCGGCTGAGTGTCGACCCCGACGACAGCGGGAGAGGGGTCGTCAGCGCGTCGAAGTATCGGTGCTATCCGAGGTAGGGAGTGCCGCGGTCTTCGACGTGGTGATCGAGGCGGAGTCGCACGGTGTCGTGGATGGGGATGTTGTCGAACTCGGCGGGATCGACGAAGCGGACGTCGCTCGACTCGTCGCTGATGCTGATCGTGCCGCCGATGACGTGGGCGCGGTAGGTGATCGTGAATTCCTGGCGGACCTCGCCGTCGGAGTAGGCGATGACGTGCGCAGGATCGCTGTAGATTCCGAGCAGACCGGTCACCTCGACGTCCAGGCCGGTCTCCTCCCGTACCTCGCGGACCACGCACTGTTGTAGGGTTTCGCCGATATTCATGGCACCGCCGGGTAGAGACCAGTTACCGGAGTCGCTACGCCGCTGCAATAGCACGCGACCGCGCTGGTCGGTGACGACGGCCGCGGCGGCGGGAACGAGACTGTTGGCGACCGGCGCTTGCGGGTCGCGGTAGTAGTCACGCCGTCCGTTCACCGGGTCTCCCTCGGGTAGGCAGTGGTGGTCTGCCAAACCTGCTCGAACTGGTCCGCGTGGGCGGCGAAGATGCCGTGCGGCGACAGTTCCCGTAGGTGTAGGGCTGGGTGCTGGTAGCCGCGAGCGCGGTACAGGTGTGGGGTGACGATCATCTGGTGGTCGAAGCGGAACACCGAGTTGTACAGGTGCACGGTGTGCAGGCCGATCTCCACACCGGCCACGCGGTGGAGGGGCTCGCAGAAGTTAAGAGCGTTACGGATTCGGCCGGGCAGCGTGCCCCCGATCTGTTCGAGAGCGTCGCGTTCAGCGACGTGCGGGCAGTCGGGATCAGCGAACGCGAACCGGACCTGAGCACCGTCGGCCGCCTTGTCACAGATGAGCTGCATCGTGTTGGGCAGCAACTCCAGCAGGAACGGGTAGGCGTAGCCGAGCAGGTCGATTCGAGTGGTCGCGCCGGTGAGGAGCGCGGCCCAGACATGGTGCGGGATGTCGGCGCGGTGGGCGTAGGCGGCGACGACCTCAGCAGTGGCCTCCGCACCGGGCGCCTGGTCGGGACGGGTCTGAGGCCAGAGGTCTGCTTCGGTCTCGCCGAGGGCGTCGGCGACGGCGAGGCGGGTGCGCTGGTGTGGGACGCGGCCGGCGAGCCAGCGAGTGACGGTCTTGACGTCGACACCGACGGCCGTGGCGAGGGCGGCCGAATCGAGGTGGGCGCGGAGCATGGCCGCGCGGAGGCGGTGACTCATACCGTCCCACCGTAGTGGACACAGCGGGACGCTTCAGGATCGCCAAAGTGTCAGCTCTAGTGTCCACGGGGACGTTGGAGTGCCCAGGACCGGTTCGTAGGTTCACCGGCAGGGCCTTGCTGGTTCGCACGCGGCAGATTCGCCGGGCTGGTGGGTGCCAAGGGGGAAGGGTGCCGACGCCTCTGGGAGGGACCCTTCCCCCTTCAACGATCCGGGAGGGTGGTGGGGTTGTTGTCCGCGCATCAGCCAGTACGGCCGCAGTGGATCTGCGCGGGTTGCAGGGCACCGTGGCCGTGCAGAACTGTAAAACGGCAGCTCATCAAGGAGTTCACCGGCGCACGGATATCGCTGATGCTGCACCTGTCGGCGTACCTGGTGCAGGCGTGTGCGGACCTGCCGCGGACACCGTCTGGAGTGTTGCACTCGCGGTTTCTCGCCTGGCCGCGTTCGGCGGCGCTGGGCGACGAGCAGCCACGGTGAGATTGGCGGCCGACCCGGTGCAGGAACACCGGAGTTCGTCGGCGGCATCGAATTGCGAGCCACCGACGGCCTTCGTCGGCACGTTAGGCGATCACCCTCGTCGGGGTGTGCAGGCGACCACGTCCGCGACGGGTCAGCCGGCCCGGACGATCCCGATGAACCGGCCAGCGACATCCAGCAGTTCCGGGACCGACGCGCATGCCTGACCAAGGTCGATGAACGCCTCGTCGAGGCCGAGCGCGGACGCCTCTCGCACGTACGCGGCGGTCTGCTTCAACGCGTCGTCCGACACGCCGGTCGGCTCGACGTTGATGCGCAGCGGCGCTCGGAGGGTCGCCGGGTCCCGGCCAACGCCCTCCCACTCGGCCCGCAGAGCGCCCCACAGGTAGGTCAGGTTCTCCATCGGCATCTGGACGGGCAGCCAGCCGTCCGCGCTGCGGGCGATGCGCTTCAGAGCCGGCGGGGCGAATCCCGCCAGCAGGATCGGCGGGTGCGGCCGTTGCGCCGGCTTGGGCTCGATCGTCGTGGGCACGATGTCGAAGTACGTCCCGTGATGCTCGACGACCTCCTGCGTCCAGATCGTCTTCAGTACGTCCACGGTTTCGTCGAGGCGACCGCCGCGGTCCTTCCACGGCACGTTCACCGCGCTGTACTCGTCGTGCAACCAGCTGATGCCGAAACCCGCGTCGACCCGGCCGCCGCTGAGGATGTCCAGGGTCGTCAGGGTGCGAGCCAGCAGGACGGGCGGGTACCACAACGCGTTGAGCGTGCTCATGCCGAGCCGCATCCGCTCGGTGTGCGCGGCGGCGAAGGTCAACGCGGTAAGCGGATCGAAGTACGTCTTGAAGGGTGCCGGCATGGGCGCCCCGGGCACGCCGCCGTAGCCGTCGCTGGGATCGAGCGGCGCGAGGATGCGATCGCCCGTCCAGAGACTGTCGTAGCCCATCGCCTCCGCCGTACGGCTGACCTCGACGACGGCTTCCTTCGTCGTGAACGTGCCGTAGTGGGGCAGGCTGATCCCGATCCGCATGAACTTCTCCTGGCACCGTTCCTGGCGGCTGACGAGGACCGCCAGCTCACGTCAACACTCGCAAGTCAAGCACCACCGCCGTGACGGCGTCTTGACACTCACTGGACGTGCACCAGGGGGGTCCGTCAGCCCTTCTCCAGGTACTCCGCGCGATCCTCGTCGACAAGCGCGGCCACCGACGCGGCCAGCGCCGGGTTGCCCGTCAGCTCCGGATCGTCCCCGATGAGGGTGATGGCCTCGGCGCGGGCGTCGCGGATCAGGTCGGCGTCGCGTCGCAGCGACAGCAGCCGCAGATGTGAGCGGTGCCCGGACTGGGTGGCCCCCAGCACGTCACCCTCGCGGCGCTGCTCCAGATCCAACTCGGCGAGCTTGAACCCGTCGCTGGTGGAAGCCACCGCGTCCAGCCGTTCCCGCGCCGACGACCCCTCGGCGGCCTCGCTCACCAGCAGGCAGAGCCCGGCGGCGGCACCCCGGCCGACGCGGCCCCGGAGCTGGTGCAGTTGGGAGACACCGAAGCGGTCGGCGTCCAGCACGATCATCACGGTGGCGTTGGGCACGTCGACGCCGACCTCGATCACCGTGGTCGCCACCAGGACGTCCAGGTCGCCGGCCGCGAAGGAGCGCATGACCGCGTCCTTCTCGTCGGCCGGCAGGCGGCCGTGCAGCACCCCGATCCGCAGACCGTGCAGCGGCCCCTTGGCCAGCAGCGGGGCTACCTCGGTCACCGCCAGCGGAGGCCGCCGGCCGTTGTCGTCCTCCGGCGGCGGCTCCTCGTCCGACGTCGGGCCGTCACCGATCCGCGGGCACACCACGTACGCCTGGTGGCCGGCGGCCACCTCCTCGCGCAGCCGTCGCCACGCCCGGTCGAGGAAGGCCGGTTTCTCGGCGGCCGGGACCACGTGTGAGGCGATCGGCGACCGGCCCCGGGGCAGTTGCGAGAGGGTGGACACCTCCAGGTCGCCGTAGACGGTCATCGCCACCGTGCGCGGGATCGGCGTCGCCGTCATCACCAACGTGTGCGGCGGCTGGTCGGCCTTGGCGCGCAGCGCGTCACGCTGCTCCACGCCGAAGCGGTGCTGCTCGTCGACCACCACGAGGCCGAGGTCGGCGAAGTCGACGCCCTCGTAGAGCAGTGCGTGGGTGCCCAGCACGATCCCGGCGGCGCCGCTGGCCACCTCGCCGAGCGCCCGCCGTCGGGCCGCCGCGCCCAAGGAGCCGGTGACCAGCTCGACCCGGGTGGCGTGCTCGGCGGAATCCAGCTCACCGGCCCGACCCAGCGGCCCGAGCAGGTCGAGCATGCCGCGGTGGTGCTGCGCGGCGAGTACCTCGGTGGGTGCCAGCAGCGCGGCCTGCCCGCCCGCGTCGACCACCTGGAGCATCGCCCGCAGGGCCACCACCGTCTTACCCGAGCCCACCTCGCCCTGCAGGAGGCGGTGCATCGGATGCGCGCCGGCCAGGTCCTCGGCGATCTCCGCACCCACCTCGCGCTGGCCGGCGGTCAGCTCGTACGGCAGCCGGGCGTCGAACGCGTCCAGCAGCCCGCCGGCGCGCGGCGGCCGGGGTCGGGCCGGCCAGTCGGCGGCCCGGTGCTTGCGCTGCACGAGTGTCAGCTGGACGGCGAACGCCTCGTCCCACTTGAGCCGCCGCCGCGCCCGGTGCAGGGCTTCCTTCGTGGACGGCCGGTGGATCTCCCGCAGCGCCGCGCCCAGGTCGACGAGGTTGCGGCTGGCCCGCACGGCGGCCGGCAGTGGGTCGTCCGGTGGGGTGAACGTGTCCAGGACAACCCGTACACAACGGGCGATGACCCAGGTCGGTACGGCGGCGGCGGCCGGATAGACGGGGATCAGCGCACCCGCGAACTCCTCGATCTCGTCGTTGACGGCCGCCTCGCCCTCACCGCCCTCGCCGAGCAGGACGTACTCCGGGCCGTTGAGCTGCCGTTTTCCCCGGAACTCGGTGACCTTGCCGGCGAACAGCCCCCACCGACCCGGACGCAGCTCCCGTTCGCGCCACGCCTGGTTGCCGAAGAACGTCAACGTAAGCACACCGCCGGAGCCGTCGCCGACGGTCACCTCGAGCAGGTTGCCCCGGCGCTGGCGCATCGGCCGTACGGCGGTGCGCTGCACCTGGGCCAGGACGGTGACCTGCTCGCCGACGTCCAGCGAACGGATGTCGGTGTGCTCACCACGCTCGTCGTAGCGGCGCGGGAAGTGGTAGATCAGGTCCCCCGCCGTGTGCAGGTCGAGCTGGGTGGCCAGCACCTTTGCCGTCTTGTCACCGACGAGCTTCTTCAGCGGCGTGTCCACCGTGGCCGGCTCACTCATTCGACCCCCACCAGGAGCGGATAGAACGGCTGCCCGCCCGGGTACACGTGCACCTCGACGAACGGCCACCGCCGCGCGACGTGCGCGCGGACGGCATCGGTGAGCCCGGCGGGGGCGTCGACGCCGGCGAGCAGGGTGACCAGCTCCCCGCCGCCGCCGAGCATCCGGTCGACCACGGCGGCGCAGGTGTCGGTGAGATCGGCGCCGATCAGGTGCACCTCCCCCTCGACCAGCGCCAGCACATCCCCGGGGCGGCAGGGGCCGGCGACCGTGAGCGCCTCCCGGCTGGCGTGGCAGACCTCGGCGTAGCGGCACGCGCCGGCCGCCTCGGCCATCGCGATCACGTCGTCCTCGAAGCGACGGGTGCCGTCGCGGACCGCGAGGGCCGCGAGGGCCTGCACCGGCGATCGCGTCGGCACCACGCTCACCTTGACGCCGTGCCGGTGCGCCTCGCGGGCCGCAGCGCTGGCGACCGCCTCCGTGTTGGCGTCGTTCGGCAGCACCACCACCCGCGACGCCCCCGTGCCGCGCACCGCGGCCAGCAGCTCAGCCGTGGACGGGTTGCCGGGCACCACCGTCGCGCCCTCGGCGGCGAACAGCTCGGCGATCCCCGCGCCGGTGGCCACCACCACGGCCGCGCGGCCGTCCTCGGTCGGGCCGCCGGGCGGCTCCGGCTGGTCGGCGAAGCGGGTCACCGAGATCCGGTACGGGCGGCCGGCGGCGATACCCGCCTCGACCGCCGCGCCCACGTCGTTGACGTGCACGTGCACGTTCCAGGTGCTGTCCGGCTCACGCCCGTCGCCGACGACGACCAGCGAGTCGCCGAGCGCGCCCAGCGTGCCGCGCAGCACAGCCACCGCGTCGGCGGGAGCGTCGAGCAGGTACTGCACCTCGTAGGCGTACTCCTCGGAACCGGTCTCGCGCGCGACGGTGGCCGCCGGACGGGCGGTGCGTGGCGGCGGCGCGGGCGGGGTTGCGCTCTCCCCGGTGAGCACCTCGACCAGGGCGTCGAGCAGGACGCAGAGCCCGCGCCCGCCGGCGTCGACGACGCCCGCGCGGGCCAGGGCCGGCAGTTGCTCGGGGGTACGGGCCAGCGCGTCGGCCGCCGCTCGCGCCGCGCCCTGGGCCACCACCGGCAGGTCGTCGCTGGCCGCCTGCTCGGCTCCCGTGGCCGCTGCGGCGACGACGGTGAGCAGGGTGCCCTCGACGGGACGCCCGACCGCCGTGTACGCGGCGGCGGCCGCCGCCCGCAGCGCGACGGCCAGGGCCTGCCCCCGCACCGCCGGCACGGCGACGACCGCGTCGGCGAACCCGCGCAGGATCTGCGAGAGGATGACCCCCGAGTTGCCTCGCGCGCCCAGCAAGGCACCCTGCGCCATCAACCGCAGCGCGTGCCCGTGGGCGGTGGAGCCGCTGTCCGGGAGGGTGTCCAGGTCCATCGAGAGGGCCTGCTGAGCCGAGGTGAGGGTGAGCACCAGATTGGTGCCGGTGTCGCCGTCGGGCACCGGATAGACGTTCAGTTCGTCGATCTCGCCCTGGTGGCGCTTGAGCGCGACCAGCCCGCTCGCACACCAGCGACGGACCGTGGCGGCGTCGAGGGTGTCCAGCACGGCCAGAAGCCTACTGGCGCACACCGACACGCGTCGGACTCGTCCGGCGTTTCCGTCCGCGTCCGCTCCGACGGTGCTCCCCGGCCTGGTCGGCACCTCCGGTACCGTTGCCGCCGGGCCGGCACACCGGCCCACCAGCAGGCCCGCACCGGGCCGTGCACGACCCGCCCCGACCGGGCCGGTTGGCCGGGCCGGCGGGGCATCGGGTAGGCTGACGCGGTTGCCCGTGCAGCACCTCTGCCGGCGACCTCATGAACGTTTCAATCCCAGGAGTATCCCGTGGCTAGCGTGTGCGACGTCTGTGGCAAGGGGCCGGGCTTCGGCCACAACGTGCCCTGGTCCAAGAAGAAGACCAACCGCCGCTGGAACCCGAACATCCAGTCGGTGCGCACCCCGGCCGGTGGCGGTAACACCAAGAAGCTGCAGGTCTGCACCTCGTGCATCAAGGCCGGCAAGGTCACCCGCGCCTGACGCGGTAGCGCCACTCTTCTCGTTCGGCTCAGCCGGCGGGCCCCTGCGGCCCGCCGGCTCTGTCGTGTCCGTGCTCGGGCCGCTCAGAGTGTGCGGCCGAAGGAGACGCAGCCCTCCGCGTCCTTGTAGAAGCCGAAGTTCGGGATTCGGTCATAACCGGCGGACGCGTACATGGCGATCGCCTCGGGCTGCCTGTCCCCGCACTCCAGGACCATCCGCTTGCGGCCGTGCTCGCGGGCGGAACGCTCGACGGCCGCGAGCACCGTGCGTGCCACGCCGCGCCCACGGGCCGCCGGGGCGGTGTACATCCGCTTCAACTCGGCGGTGTCGTCACCGTGACTGCGCCAGCCACCGCAGCCGACCGGCTCACCGGCCAGGTAGGCGACGAGGAACGCGCCGTCCGGTGGCTCGAACTCACTCGCGGCGACCGGGGTGTCATCGCCGGTGCCGCCGTAGCGGACCGCCAGGTCGGCCAGCGTGGCCTTGATCAACTGCTGTGCCACCGGCGCGTCGAACCGCACCAGCCGGATCTCGATCTCACTCACGGTGTCCAGGGTACGGCCGTCGCGCGGCCCTATCGGAAGTGGTCCCAGCCCCGGGGCCCGTCGTAGGCACCGCCGTCGACGGTCACCCCGACACCCTCGGTCACCACGCCGACGGGACGCCACGGCGGCGGCAACGCCACCGTCGGGGGAAAGGTCGCGGCCAGCGCGTGGTCCTCGCCACCCGCCAGGAGCCAGGTGTACGGGTCGACGCCCAACGCCTGCGCGGCGTCGGCCATCTGCCGGGGCACCTCGAACGCGTCACGGCGTACGTCGATCGCCACACCGCTGGCCCGCGCCACGTGCCCGAGGTCGGCGAGGAGCCCGTCCGAGACGTCGATCATCGAGGTCGCGCCGAGCTGGGCGGCCTGCGGCCCGGCCGGGTACGGGACCTGCGGCCGGCGGTACGCCTCGACCAGCAGCCGCGGAGTGCGGAAGCCCCGGCTGAGCACGGTCAACCCGGCCGCCGCGTACCCGATGCGACCCGCCAGGGCCAGCACGTCGCCGGGACGGGCGCCGGAACGCACCACGGGCGCCCGGCCGCCGAGGTCGCCCAGCGCGGTGACCGCGATGGTCAGGGTGGGACTCGACGACATGTCCCCACCGACCACGCTCGCGCCGACCGTGGCGGCCTCCGCGGCCAGCCCGTCGGCCAGCTCCTCGGCCCAGCTTGTCTCCAGGTCGGCGGGCATGCAGAGGGCGACCAGCAGAGCGGTCGGGACGGCGCCCATCGCCGCGACGTCGGCCAGGTTGGCCGCGGCGGCCCGGTGACCCACGTCGCGCGCCGATCCCCAGTCCCGCCGGAAGTGCCGTCCGTCGACGAGCACGTCCGTGCAGGCGACCACCCGGCCGTCCGGCGCGGCCACCACCGCCGCGTCGTCACCCGGCCCGAGCACTGTCGTCGGGCCCATCGACAGGCGAGCGGTCACCCGCCCGATCAGCCCGAACTCGCCGATTCCGGCCACGCTGGCACCACCGCCGACGTTCGACCCGTTCTGCCCGGCACCGCCGCGCTCGCTCACCGCTGCTCCTTGACCACCGATAGGGATCGGACCTGGTCCGTAAGGTAGTTTCACCCTTCGGGCCGCCTCCGGGCGGCGACGGACGGAGGTCGAGTCGTGGTACAGGCGTACATCCTCATCCAGACCGAGGTCGGCCGCGCACGCGACGTGGCGGGTCTCATCGCGGACATCGCCGGCGTGGTACGCGTCGACGCCGTCACCGGACCGTACGACGTGGTCGTCCTCACCGAGGCGAACACCGTCGACGAGCTCGGCAAACTCATCGTCAGCAAGGTGCAGATGGTGCCCGGCATCACCCGCACCCTCACGTGTTCGGTGGTGCGGCTGTAAGTGGACGAGATGACGACCCCCTCGGCTGCTCTGGACGACGACGGCAGGAAGCGGGAACCGGCGGACGAGTCGCACGAGCCGGCTGACGGTACCCACGCCGACACCGATCCGATCGTCGACGCGCCGGCCGGCCGGGACCGGACCATCCGGGGAGCGGCACTGCTGGCCACGGTGATCGCGTTGCCGATCACCCTTCTGGTGGCTGTGCTGGCCTTCACCAAGCTCGCCCCGGAGACGCCGGCCGCCGCCCCGAGCCCTTCGGCGAGCACCACCCGGGCGCAGTCCAGCGCTCCCGTCGAGATGGCCGCGCCGGCACTGGCCGGACGTCCGGCCACGGTCTGCCGCGCGCTGCTCTCCCAGCTGCCGCAGACCATCCGTGACCTGACCCAACGTCCGGTCACGGCGGGCCCGGAGCAGAACGCCGCCTACGGCGACCCCGCGCTCACCCTGGCCTGCGGAGGCACCGAGCCGACCGTCCCGGCCACCGACGAGGTCTGGATGGTCAACCGGGTCTGCTGGCACCCCGTCGAGGAGACGGACGTGACAGTGCTCACCACCGTCGACCGGGAGACTCCGGTGACCGTCCGCATCCCGCGCTCCTACACGCAGCCGCTGCAGTGGGCCGCCCCGATCTCCAGCGCCATCGTGGCCTCGGTGCCCTCGGGCGGTGCCGTCCCCGCCGGCTGCAAGGGCTGACGCGACGACGCGTGACCCGCCACACGGGTCACGCGTCGAGGGCGGCGGCTCAGTGCAGGCCGACGCCGCGCCGCTGGGCGGTACGGATCAACCGGTTGACCAGCTTGGGATACTCCAGGCCGGAGGCCGCCCACATCCGGGGGAACATCGACGTCGGGGTGAACCCGGGCATCGTGTTGACCTCGTTGAGGTAGATGTCCAGCTCGGGAGTGACGAAGAAGTCGGCCCGGGCCAGACCGGCGCAGTCCAGCGCGGTGAACGCGCGGACGGCGTACTCCTGCACCTGGCGGGTCACCTTGTCCGGCAGGCCGGCCGGGATGTCGTACTCGCAGGAGTCGTCGAGGTACTTGGCCTCGAAGTCGTAGAAGTCGTGGTCGGCGACGACGCGCACCTCGGCCAGCACGGACGCCTCGGGGGTGCCGCCCGCCTCACCCTCCAGCACACCGCACTCGACCTCGCGACCGATGATCGCGGCCTCGATGATGACCTTGGGGTCGAACTGCCGGGCGGTGGCGACCGCCTCGTCCAGCTGGGCCCAGTCGGTCACCCGGGTGATGCCGAACGAGGAGCCGGCGCGGGACGGCTTCACGAAGACCGGCAGGCCGAGCCGCTTCTTGTCCTGCTCGCTGAGCGTCATGCCGTTGCGCAGCACCGCGTACGAGCCGACCGGGATGCCCTCGATCGCGCAGAGCTTCTTGGTGAACTCCTTGTCCATCGCCGCGGCGGAGGCGAACACGTTCGCGCCCACGTAGGGGATGCCGGCCATCTCCAGCATGCCCTGGATGGTGCCGTCCTCGCCGTACGTGCCGTGCAGCACCGGGAAGACCACGTCCACGTCGGCCAGCGCCCGCGGACCCTCGGTCGGGTCGAGCACCATGAGCCCGTTCCCGGTGGGGTCGGCGCGTAGCACGATGTCCGCGCCGGAGTCGGCGGTGATCTCCGGGAGCTGGCGGGCGTTGATGGCGAGCTGGGCAGGATCACCGCTGGTCAGCACCCACTGGCCGGCGCGGGTGATGCCCACCGGCACCACCTCGTACTCGTCGGGGTCGAGGGCGCCGAACACGCTGCCGGCGCTGACGCAGGAGATGCCGTGTTCCGGGCTGCGGCCGCCGAAGACGATCGCCACGCGGGTCTTGCCTGGGGTGGTCACTCCGGTCACCTCTTCGTACGCGACTGCGGCTGGTCGTGCTCGCCGGTGGCGCTCACCCGGTTGACCTTACTGTGCGTGGCGATCAGACGCGGCGATACCCGGCGAGCCACGAACCGACACGGCATTCGGTCAACAGAGCATATACGGTGCGTGACGATTGATGAGGGTCGGAATCAGTCCCGTGAGTGCCGGCGACCGACCGCGATCACCTTGACCCGCTGCCGGCCGGCCCGGACCATGCCCAGCGCCATGAAGGCCCCGGCGATCCGGTCGGCGGCCTCCCTGCTGCTCGCGCCGACGACCTGGCGGCGGCGCTCGGGGGCGACCCGCTCGTTGCGGTCGATGCCCTCGACGGGCCGCACGTCGGTCAGGACGACCAGGAAGCGGGTCATCGCCGACCCCCCGGGCGCGGGGGCGGAGACTTCGAAGCGGTAGGCACGTCGTCTCCTTCCGGCGGGCTGGCGCGGGCGGCACGCGGCGATCGGGTACGGGGGAGAAACCCGATCGCCGCGCGCCCTATCCCCTCCGGTCGCTCACCACCACCGTCGCCACGACAACCGGCGGTGAGGACGCGATAACAGATTGACACGTCTACAGCCATGAATGCAACTCTCATCGGCCATCTCTCATGTACCCGTTCCCGTAAATGTGTGCGACCATCGATGCATGGCCCCGAAGACCGCCCGCGCCCGTCGACTCGGCATCGCCCTACGCCAGTTCCGGGAAGCCGCCGGGCTGACGCTGGAGACCGCCGCGGACGAGATCAACAGCACCCGCAGCACCCTCTCCCGCTACGAGAACGCCCAGACGCTGGTCAGCCCGGCCACCGTGCGCGCCCTGCTCACCTCGTACGGGGCGAACGCCGAGGAGGTGGCCGCAGCGGTGCAACTCGCCAAGGACGCGCGCAAGCCGGGCTGGTGGGTGTCGTACTCGTACCTGCTCGACCCGCGCACCATCGACTTCATCGCGCTGGAGGCCGAGGCCACCGCCATCTCCAACTTCGAGCCGTCGGTGGTGCCCGGTCTGTTGCAGACGGCCGACTACATCCGCGGAGTGATGCGCGGCGGCCCGCACACCCTCGGCGACGAGCTGGTGGAGCAGCGGGTGAAGGTCCGGCTCGACCGCCAACAGCGGCTCACCGCCGACACCCCACCCATCCTCGACGCGATCATCGACGAGGGCGCGCTGCTACGCCCGGTCGGCGACGAGTCGGTGATGGAGGGCCAACTGCGGCACCTCGTCAAGATGGCCGAGCTGCCGAACATCACCGTCCAGGTGATTCCGCTCTCCGCCGGCTACCACCGGGGCACCCGTGGCTCGCTGCACATCCTGGAGTTCGCCGATCCGGAGGACCCGATCATCGCGTCGGTGGAGACCGTCGCCGGTCAGATGATCCTCGACCGGGCGGGCGAGACGCGTACCTGCACCAAGATCATGGAGCATCTGCGCAGCGTGGCGCTCAGTCCGGCGGACAGCCGGGCGATGCTCCTGTCAGTCCTGAAGGGACGGTAGGACCGATGACACCGACTATCACAGCGGCGTTGGCCGCGGCGGCGTGGCGCAAGAGCAGCCGCAGCGGCGACGAGGGTGCCTGCGTGGAGGTGGCCACGATCCCCCGACTGGTCGCCGTCCGCGACTCCAAGGACCCGGCCGGCCCGGCCCTGCTGTTCCCCCCGGCGGCCTGGGCCGCCTTCGCCCAGGCTCCACCGCACCGCTGACCGCCGCGCTCCCGCACGACACCCGCGCCCCGCCGACCGGGCTGACACAGCCCGGGACGCGGGGCGCGGGCGGGTCAGAGCGGTCGTCGGTGTTCGCGCGACGGTCAGGCGATCAGCGGGCGGGGCTCCGGCGCGGCGCGTACCGCCTCCAGGGCGGCGATCGCCACCCCACGGGCGCCGGCCATGTCGCGGTCCGGCACGAGGGCGAAGGTGGCGACGGCGGCCTGCTCGGCGCGGAGCACGGTGTGCTCGCGGACCGTCGCCAGGAACCAGTCCCGGAACGCCGGCGCGGCTTCCACCACCCCACCACCGACGAAGTACGCGTGCGGGTCGGTGAAGTTGGCCGCCAGGGTGAACAGGCGACCCAGCGCCATCGCCTGCTGGGTGAAGAGGTCCCGGGCCAGCGCGTCACCCCGCTCGCCGTAGCCCCGCACGAGCTTCGCCGCCCGTGCCAGCGGCTCGGCCGCGAGGGGATGGTCGGGATGACGGGTCAGCCAGTACGGCAGCAGGTTGCGCTCGATGCCGGTCAGCGACGCGACGCTCTCGACGTCGCCGCTGAAGCCACAGGCACAGGTCGGCTCCGGCTGCCCCGGGCCGATCAGGCCACCCAGCGGGATGTGCACGTGACCCAGTTCCCCGGCCATGCCGGAGGCCCCGGCGATCACCTTGCCGCCCTCGACCACCCCGCCGCCGAGGCCCGTGCCGACGATCGCCGAGACCGACGAACGGGTCATCGCCTCGTCGCCGAAGTACACGTGGTGGGCGTAGAGCGCGGCCGCGTTGCCGTCGTTGTGGTAGGTAACCGGCAGGCCGAGCCGCCGCTCCAACGCGCCCCGCACGTCGAAGCCTCGCCAGGCCGGCTGGGAGAAGTTGGTCGAGCCACGCGACGAGATGACGCCGGTGGCGCTGGCGGGACCGGGGGTGTCCAGCCCGACCGCACGGACCAGCTCACGCGGGACACCGGTCTGCGCCAGCGCCCCGTCCAACGCCCGCGCCAGGGCCTCGATCGCCGCCTCCGGGCCGGCCTGCACCTCGCTGGGGATCTCCAGCAGGCCGTCCACCAGGAATCGGCCGTCCACGGTCAGCACGGTGGCGTTGTTGCTGGTGCCACCGTTGTCCAGGCCGACGACCACCGGCACCCCTGCGCTGCCCACCGCAACCGCCTCCTGCCCTCATGAGTGTGAGCCGAGGCTAGTGCCAACCCCGCTCCCCCGCCACGCCGCCCCACGCCGCCCCACGCCGCCCCGCACCGCCCGCCGCGCACCGCGCCACCGGGCGGGGAGGAGCACGGGTGCTCGGGTCGCCCTTTGCTCTGCTTCAACCCGGGAAACACCTGACGTCCGGTAATCGGACAGCGCGGTGTTTCCTCCGTTGAAGCAGAGCAAAGGGCGCGAACAGCAGGTGCGTACCCAGCGCCGCCGCCATGACCGCGCGCCTGGACGACCTGATCCCGCGCACCACCACGACACCGACGGAGCGGGGGCAGCTCAACCCGGGCGGCGAGCTGTCACCGCAGTGGCGTCGAGGTTCTCGTCCGCCCGCACCGTCGGGATCAGTCCTGCGGCCTCGAACGACCGGCAGAGGTCGACCACCTGCGTCTCGCCGGCCTCGACGATCAGGTGCCCGCCCGGAGCCAGCCAGGCTGCCGCCTCGACGCCCACGCGGCGTAGCACGGCGAGCCCGTCCGGCCCGCCGTCGAGCGCCACCGTGGCCTCGTGCAGCCGCGCCTCCGACGGCATCAGGGCCACCGCGTCGGTCGGCACGTACGGGGCGTTGGCGACCACCAGATCGAGTCGCCCCCGCCAGTGTCCCGGCAGCGGGGCGAACAGGTCACCCTCGTACACCTCGGCGGCCAGCCCGGCGAGGTTGCGGCGGGCGCACGCCACCGCCGCCGGGTCGATGTCGGCGGCGGCCAGCCAGCGGGGCGCGAGCCGGCGCGCCAACGCGACGGTGGTGGCACCGGAGCCGCAGCAGAGGTCGACCACGGCCGGGGCGGGGCCGGTCAGCTCGGCCGCCAGCTCGACCAGCAGCGCCGTCCGGCCACGTGGCACGAAGACGCCCGCGTCGACGGCGATCCGCAGGCCACAGAACTCGGCCCAGCCGAGCAGGTACTCCAGCGGCTCACCGGCCACCCGTCGGTCGGTCAGCTCGGCCAGCCGCAGTGGATCATCGGTGGCGGTGATCAGAAGTTCTGCCTCGTCCTCGGCGTACACGCAGCCCGCGCCGCGCAGCCGGCCCACCAGGGCGGAACGGTCCACCGACGGTGACCCCACTCAGGCCCCTCCGCTGGCGTCCAGCGCGGCGGCGATGTCGGCGACCAGGTCGGCCGGGTCCTCCGCGCCGCAGGACAGCCGGACGAAGCCGGGAGCGGTGTCGTCCCCCCACTGCGCCCGCCGGTCCGCCGTGGTGTGCAGGCCACCGAAAGAGGTGGCGGCCGCAACCAGCCGGGCGGCGTCGATGAAGCGCGCCACCCGATCGGCGTCACCCAGGTCGAACGACAGCACCCCCGGCATCCGGCGCATCTGCGTCGAGGCCACCGCGTACGCGGGGTCGCCCGGCAGCCCCGGCCAGCGCAGTCCCGTGACGTCCGAACGGGCCGCCAACAGGTCGGCGACGGCGGCCGCGTTCGCGGTCTGCCGGGCCAGCCGCAGGTCGAGTGTCGCCAGCGACCGGTGGGCCAGCCAGGCGTCGAACGCGCCGGGAACCGAGCCGGTGCTCGTACGCCACAGCGTCGCCGCCTCCAGCACCTCGGCCGACCGGCTGGCCAGGTAGCCGAGCAGCAGGTCGGAGTGGCCGGTGAGCGCCTTGGTGCCGGAGGCCACCACCAGGTCGGCGCCGAGGTCCAGCGGACGCTGCCCGAGCGGGGTGGCCGTGGTGTTGTCGACCGCGAGCAGGGCACCGGCGGCGTGCGCCCGCTCCGCCAGGGCGGCCACGTCGACCACGTCCAGGCCGGGGTTGGCCGGAGTCTCCACCAGGACCAGCCGGACGCCCTCGAAGGACGGGTACGGCCCCACGGTCGGCACGAAGAGCACCCGTACGCCGATCGTCTCCAACACGGCCGTGGCGAACGCCCGCACGGGGAAGTACCCGTCGGAGGGCAGAACCACGGTGTCCCCCGGCCGCAGCAGGGTGAACAGCGCCCCGGTGATGGCCGCCTGGCCACTGGCGAAGACGCGGCAGTCCCCGCCCTCCAACTCGCCCACCGCGGCCTCCAGCAGCCGCCGGGTCGGGTTGTCGGGGCGACCGTAGCCGTTCGGCGACGTGCCCTGACCCTGCCACGGGTCGAGGTGGTACGGCGCGGCGAAGACCGGCCCCGGCAGGAACGGATCACCCGGCGCCGGCTCGGGCAGACCGGCGCGGACGCAACGGGTGCCGTCTCCCAGTTCGCTCATCGAATCCTCACTCGTACGACTCGGGCTTGGCGGTGCGGCTCATCAGCGCCCGAACGGCGAGGCGCGGGTCCATCCCCTCGTGGCAGATCCGTTCGACGTGCTCGGTGATCGGCATCTCCACCCCGTGGGCGCGGGCCAGGTCACGGATCGCGAGGCAGCTCTTGACGCCCTCGGCGGTCTGTCGCGTGGCGGCCTGGGCCTGTTCCAGCGTCTCGCCCCGGCCCAGGTGCTCGCCGAAGGTCCGGTTCCGGGCCAGCGGGGACGAGCAGGAGGCGACGAGGTCCCCCATGCCCGCCAGGCCGGCGAAGGTGATCGGGTCCGCGCCGAGGGCCACCCCCAGGCGTGCCGTCTCGGCCAGCCCCCGGGTCATCAACATGGCCCGGGTGTTGTCGCCGAAACCCATCGCCGTGGCGATGCCGTAGGACAGCGCGATCACGTTCTTGACCGCGCCGCCCAGCTCGCAGCCGATCACGTCGTCGTTGGTGTACGGGCGCAGGTACGGCGTCCGGATCGACGACTGCACGAGCACGGTCCGGTCGGCGTTCGTCCCGGCCACGACCGTTGCGGCCGGCTGCTCGGCGGCGATCTCCGGGGCCAGGTTCGGGCCGGAGACCACCACGACCCGGTCCGCGGCAACCCCGGCGGTCTCCACGATGACCTCGCTCATCCGCTTGGTGGTGCCGAGTTCGATGCCCTTCATCAGCGACACCAGGGTCGAGTCCGGGTGCAGGTGGACGGCCCACTCGGCGAGGTTGCCGCGCAGGGTCTGCGACGGCACGGACAGCACCACCACCTCGGCGCCGCTGATCGCCTCGGCGGCGTCGGTGGTGGCGGTGACCCGGGCCGGCAGCAGCAGGTCCGGCAGGTACTCCGGGTTGCGCCGCTCGGCGCGGATGCTCTCGGCGACCGGGGCTCGGCGGGCCCAGACGGTCACGTCCCGCCCAGCGTCGGCGAGGATCTTGGCGAAGGCGGTGCCCCAGGAGCCGGCGCCCAGGACGGCGACGTGGCCGCTCATGCCGCTTCGCCCTGAGGCCGCTCGACGGACGGGCGGACCGGTCGTTCCCAGAGCGGCGGCGGGGTGCCGCCACGGATCTCCGCGAGCATGTCCCGCAACCGCAGCATGATGGCGTCCGTCATCTCTTCGAGGGTCTCCCGCGTCGGCGGCGCGTCCGCCCAGCGGCTCAGGTCGACCGGTTCGCCGGCCACCACGGTGACCGGAATCCGGGGGCGCGGGTTGAGCCGACTGGTACGCGGGTCGAAGATCCGCTCGGGGCCCCACATCACCACCGGCACCACGGGCGCGCCGGTGGCCAACGCCAGCCGGGCGGCACCGGTCTTCGCCTTCATCGGCCACAGCTCCGGCTGCCGGGTGGTGGTGCCCTCCGGGTAGATCACGACCGCGCCGCCCGCGTCGAGGGCGGCGATCAGCGCGTCCAGCGACCGGACCGCCTCCACGCTGCCCCGCTCGACCGGGATCTGGAGGCACCGGTGCAGGATCCAGCCGACCACCGGCACCCGGAACACGCTGGCCTTGCCCAGAAACTGCGGCCACCGGCCGGAGTCGTAGACGAAGTGGGCGGAGACGAGCGGGTCGGCGTGTGAGATGTGGTTCGGGACGATGATGATGCCGCCGTCCCCGCCAAGGTGCTCCTGGCCGCGCCAGGTCCGCCGGGTCCAGATGGTCATCACCGGCTTGACCAGCCCCACGGCGAACCGTTGCCAGAACCCCAGCCTTCGCCGTGCCACTGTTGCCTCCTCGTCGCGCCCCGACCCCGCCGCGGGGCCCCACCCGCAACACCCGCAGCGGAAATCATGCCTGCTCGCCCCCGGTACGGCCAGCGAGGGTCCCGCCGCCCGGCTGGCAGGATTGCGGACGTGAGTCAGCCGAGGTGGACCGTCGTCGTGCCGGTGAAGCGTCTGACCGAGGCCAAGAGTCGGCTGCGGGGCGGGCTGCCCGGCGTACCGCATGAGGAGCTGGCCCTGGCGCTGGCGGCCGACACCCTCCGTGCGGTGCTGGCCTGCCCGGCGGTCGCCGAGGTTCTGGTGGTGACGGACGACCCTCGGGTGGCGCGGGCGACGCGGGCCGCCGGGGCGCGGACGCTGGCCGACGTGCCGGAGGCCGGCCTGAACGGCGCGTTCCGGCACGGCGCGGCACAAACCCCGGCGCGGTGGGTGGCCGGGCTCACCGCCGACCTGCCGGCGCTGCGCCCGGACGAGCTGGCCGCCGCGCTGCTCGCGACGCAGCGCGGCCCCGAGGGGGTACGTCGCTTCGTCGCGGACGCGCCCGGCACGGGAACGGTGCTGCTCGCCGCGCCGCCGGGCGTCGACCTCGACCCACGGTTCGGGGTCGGCTCGGCGGTGGCGCACGAGGCGAGCGGGGCGCTGCCGCTGACCGGCGACTGGCCGAGCCTGCGACGCGACGTGGACACCGCCGAGGACCTGGCCGCCGCCGCCCGACTGTGGGTGGGACCACGCACCGCCGCGCTGCTCGCCGCCGCCCGACCGGCGCCCGTCACGGGCTGACGGCCACCGCCCGAGGAGCCGGCCGCCGGAACGGCGCCCCAGGGCCGGACCCCACCGGTGTACGGTGCCAGCATGCAGGGCACGGTGGCCAGCTATGACGCGGCGACACGCAGCGGTGTACTGCTGCTCGACGACGGCACCGAGCTGCGTTTTCCCCGGCGGGCGTTCGATGCCTCCGGCCTGCGGCTGCTCCGGCTCGGTCAGCGGGTGCGCATCGACACCGATCCCGACGGCGAGGTCGTCCGGGTGACATTGCCGACGATGAACTGAGCTGGCAGGGCCAAGTTCATTTTGCGTTAACTCGAATCGGGTGATTATGAGCGGGTGAGCACCCCTCGCGAGCATCCGGTCACCCCACCCGCCACCGACCCACGCAACGGCACCCGCATCCGCGGCACCGACGGCCGTTTCCGTCCCTCCCGGGCCGAACGGGCCGGCGCCGCCCGCGCCGACACGCTGGCCGACGACCCCGGCGGAGCCTCCTCCGGGTTGGACGAGGTCCTCGACCCCGCCGTGGCGACCCCCGAGACGGACGGCCCGGCGGCCGGCGGCCTGCAGCCGACCGCGCCATCAGCGGCCGACGACGACGAGTCGCCGGCCCCGCCTCCGCTGCCGGAGGACCGCTTCCTCAACCGGGAGCTGTCCTGGCTCGACTTCAACGCCCGGGTGCTCGCCCTCGCCGAGGACCAGCGCACTCCCCTGCTGGAGCGGGCCAAGTTCCTGGCGATCTTCGCCAGCAACCTGGACGAGTTCTACATGGTGCGGATCGCCGGCCTGAAGCGGCGGCTCTCCGCCGGCCTGCCGGTACGCGGAGGCGACCGCCTCCCCCTGCGGGCGCAGCTCGATCTGATCGCCGAGCGGACCGCCGCGCTGGGCGCCCGACACGCCGCCTGTTTCGTCGACGACGTGCTGCCCAAGCTGGCCGACGAGGGCATCCGAATCCTGCGCTGGGGTGAGCTGGGCGACGGTGAGCGGGAGCGGCTGCGCACCTACTTCCGGGAGCACATCTTCCCGGTGCTCACCCCGCTCGCGGTGGACCCGGCACACCCGTTCCCGTACATCTCGGGACGTTCGCTGAACCTGGCGGTGGCCGTCCGGGACCCGGACGGCGGTTCCGAGCTGTTCGCACGGGTGAAGGTGCCCAACAACGTCCCCCGCTTCGTCCGCGTCGACCGGGACCAGCCGGGCGTACGGATGCTGCCCGTCGAGGACCTGATCTCGGTACATCTCGGTCAGCTGTTCAGCGGAATGCAGGTGGTCGAGTGCCACCTGTTCCGGGTGACCCGCAACGCCGAGGTGGAGGTCGACGAGGACCGCGACGAGGACCTGCTCCAGGCCCTGGAGCGGGAGCTGGCCCGGCGCCGGTTCGGCCCACCGGTCCGGTTGGAGGTCGCCGCGTCGATCTCCGACCACATGCTGGAACTGCTCGTCCGCGAGCTGGACATGGACGACCAGGACGTGCTGCGCGTACCCGGTCTGCTCGACCTCTCCGCGCTCTGGCAGGTGTACGGCGAGGCCGACCGCCCGGACCTGAAGGACCCGCCGTTCGTACCGGCCACGCACCCCCGGCTCGCCGAGGGTGAGGTGCCGCGCAGTGTCTTCGCCACGCTGCGGGACGGGGACATCCTGGTGCACCACCCCTACCACTCGTTCGCGACGAGTGTGCAGCGCTTCATCGAGCAGGCCGCGGCCGACCCGAACGTCCTCGCCATCAAGCAGACCCTCTACCGGACCAGCGGCGACTCGCCGATCGTCGACGCGCTTGTCGACGCGGCCGCCGCCGGCAAGCAGGTGGTGGTGCTGGTGGAGGTGAAGGCCCGCTTCGACGAGGTGGCGAACATCGGCTGGGCCCGCACCCTGGAACGCGCCGGCTGTCACGTCGTGTACGGGCTGGTGGGGCTCAAGACGCACTGCAAGACCGCGTTGGTGGTCCGGCAGGAGGGCAACCAGATCCGCCGGTACTGCCACATCGGCACCGGCAACTACCACCCGAAGACCGCCCGGCTGTACGAGGACTTCGGCATGCTCACCGCCGACCCGGAGATCGGAGCGGACCTCACCGACCTGTTCAACGTGCTGACCGGCTACAGCCGGCAGACAGCCTACCGACGGCTGCTGGTGGCCCCGCAGGGCATCCGCAGCGGGCTCATCGAACGGATCGAGCGGGAGATCGCGCACGTCCGGCTCGGCATGCCCGGCCTGGTCCAGTTCAAGGTCAATTCGCTGGTCGACGAGGGCGTGACCGACGCGCTCTACCGGGCCTCCCAGGCCGGCGTCCACGTCGACCTGCTGATCCGGGGAATGTGCACACTGCGTCCGGGGGTGCCGGGCCTGTCGGAGAACATCCGGGTCCGCTCGATCCTGGGCCGCTTCCTGGAGCACTCCCGCATCTTCCGGTTCGGCAACAACGGCGAGGCGGAGTTCTGGATGGGCTCGGCGGACCTGATGCACCGCAACCTGGACCGGCGGGTGGAGGCGTTGGTGCAGGTGAGCGATCCGATCGCCCGGGCCGAGCTGGACCACGTGCTGACCGCCGCGATGAGCCCGGACATCGACGCGTTCGAGCTGGCCGGCGACGGCACCTGGACCCGGCGTACCGGCGGCGACGAGGCGGCCCGCGTGCATCTGCAGGAACTGCTGCTGCGCCGCGTCGGTGGCACGGCCGGCTGAGCGATCACCGCATAGGCTGAGCTGATGCTGGAGGAGGAGCAGAAGTACGAGGTGGACGACACCTTCGTGCTGCCCGACCTGTCCGCCAGCGCACCGACCGGTGGACGGGTCCGGGCGCTGCCGCCCGTGACGCTCGTCGCCCGCTATCTCGACACTGTCGACCTGCGGCTGGCCCGGTCCGGGGCGTCCCTGCGCCACCGCGACGGTGACGAGCTGCCGTGGACGGTGAAGCTGCCCACCGGCACCCCCGGCGTCCGGCACGAGATCTCCCGCCCCGGACCGGCCGGGCAGCCGCCGCCGGAGCTGGTCGAGCTGGTCACCGCGCTGCACCGGGGTGCGCCGCTGGCGCCGGTCGCGGTGGTGCGTACCGTCCGGCACGCCCACGAGGTGTGCGCCGGGGACGGCACGGTGCTCGCCGAGGTGGTGGACGACCGGGTGCGCGTCCTGGACGACGCCGGTGCCACCACGGGCGCGTTCCGCGAGGTCGAGGCCGAGCTGAAGGCCGGCGACCGCGACCTGCTGGGCCGCGTCGGCGAGGTGCTGCACGACGCCGGGGCGCGGGCCGGCGCGTTCACCCCGAAGCACGTACGGGCGTTGGGGGCGGCCGCGCGGGCCGAACCCGACCTGGTCCCACCGGGCGGGCTGGCCGACGACCCGAGCGCCGGCGCGGTGGTCACCGAGGCGGTTCGCAAGGAGGTACGCCGTCTGCTGACGCACGACCCGCTCGTCCGGCTGCGCGGCTCGACCGAGGGCGGCGACAGCGCCGTACACCAGATGCGGGTGGCCTGCCGACGGCTGCGGAGCGACCTGCGGACCTTCCGGCCGCTGGTACGACGGAGTTGGGCCCGTCCCCTGCGCGACGAGCTGCGCTGGCTGGCCGGGGTGCTCGGGGAGGCGCGCGACGCCGAGGTGCTGCGCGACCGGCTCCGACGCACCGCGACCGCGGACCCGCTCAGCCCGCTCGACATGGACGCGGTCGGCCGGCTCGACGACGCTCTCGCGCGGCGGCAGCGACGGGCGCTCGCCGCCATCGACGAGGCGCTGCGCTCGCCGCGTTACCTGGCCCTGGTGGACGCGCTGGTGCTGGCCGCCCGCGCGCCCCGGCTCACCCGGCGGGCGGCCACCCCGGCGGCCCGGACGCTACCGAAGCTGGTGGCCCGCCCGTGGCGGCAGCTCACCGGCCCGGACGGCGTCGACGGTCTCGACCCCCTCGCGCCCGACGACCGCTGGCACGCCGTCCGCAAGGAGGGCAAGCAGGCCCGGTACGCGGTCACCGCCGTGCTCCCCGCGGTCGGCAGGGACGCCCGCCGGCTGGCCCGCGCGCTGGCCCGGGTGCAGGACGTGCTCGGTGAGCACCAGGACGCCGCGGTGGCCGCCGAGACCTGGCTCGCCCTCGCCGCCGAGCGGCCGGACGACCACGAGGTGGCGGTCACCGCCGGGCGGCTGGCCGAGCGGGAACGCGACACGGTCCACCGGATGCGGGCCCGGTTCCCGGACGCGTGGCATCGGGCAACCCGGCGACGGCGGACCAGATGGCTGCCGTGACGGGCATCCGGGCCGCCGGCGGGGTCTGCTGGCGGCCGACCGACGACGGCGTACGGGTCTGCGTCGTGCACCGCCCGCGCTACGGGGACTGGACGCTGCCCAAGGGCAAGTTGGAACCGGGCGAGCACCCGCTCGTCGCGGCGGTCCGCGAGGTGGCCGAGGAGGCCGACGTGCGCGGCGTACCGCAGGTGCGGCTGCCGTCGGTGCGCTACCGCAGCGAGGGCCAGGCCAAGCTGGTCGACTACTGGTCGATGCTCGCCGTCGCCGAGGGGGGTTTCCAGCCGGGCACCGAGGTCGACGACATCCGGTGGCTGACCGTCGACGACGCGATCCGGCTCGTCAGCTACCCGCACGACGCCGAGGTGCTGGCCGCGTTCGCCACCGTGCCACCGGTGACCGCGACTGTCGCGCTGGTGCGGCACGGGCACGCCGGCAAACGGGCCACCTGGACCGGGCCGGACACCGCTCGTCCGCTCGACGACGAGGGGTGGGCCCAGGCGTACGCGCTGGCCCCGCTGATCGCCGTGGTCCGGCCGGCCCGGCTGCTGTCGGCCTCGGCGCGCCGGTGCGTGCAGACGCTCGACCCTGCCGCCGCGCTGCTCGACCTGCCCATCGAGGTCTGCGGCGACCTGGACGAGCCGCAGCCGGGCCAGCAGCGCGACGAGCGGGTGCTGGCCACCGCCGCCCAGCTGCTGGAGCTGGGCTGCGCCGGCGGGCAGGTGGCGGTGTGCAGCCAGGGCAAGGTGCTGCCCGGCGCGTTGGAGCGGCTGACCGGCCGCGCCGACGAGGATTTCACCACCCCGAAGGGCGGCGGCTGGCTGCTCGCCTTCGGCGGGGACAGACTGCTCGCCACCGACCGCCTGTGACGCGCCGACCGCCACGCCGGGGCGTTGGGCGGCGCAGGGTCACCGAGATCAGGCTCCGCTGACGCCGGGTGCGTCAGCGCGGCGGCAGCGCGACGGTCACCGCCACCGGCAGGTGATCGCTGGCCTCGCCGCGCGGCGCGACCGGGTCCGTCGCCGTCAGTCCGGGTGAGACGAAGACGTGGTCGATCTGCTCCCGGGGGTCGTCGGCGGGGCTCGTCGCCAGTGGTCGGGAACCCGCCAACGCGTCCACCAGGCCCGCCGCCGTGAACTGCCCGAACGCCTCGTCATCCGGTTCGGTGTTCAGGTCGCCTGCCACGACGAGTGGCCGTCCCGCCGCGTACCCCGTGGCGAAGTCGGCGACCGCGCGGGCCTGGACCACCGGCCCGCGCCCGGGCGGTGGTTGCAGGTGGGTGCTCACCACTGCGGCACGTACGCCGTCGCCGAGGTCGAGTGTCACGGCGAGGGCCTGCGCGCCGGTGGGCGCCCCGACTGCCGGCAACGGCAGGGACTTCGGCTCGGTGACCGGCCAGCGGCTGAGCACCGCGTCACCCCACACGGGGTCGGCGGCCGGCCCGAAGACGTACGGCATACCGAGCCGGTCGGACAGCAGGTCCAAGGTGTCGTGGCCGCCGTTGAGCAGCCAGCCCCGGTCCACCTCGCTCAAAAGCACCACGTCGGGCCGCTGCCCGTGGATCGCGGCGGTCAGCGCGGTCAGGTCGAACCGGCCGTCCAGGCCGAAGCCCATCCGGACGTTGTACGCCACCACCCGCAACCGCTCCGGCGGACCCTCCCGGTTGCTGGCCACCGGGAGTTCCTCGTTGACGAGCGGCGCCAGCAGGGCCAGCACGGTCACCACGGCCGTGGTCGGCAGTGGTGCCAACGGTCCGGGGAGCCGGAGGTGGGTGGGACGGGCCGCCAGGGCCACGGCGGCGACCACCCCGGCCACCACCACCGGTACGGCGGCGTTGGGGTAGCCGAGGTCGTAGGCGGAGTAGTAACCGACCGAGCCGAGCACGAAGACGAGCATGCCGCCGGCCACGGCGTAACCCCGGCGGGCCGCCGCCCGCCGGCCGTCGTCGGCCTCCTGGGCAGCAGGGTCCCGGTCGGGTCCGTCGGTGGCGGCGGTCTCGGGCCCGGCGACGCCGTCGGTGACGGCGAGGCACGCGCCGAGGCCGACGGCGCTGAGCAGCATGGCCACGACCAGCAGGTCGCCACTGTCGAGGGCGAAGAGCACCGCGCCCGCCAGCAGGGCCGCCGGCCCGAGCGGTCGGGCCCACCGACGGTTCGGGCCCGTCAGCGCGGCCAGCAGGAATCCGCCGACCGCCACCGGCACCGGCGCCAGACCGAAGAGCGGTGAGCGGGCGACAGACCCACCCGCTTCCAGGTACGACATCCCGGCCTGCGCCAGCGCCGGAGCGAGGGCCACCATGCCGGACAGCAGCAGCGTCGGCCCGAACAGCAGCCACGATCGGGCGCCGGCGCGGCCGGGCGGCGCGGCGGGCAGGGCCGCGTCGAGCAGGAACAGCGCCACCGCGACGCTGCTGAGCAGCCACGCCACCCAGCCGCCACGCCAGACGAGATCGTAGGTGTCCAGTAGCGCGTGACCGACGGCGTTGACCGCCAACCCGAGCGCCAACCCGGGCACCGGGCGGTCGGTGCCGGCGGCGACGCCGACCAGCCACACCAGCCCGGCCAGCAGACCCGCGGTGGCCAACCAGAGCTGGGGACGACCGCCGGGAGTCGCGGTGAGTGCGAGACGGGCCACGGCCAGCGCGACGGCCGAGACGACGGTCACCGGGCGGGCACCGACCCGGCGGACCAGGGCCGGCGCGGCCAGCGCCAGGACGAACCAGCCGAGCGCGAACGCGCCCATCAGCTCGGCAGGAGTGGACGCGGCCTGCCCGAAGATGGTGATGATGCCGGGTAGCCAGACCCGCAGCACGTCGATGAGCAGGATGACGCCCAGCGCGAGCGATCCGGTGGTGAGCTGGCGGTAGCGCACCGGCGCCCCACTTCCCGTCGACGGACCGGCACGAAGGGGGAACCGGCACGGCGATTCTGCGCGTACGACCCGACCCGGTCAACGGTCCCGGCCAGCGCAAGGGGCGCCCACCACGCGGGTGGACGCCCCTTGCGCTGGCCGTCGGTCAGCGCTTGCTGGCCGCCTTCTTGGCCGGAGCCTTCTTCGCAGGCGCCTTCTTCGCCGCCGTGCTCTTGCTCGTCGCCGCCGCGGTGGTCTTCTTCGCCGTGGCGGACTTGGCCGCGACGCTCTTCTTCGCCGGGGCGGTCTTCTTGCTGGCGACCGTCTTGGTCGCCGTGGTGGTCTTGCTCGCCTTGGCCGGGGCGGTCTTCTTGCTGGCCGCCGTCTTGGTGGCGGTGGTGGTCTTGCTCGCCTTGGCCGGGGCGGTCTTCTTGCTCGCCGTCTTGGTGGCGGTGGCCTTGGTGCCGGCCGTCTTGGCCGTGGCCTTGGTGGCGGCGGCCTTGGTGCCGGTCGCCTTGGCCGTGGTGGTCGCGGTCTTCTTCGCCGCCACCGTGGCCTTCGGCACCTTGCCGCTGGCCACCATCTCCTTGAACCCGGCGCCGGGACGGAAGGTCGGGACGGATGTCTTCTTGACCTTCACCGCCTCGCCGGTACGCGGGTTGCGCGCTGTTCGTGCGCCACGCACACGCTTTTCGAATGCTCCGAATCCGGTGATCGCCACCTTCTCGCCCTTGGTGACCGCCGCCTGGACCTCAGTGAGGACCGCGTCGAGCGCGGCCGTCGCCGTCTTCCGGTCCCCCAGGCGAACGGCGAGCGCCTCGATGAGCTCGGCCTTGTTCACGACTTCCTCCCGATTGTGCAACTGACTCGACGCGAGCCATTCTGCGCGCACCGTATGCCCTGTAGTGCCTGGACACAAACATTCGGCGGAAAAAAGCCCTTGTGTCGTAACGGATTCGCCCCCACCGGTTGGACCGGTGGGGGCGAAATCCGATGTGGGGGTGGGCGTACGGCTATGCCACCGAGGGCAGGAACGACTGTCGGGTCGCCTCGTAGGAGTCGATGTCAGCGGCGTGTCGAAGGGTGAGTCCAATGTCGTCCAGGCCCTCCAACAGGCGCCAGCGGCTGAAGTCGTCCAGCGGGAACGACCAGGTCGCATCCCCTGCCCGGAGCTGTCGGGCGGTCAGGTCGACGGTCACCGGCGTCGTCGGTTCGGCTTCGACGAGATCCCACAGCTCCTCGACGGCTTTCAATTCCAACTCGACCGGCAGCAGGCCCTCCTTGAGTGCGTTACCGCGGAAGATGTCACCGAAGCGCGGGGCCACGACAGCACGGAAGCCCCAGTCCCGCAGTGCCCAGACGGCGTGCTCCCGCGATGATCCGGTGCCGAACTCCGGTCCGGCGATGAGGATCGACGCCCCGGAATAGGATTCATCGTTGAGCACGAATGACGGATCTTCCCGCCAGGCGTTGAACAGTCCGTCGGCGAAACCGGTGCGGGTCACCCTCTTGAGGTACACGGCCGGGATGATCTGATCGGTGTCCACGTTGGACCGACGCAGTGGCACGGCCGTACCGGTGTGGGTGGTGAACTTGTCCATCTCGTCGGTCCCTTCTACAGGTCGGCGGGGGCGGCCAGCCGGCCGACCACGGCGGTGGCGGCGGCGACCGGCGGGGACACCAGATGGGTACGTCCGCCCCGGCCCTGCCGGCCCTCGAAGTTGCGGTTGGAGGTGGAGGCGGAGCGCTCGCCCGGCTTGAGCGTGTCGGGGTTCATGCCCAGGCACATCGAGCAGCCGGCGAACCGCCATTCGGCGCCCGCGTCGGCGAAGACCTTGTCCAGCCCCTCGGCTTCGGCGGCCTCCCGCACCGCGGCGGAGCCGGGTACCACGAGCATCCGCACCCCGTCGGCGACCCGGTGACCGCGCAGCACGTCGGCGGCGGCCCGCAGATCCTCCAGGCGGCCATTGGTGCAGGAACCCACGAAGACCACGTCGATGGGCAGCTCCCGCAGCGGCGTGCCGGGGCGCAGATCCATGTACTCCAGGGCCCGGCGGGCGGCGGCGCGCTCCGCGTCGGTGACGAACTCCTCCGGGTCGGGCACCGGCGCACTCAGCGGCGCGCCCTGCCCCGGGTTGGTGCCCCAGGTGACGAACGGCGTGATCCGGCTGGCGTCCAGCGTCACCTCGGCGTCGAAGCGGGCGCCCTCGTCGGTGGGCAGCGTCCGCCACCAGTTCAGCGCCGCGTCCCAGTCGGCGCCCTGCGGCGCGTTCGGCCGACCCTTGAGGTACGCGAAGGTCGTCTCGTCCGGCGCGATCATGCCGGCCTTGGCGCCCCACTCGATGGACATGTTGGCGATCGTCATCCGCCCCTCCATGGAGAGGTTGCGGATCGCCTCGCCGCGGTACTCCACGATGTGCCCGCGGCCGCCGCCGGTGCCCACCTGGGCGATCAGCGCGAGCACCAGGTCCTTCGCGGTGACACCCGGCGCGAGCTGGCCGGTGACGTTCACGGCCATCGTCTTCGGTCGGCTCTGCGGCAGCGTCTGGGTGGCCAGCACGTGCTCCACCTCGCTGGTGCCGATGCCGAAGGCGAGCGCGCCGAACGCGCCGTGGGTGGCGGTGTGCGAGTCGCCGCAGACGATCGTCATGCCCGGCTGGGTGACGCCCAGCTGCGGGCCGATGACGTGCACGATGCCCTGGTTGTCGTCTCCGAGCGGGTGCAGCCGTACCCCGAACTCGGCGCAGTTGCGGCGCAGCGTCTCGATCTGCGTACGCGACGTCGGGTCCGCGATGGTGAGCAGGTCACCGCGGCGGAGGCGGAACGCCGGATCGTCGTACCCGGTCGGGGTGTTGTGGTCCTCGGTCGCGAGGGTCAGGTCGGTACGACGCACCCGGCGCCCGGCGAGCCGGAGCCCGTCGAACGCCTGCGGGCTGGTCACCTCGTGCAGCAGGTGCAGGTCGATGAAGAGCAGATCCGGCTCACCAGCGGCGGACCGTACGACGTGCGCGTCCCAGACCTTCTCGGCCAGGGTCCTCGGCTCAGGAGTGACTCCCACCATCTGGACATCCTAAATTCTGGGAGGTAAGTTTCGGCTTGTGGGACACAGTATGAGCGGTGTCGGCGTTCTCGACAAGGCGGTGGTCATCCTGGCCGCCTGTGTCGACGGCGCCAGCCTTGCCGAACTCGTTGAACGCACCAAGCTGCCCCGGGCCACCGCGCACCGGCTGGCGCAGGCCCTGGAGATCCACCGGATGCTGGTCCGGGACACACAGGGCCGTTGGCGCCCCGGGCCTCGGCTCGGTGAACTGGCCAACGCCGCCCCGGACGTCCTGCTGACCGCCGCCGAGCCCCTGCTCGCCGCGCTACGCGACGCCACCGGTGAGAGCGCCCAGCTCTATCTGCGCCGCGCCGACGAGCGGATCTGCGTGGCCGCCGCCGAGCGGGCCAGCGGCCTGCGGGACACCGTCCCGGTGGGCTCGGTGCTGCCGATGACCGCCGGCTCGGCGGCCCAGATCCTGCTCGCGTGGGAGCCGCCGGAGGCGGTGATGCCGCTGCTGCCCCGCAGCAAGTTCACCGGCCGCACCCTGGCCGAGGTGCGCCGCCGGGGCTGGGCACAGAGCGTCGCCGAGCGGGAGGCGGGTGTGGCGAGCGTCTCCGCCCCGATCCGCGACCGCACCGGCCGCGTGATCGCCTCGATCAGCATCTCCGGCCCCATCGAACGCCTCGGCCGCCGCCCCGGCGAACGCCACGCCATGGCAGTCGTGAGAGCCGGCCAACGCCTCTCCGGCCTCTAACCCCACCCCCACCCCCACCACCCCCACCAGCTGCCCGCCCGCCCGCCCGCCTGCCCGCCCGCCTGCTCCCCGTTGATCATGAAGTTGTTGTCCCGACACGCCGACGCGGATGGCAATAGCTTCATGATCAACGGGGCGGGCCGGGCGAGGGCCGGACCCGGGGGCTGGGTGGGGATATGGAGAAAGGCTCACCTCGCGGGGCGAGGTGAGCCTTTGGTTGTAGCCCCGACCGGATTCGAACCGGCGCTACCGCCTTGAGAGGGCGGCGTCCTGGGCCGCTAGACGACGGGGCCAGAACTTTCCTGTTCACCACCCTTGCGGGCGGTGCGGCTTGTAGTCTAGCGGCACCGTGCGCGAAGGCGAGAACCGGGTACGGGCAACAGCCGTGGGTGGGGTGGCCAAGATCGACTCGGGTTCCGTGAACTCGGCCTATCAACCGCCTCAGGACACCACGGTCTCATGCAAGCCGAGTCGATCAAGCCAGGCCGCCACAAGCCAGGCCGCCACAAGCCAGGCCGCAACAAGCCAGACCGCGCCACGCCACGCCAGGCCGCGACCGGCAGGCGGCGGACACGAAACAGCCCGCCTCACCGCAGTGAGACGGGCTGTGCACGATGTAGCCCCGACCGGATTCGAACCGGCGCTACCGCCTTGAGAGGGCGGCGTCCTGGGCCGCTAGACGACGGGGCCAGAACAACTTTTTGCTCCCCCACCCTCGTCGGGCGGAGGAGCTGCACTCCACCGGAGACCGCTCTCCGCCCCCGTAGGGACGGAGCCGATCTCCGTCAGAATCCAGCGTCCCGGGATTCTCGCGAATCCCAGCTGCGCTGGGGTACCAGGACTCGAACCTAGACTAACTGAACCAGAATCAGTCGGGCTGCCAATTACCCCATACCCCATTGGCCCCTTGCGGCGCCGGGAGTGAACATTACCCTCCCGGTGCCAGCAGGCCAAATCCGATCCCCCCGAACCGCCCGTGAGCTGCGGAAACAGGGGCATCGAACCGATCAGGCGACGGGGACCACCGGGTTGCTGAGCTCGCCGATGCCCTCGATCCGCACGGCGACCGTATCCCCCTCGACGAGCGGGCTAACCCCCGCCGGGGTGCCGGTGAGCACCACGTCTCCGGGCAGCAGCGTCATCACGTGCGAGATGTACGACACCAGGCCGACAACGTCGAAGACCATGTCCTTCGTCCGGCCGAGCTGACGTACCTCCATCTCGTCGGGGTTGCGACCCACCTCACACCGGATCTCCAGGTCGGAGACGTCCAGGCCGGTGGTGATCCAGGGGCCGATCGGGCAGAACGAGTCGAAGCCCTTGGCCCGGGTCCACTGCCCGTCCGAGCGTTGCAGGTCCCGGGCGGTCACGTCGTTGGCGCAGGTGTAGCCGAAGATGGCGCGTTCGGCGGCGGCCCGGTCGGCCCGGCGGGCGCCCGGTGCGCCGATCACGACGGCCAACTCGGCCTCGTGCTCGACCTGCTTGGAGAAGATCGGCAGCCGGATGGCGTCGCGGGGGCCGATCACCGAGGTGGACGGCTTGAGGAAGAGCAACGGCTCCTTGGGCACCTCGTTGCCGAGTTCGGCGGCGTGGTCCGCGTAGTTGCGGCCCACACAGACCACCTTGCTGGGCAGGATCGGCGAGAGCAGCCGTACGTCGGAGAGGGCCCAGCGGGCCCCACTGAAGGAGAGCTGGCCGAACGGGTGACCCTCGATCTCGGCGATGGTCAGGCCCTGCGGCCCGGCCTCCGGTTCGCCCTCGACGGCACCGAACGACATTCCCTTGGCATGAGCGAAACGAGCGATACGCACCCGGTCAATCTAGCCCCGCCGAGGCGTCCACCGGCCACAACGGCGGGCCGGTGTGCGCAACCCGTCAGTGGCGGCGGCACTCTACCCCTCTTCCGGGTGGCCGGGGCGGGATTCCGCGCTTCGTACCCGCACGGAGGCCGGACGGCCCTAGCGTCGGCTCCGGAGGTTCGTTCGTATGCCTGCATCGACACGACACCACAGAGCCCTCGCAGTGTTCGTACACTGCCTCGGCATCCTCGCCGCCGTGCCGGCCCTGCCCGCGGCGGCCCCGGAGGCGGCGGCCGCGCCACGACCAGCGGCCGTCACGACGCCACCGGCTGCGCCACCGCCCAGAGCCGCGCCGCCACCCAGAGCCGCGCCACCGCCCACGACCGGGCCGACGGCGGTCGGACCGGCGATGGCGGTGGCGGTGGCCGCACGGGCGACCAGCGCGGAACCGACCCCGCCCTCGGCGCCACCGGCGGTGGCACCACCCTCACGGGCACCCGCCCCGGCGCCCCCGCCTCCGGTCACGGTGGCGGTCGCGCCGGAGAGCAGTCCGGCACCGCGCTACCGGATCCACGTCCGCAACGTGGGCAACTCGCCCGTCGACACCACGGTGCGTCAGGAGCTGCCGTCCGGCTCGTCGGCGACCGCGATCAGCGCGGGCGGCCAGTCCAGTCGCTCCGGCGGGTCCAGGGCCGAGGTGACGTGGCGGTTGCGGTTGCCCGCCCACAGCAGCACCACGCTGGGCACGGCCCTGACCGCGACCGCGCCGGGCCAGCCGCTGACCGCGCCGGCCTGCGCGTTCACCAGTGACGGCACCCGGCCGTACGACTGCGCCACCGCCACCTGGCGGGCGGCGGGCGCCGCTCCGGCGGCCGAGGTCACCGAGGCGCCGCCGTGGCGGCGGTACCCGGTGCTGCTGGCCGGCCTGGGGATTCTGCTGCTGATCAGCGCCGTCGTGGTCTGGGTGTGGCGTCGACGACGCGGACGAGGAGGACGACGGGTGACCGCCGCCGCCCTCGCCGACGGGGCAACGGACGGTGGCCACGGAACGATCTACCCGCGCCCGGCGACGCCGAGCCCGAGCCGACGTCGGCGTACGCCGCCGGTCTGGCTGCTGGTCGGCGCGGCGGCGGTGGTCCTGGCGGGTGTGGTCGGCACGGCCGGCTGGACGGCGACCCGACAGGTCTCGTCGATCGACACCCAGAAGCAGCCGACCAGCGGCGCGTGGCGGGGTACCGGGGTTGCCGGCCCGATGGGCATGCCGCTGCGGGAGTCCGCGTTCGAGTTCACCGTCTACCGGATGACGTGCGGCGCGGCGGGGAGCGCGGCCACCGCACCGGGGGCCAGCGCGCCGCCGCCGGGTGCGCGCAGCTGTCAGGCGACCGTGGGTGTGCGCAACCTCACCGGAGCCCAGCAGCCCTGGCACGGCCAGTTGCAACGGGCCTACCTGCCCGGCAACCGGTGGGTGAGCACGGACGAGCCGGCCACCCGGGCGGCCAACCTGGGCCGGGACGTCTTCGCCAACCCGGTGGCCGCGGGCAGTCGGGTGGTGCTCCCGCTGGTCTTCACCGTGGACGGGCAGGACCCGCCCCGGCAGCTGGAGCTGCGCAGCGGGGTGTTCTCCGCCGGCGTCCGGGTGCAGATGCCCTGACCGGCGAGCGGGCGGCGGTCGTACCCTGGGGTCCGTGACCGCCGCCCTCGCCCCCGCCGTGCTCGACGTGGCGACCTGGCAGGCCCGCCGCCGGGCCCACGAGGAGCGGGTGGACGCCTGGCTGACGCCGCACCTGGCCCGCCGACGTCGTGGTGAGCGGCATCCGGTGGAAGACTTCCTGTTCACCTACTACTCGCAGCGGCCGGCGCAGCTCCGCCGCTGGCACCCCGGCGCGGGGGTCGAGCTGCGCGACGCGGATCCGACCGAATTCGGTCGGGACTACCGCGCCACGTCCGTCGGGGTCACGCTCCACACCGAGGGAGTACGCGTCAGACGCGGCGAGTCGATCGCGTGGATCCGTTCGCTGCTGGGGGCCACGGCGGGCCGAGCGCCGCACTTCGGCTGCTTCGGGATGCACGAGTGGGCGATGGTGTACCGGCAGACCCGCGAGGAGCTGCGCCACAACGCCTGGCCGCTGCGGCTGGCCCCGGAGCGGACCGCCGAGGTCGTCGAGGAGCGCGGCGTGCGGTGCAGCCACTTCGACGCGTACCGTTTCTTCACCCCGTCCGCCCGGCCGCTGAACCTGCTCAACCCGACCCGCGAGACGCAGCACGCGAACGAGCAGCCGGGCTGCCTGCACGCCAACATGGACCTCTACAAGTGGGCGTACAAGCTGTCGCCGCTGGTGCCGTCCGAGCTGGTGGCGGACTGTTTCGAGCTGGCCCGCGACATCCGCACGCTGGACATGCGCGCCAGCCCGTACGACCTGGCGGCGCTCGGCTGTCCGCCGGTGCGGGTGGAGACGCCGGAGGGTCGGGCCGAGTACGTCACGGCGCAGCGCGGGTTCGCCGATCGCGCGGCCGTGCTCCGCGACCGTCTGCTCGCGGCGGTCCCCTAGCCGCCTTGTCAGCGCGGGCGGGACCGTAGGCCGTCGAGGAGCAGCGCGACCACCGCGGCCAGATCGTCGTCGAGGCCCGGCTCGTTCCATTCCGTCCGGTGCGACGGGTGGTGGAAGCGTGCGGTGGCCTGGAGCAGCGCGCGGCCGGCCACCGCCGGGTCGGGCACGCTGAACTCGCCGGCGGCCACGCCGTCCGCCACGATCAGGCTGAGCTGACCGGCGAGGACCTCCAGGTGGGTGGCGACCGCTCCCTCGGAGAGCGTGGCGAGCTGGTGGAAGTTGTCGAACAGTTCCGGGTCCTCCCGGGCCATCCGCCGCTTGGTGCCGCTCAGCTCGGCCAGCCATCGGCGCAGCCGCTCGGGTGCGGGATCGGTGCCGGTGGCGACGTCGATCAGCGGGGTCGACACCCGCGCCAGCCAGCGTTCGGCCACCGCCTCGCGCAGCGCGGCCTTGCTGGCGAAGTGGCGGTAGACGCTGCCGTGGCTGACGCTCAGCGCGCGGGCCACGTCGAGCACTGTGGCCTTCGCCGGGCCGTACCGACGCAGCACCTCCTCGGCGGTGTCGAGGATGCGGTCGGCCGTCAGGGCGGTGGCGTCGCTCATCGTCCCAGCCTCCCTGACGACGCCAGCGGTCGTGGCGCGACCCCCGGCCCGCGGTCGCGCCACGACCGGGCCGTCATGCCCGCTCGCTGTCCAGGAACGCCATCTGCGCCTCGTCGTACCGGGTGCCGGCGACCGCGCTGGACGGTACGGCAGCCTCGATCGCGGCCAGGTCGGCGTCGGTCAGCGTGACCGTCGCGGCGCCGAGCGCCTCGGTCAGCCGCTCCCGACGGCGGGCGCCGATCAACGGCACGATGTCCTCGCCCCGGGACAGCACCCAGGCGATGGCGATCTGCGCCACGGTGACCCCACGCGCCTCGGCGACGGCGCGCAGCGCGTCCACCAGGACGAGGTTGCGATCCAGGTTCGCGCCGGCGAACCGGGGCAGGTGGCTGCGGAAGTCTCCGGTGGTCTGCCGCTGCGGCGTCCAGTGGCCGCTGATCAGGCCCCGGGACAGCACCCCGTACGCGGTGATGCCGACACCCAGCTCGCGGGCCGTCGGCAGGATCGCGGCCTCGATGTCGCGGGAGATCAGCGAGTACTCGATCTGGAGGTCACTGACGGGGTGCACGGCGTGCGCACGCCGCAGCGTCTCGGCGTTCACCTCGGACAGGCCGATGTGCCGGATGTGGCCCGCTTTCACCAGGTCTGCCAGCGCGCCCATCACGTCCTCGATCGCCACGTCCGGTGCCAGCCGGGCCGGGCGGTAGATGTCGACGTGGTCGGTGCCGAGCCGGCGCAGCGTGTACGCCAGGAAGTTCTTGATCGCGACGGGTCGGACGTCGTTGCCGTTCCAACCACCGTCGACGTCGCGCAGCGCGCCGAACTTGACGCTGATCACGGCATTGTCGCGGTTGCGGCCGCGCAGGGCGTCGCGCAGCAGCATCTCGTTGTGACCCATGCCGTAGAAGTCGCCGGTGTCGAGCAGGGTGACGCCGGCGTCCAACGCCGCGTGGATGGTGGCGATGCTCTCGGCCTCGTCGGCGGGGCCGTAGAGGTCCGACATGCCCATCAGGCCGAGCCCGAGGGCGGAGACGGTGGGGCCGTTGCTGCCGAGGGTGCGGGTGACCATGACGTTCTTCCTCTCCTGGGTGACACGTCGACCATACACACTTCGACTGACAGATTCCAGATTCTGTCACCCGAGGGCAGGAGAGGTCGCCCACACGGTGCGGTCATCATCGCTAGTCGCCGTCGACGCGGCGGTCGCGCTTGCGCTGCGACTGGCGCTTCTTCTCGGCCAACCGGCGCTCCTTCGCACCCCGGGACGGCCTGGTCGCGCGACGCGGCGGCGGGGGCGGGGCGGCAGCCTCGCGCAGCAGCGCGAGCATCCGCTCGCGTGCCGCCTCCCGGTTGGCGAGCTGCGCCCGGTGCTCGCTGGCCGCGATCGTCAGCACACCGTCGACCAGGCGGTTGGCGAGACGCGCCAACGCCCGCGCCCGCAGCGACTCGGGTACGGCCGGGGAGTTGGCCAGGTCGTAGCTCAGCTCGACCCGGGAGTCCGCCGTGTTCACTCCCTGCCCACCGGGGCCGGACGAGCGGGAGAAACGCTCCCGCAGTTCCCCGGCGGGGACGACCCACCGGTCGGTCACCCGCAGTCCGTCGTCCACGCCCCGAGGCTAGCCCGCCGCCGGTCGTGCCGGGTCACCGGCGCGAAGGCTCACTCTGCGTCGTGGACGAGGTGGGGGCCGGGCCGGCGGTCTCGTCGTCCGAACCGACCGCGGCGTACGCCACCGCGCCGAAGAGCAGCAACCCGACCACCGCGGCCTTCACGGCGACCCCGCGGATCAGCAACCACGCGCCGCGGCGAGCGCCGGGCACCGAGTTCTTCGCGGTCCGGTAGTCGGTCCACCCGCGCCGTGCCCGGGCGTACGCCGACCCCACCGCCCATCCGATGACCAGGCCCACCAGCAGGAGGACCGTGAGAAGAGGACGCTCCACCCGAGTCAGTATCCATACCGAGCGTCATATTTCCATGGTCCGATGGCATCGGGCCGGATATCCGACACTGGCGGCGGCCCGCTGGGCCGTTCGGGCAGGTCAGCCGCCCTTGCCGATGATCGTGTCGGCGGTCCGCTGCACCTGCTCGATCGGGATGGCGAAGCCGATTCCGATCGAGCCGTTTCCGTCGATGGTGGCGATGGCCGTGTTCACTCCGACCACCTCGCCCCGGGCGTTGACCAGCGGCCCGCCCGAGTTGCCGGGGTTGATGGACGCATCGGTCTGCACCGCGCGGTGCCGGTTGTTGCCCAGCCGCACCTGGCGGTCCAGAGCGCTGACGATGCCCGCGGTGACCGTCCCGGACAGACCCAGCGGTGAACCCACCGCCAGCACCGGCTCACCGACCCGGGTGGCACCCGGCTTGGCCAGCGGCAGCGGGGCGAGCCCGGCCGACGGTGGCACCTTCAGCACCGCCAGGTCGCTGCGTGCCTCCCGACCGACCACCTCGGCTTCGTACCGCCGGCCGTCGGGCAGTTCCACAGTCACCGGTCCCCCACCGCCCTTGGCCAGGATGTGGTCGTTGGTGACGAGGTGCTGCTGGTCGTCGATGGCGAAGCCCGAGCCCGTCGCGGACGCGCCGTTCGCGCCGCCGGCGAGCACCGACACCACGCCGGGCACGGTCCGCTCGGCGGCGGTGACCAACTCCGCCGGCACCGGCGCGGCGGATGCCGCCGCCGGCCCGGCGCCGCCGTCCCGGCTGGCCACCACCCCGCCGGCCAGTGCGCCCGAGACAGCCGAGACCGCCACGACCGCCAGGGCGGCGAGCAGCCGGCCGGAGCGCCGCCCGCCGGGGTCCCGCCCCGAGCCGGGAGCGTCCCACCACCCTCGCCCGTCCGGATCGAGGTCCGGTGAGATGAACCAGGGACCGCGCGGTTCGCCCAGTCCGGTCTGCACTGCCATGCGTACTCCTCACGGTCGACGTCTGCTGCGGGTCAGGGCAGTCGGGAGAACCAGCGCATCGAGCCGGCGGCGGCGCCCATCGCGAACACCAGCCCGAGGCCGATGAACCGCGCCGAGACGTCCTGGCGTTCGGTGCGGTAGCCGACCGAGCTGCCGATGTCGTCGTAGACGGCGCGCAGCTCGTCGATGGTGCTGGCCTCGTGGAACATCCCGCCGGTCTCGTCGGCGACGGCCCTGAGCGTCTGCCCGTCGACCGGCACCTGGATCGGCCGTCCGCCCCGGTCCACGAACCCCGACGGCGTACCGAAGGAGATCGCGTGCACCGGCACCTTCGCCGCGACCGCCTCCGCCGCCGCCTCCATCGGGTCCATCCCCGACGTGTTGGCCCCGTCGGAGAGCAGGATGATCCGGGCCGGCGGTGTCTCCTTCGCGGCCTCGCTGTCCAGGCTCTTGACCGCGCCGAGTGAGGTGTTGATGGCCTCGCCGATGGCGGTGCCCTGCACACCGGTCACCCCCTCGGCGAGGCGGCCGATGCCCTCGTCCAGGGCGTCCCGGTCGGTGCCGGGCGGCACCAGGACGGCGGCGCTGCCGGCGAACGCGACGAGCCCCACGTTGAACTCGTCGGGCAGGCCGTCGACGAACCGTCGGGCCGCCTGCTTCGCCGCCGCGAGCCGGTCCGGCTCGACATCGGTGGCGAGCATCGACGTGGACACGTCGACGGCCACCATCACGGTGGCACGCTCGCGGGGGACCCGGACCTCGGCGGAGGGCCGGGCGAAGCCGACCACCAGCAACGCCAGCATGGCCAGGAACAGCCCGGCGGGTACGTGCCGTCGCCAGGCCGGACGTTCGGGCGCCACCCGGTCGAGCAGCCGCAGGTTGGTGAAGCGGACGGCGTACCGCGCACGTCCCCGCTGCATCACCAGGTACGCGACGACCAACGCGAGCACGGCGACCAGCAGCCACAGCCGCAGTGGAGACTCCCAGCTCACGCGGCACCTCCCCGGGCGGCCCCGGCCGGCGCGGCGGCCATCCGCCGTTGGGCGTGCACGTGACGGACGATGTCCGCGCTGGCATCGCGGTCGGTACGCAGCGCCAGGTGTGCCGCCGCGCTCCGGCGCAACGACTGCCGGACCTGGTCACGCTGGGCGGCGGCAGCCGCGGCGTAGCGCTCCCGCAGTCGGCGGTCCGATGTGCACACCTCGCGGCGACGGCCGGTCTCCGGGTCGACGAGCGTGATCAGACCGACGTCAGGGAGTTCCAGCTCGCGTGGGTCGGTCACCTCGATCGCCAGCACCTGGTGACGTACGGACAGCCGGCGCAGCGTCCGCTCCCAGGGCGGCGGCTCATTCGGGTCGTCCGGCAGACCGTCGAGGAAATCGGAGACCACCACGACGAGGCCGCGCTGGTGGGCCACCCGGTGCAGGGCGTCGAGCCCGTCCGCCAGCTCCGGCGCCGGTGGGGGCGCCGTCGACCGCCGCCCCGGCCGACCGGTGGGCGCGGTCGCACGCGGGGCCGTCAACAACGTCCGCAGCAGACCAAGCAGATGGGTACGCCCGCTGCGGGCCGGAAAGCGTCGTACCCCGTCGGCACCCAGCACCTGGGCGCCCAACCGATTGCCGACGCCGGCGGTCAGGAAACCGACCGCCGCCACCGCGGTCACCGCCAACTCCCGCTTGTCCAGCTCCGCGGTGCCGAACTCCATGCTGGCGCTGGAATCCACGAGCAGCCAGGTCGTCAGTTCCCGGTCGGCGTCGACCTGGCGGACGTGCGGCACAGCGGTCCGGGCCGTCACCGCCCAGTCCATCCGGCGGACCTCGTCCTCCCCCGGCCGGTACTCCTTGCTGCCGGCGGGTTCGCTGCCCGGCCCGGGCAGCAGGCCGCGATACTGGCCGTGCAGCAGACCGTCGAGTCGCCGGGTGACGGTCAGTTCGAGTCGGCGCAGCCGCTGATCGGGAGTCAGCTCGGCCAGGCCCGGGTCGGGCGACGGGCCCGCCGTCGTACGGCTGGCGCGTCTCATGCCGCCGCCAGATCGGGCGTTTGCTGCGGGTGCCCGGCGGCCAGTCGGGGCGGAGGCACCGCCTCCACGAGCCGCCGGACGATGCTCTCCGCCGAGACTCCGTCGGCCACGGCGTCGAAGGACAGCACCAACCGGTGGGACAGCACGTCCACCGCCAACTCCCGGACGTCCTCGGGCAGCACGTACTCCCGTCCACGTAGCAGCGCCTGCGCCCGGGCGGCGGCGACCAGGCCCAGCGTGGCCCGCGGGCTGGCACCGTACGCGAGCAGCGGCGCGATGTCCGCCAGGCCGAACCGGCCCGGGTCGCGGGTGGCGAGGATCAGCCGGACCACGTACTCGGCCAGGGCGTGGTGGACGAAGATCCGCTCGGCGGAGGCCTGCAAGTCCTGCAGCCGTTGCGGATCGAGCACCTGCCGCGCGCGGGGCCGGTCGCTGCTCATGCGGTAGAGGATCGCCAGCTCGTCGGCGTCGCTGGGGTAGTCGACGACCACCTTCATGAGGAATCGGTCGCGCTGCGCCTCGGGGAGTTGGTAGACCCCCTCGGACTCGATCGGGTTCTGGGTGGCCAGCACCAGGAACGGCGCGGGTACCGGCCAGCTGCGCCCGCCGATGGAGACCTGCCGTTCCGCCATCGCCTCCAGCAACGCCGACTGGACCTTGGCCGGTGCCCGGTTGATCTCGTCGGCCAGCACCAGGTTGGCCATGATCGGGCCCAGCTCGATGTCGAAGGTCTCCTTCGACGCGCGGTAGATCCGGGTGCCCACGATGTCGGAGGGGACCAGGTCCGGCGTGAACTGGATCCGGGAGAAGGTGCCGCCGACAACGGTGGCGAGGGTCTGCGCCGCCAGGGTCTTGGCCACCCCGGGCACGCCCTCCAGGAGGCAGTGCCCGTTGGCGATCAGTGCGGTGAGCAGGCGCTCGACGAGCCGATCCTGCCCGACGATCACGCGTTTGACCTCGAAGAGGGTCTGTTCCAGCTCGACGCCGGTCGGCTCGGGATCGACCGAGGTGGGCATGCTGGCCAGGGTGTCCGAGATGTCCGTCACGGTGCTTGCTTCCCGGGCCGGGGCCCCGACAAACGTCGGATTGTGCGGCCCGGACCGGCCCGGAGCACCCGCAACGGGCACGGGCCGCGCGAAAGAGTGACGAGCGACGCGAGCCGGGTCGCGGAGGGCGAAATTGCCCCGGGCCGGCCCCGACGGCACGACGCGGGTCGGTCACCGAGGCGGGATGCGGGTCGTCTCGAATCACCTGGGGAGCCGGACGGGTCGAGAACAACGCACGATCCGGCCCCCGCACAGGATGCGCGGGGGCCGGTCGGTCGGTTCGGTCAGGGTGTGTGGGTGAGCAGCGTGAAGCCCAGGTCGGTCGGCGTACCGGCCGAGTTGCGGGTCTGGACGAACACCGCGTTCGGGGTGCTGAGCCGCGGGGCGACCGAGACCTCGCCGGCCGGCGGGATGCAGCAGGCGTCGGACCGCGAGATCGTCGCCAGGAAGGCGCCGGCCGAGACGGTGTAGCCGAACTGCACCTCGTACTGGCCGGGGCCGTACTTGAGCACGGTGCCCGTGCCCCGGGCCTTGGTGCCGTTGGAGTTGACGACGGTGAAGACGGTGGTGGCCGCCAGGGTGGTGGCGTTGCCCGACTTCAGCGCGGCCTTCGCCGTGCGGGCCGACTCGGCCGTGACGGGCGGCTGGCTGTCCGTGCTGCGCGCCGCCGCCGGTTGGACGGACGCCTGCGGCGCCTTCGCCGACGGCTGGGCGACGGCGATACCCCCACCAGCGAGGGTGAGCGCCGCGACAGCGAACGTGATCGCCGCCGCCTTACGTCGGAAGGATGTACTCATGACAGGTCCCCCTTGTGTGACCGTGCGAATTCGGCCGACCCGCGGGGCGGGACGGATAACTGCCAACAATGGCGCTTACGGTTGATTCCTCGGTAATTTACACCTGCCCTGAGCTGCTGTTACTACTCAGAGTTGCGTCGTTTCAACCAGATGGAACGTAGCACCGCAAAAAGCCGTGAGTCAATAGTTGATCTCGCATTATCGGCCTGTCATCCAACCGTCAGATAATTGTGAAAGGTGAACGCAACACCATTCGCATAATTGCTCGGGAACGGGACCGTTAGGCTGACCGACATGATCGTCACCGACGGCCCGTCCACGCCGACCCGCCGCCGGACGCCGATCGGCACACTGCTCTGCTGGGTGGCCGTCGGGCCCACAGCCGTCTGGGCCGCCGTACGCCTCACCGGGCTGGACCGGGGGCCACTGGTGCAGGCGCTCGCGTTCACCCCGTACGTCGCCGGCTGGAGCGTGCTGGCCCTCGGGCTCAGCGTCGCGCTGCGGCGTCGGTGGCCGGCGGCGGTCGCGGCCCTGGTCGCGGTGGCGCTGCTCGGCGTGGTCGCTCCCCGGGCGCTGGCCGCGCCGCAGCCGACGGTGACGGGGCCGACGATCCGGCTGCTCACCGCGAACCTGCTGGCCGGCTCCGCCGACGCGGCGACGCTCGTGGATCTGGTCCGCCGGCACCGGGTCGACGTGCTCACCGTGCAGGAGTTCACCCCGGACGCGCAGGCCGCGCTGGACCGGCTCGGGCTCGACCGACTGCTACCCCACCGGCAGCTCAACGCGCACGACGGCGCGCCCGGCTCCGGGCTCTACTCGCGCTGGCCGATCAGCGACGTCGGTGTCCGGAACAACCGTGGCGGCTGGCGATTCAGCCAGTCGTACGGCACCCTCGCCGTCCCCGGCGGTCCACCGGTCCGCGTCGAGTCGGCCCACCCCGCGGCGCCATCCGCACTGGACCAGGTCGACGCGTGGCGTACCGACCTGGCCGCCCAACCGCCGGCCACCCCGAACGGTGGCCTGCGGATCCTCGCCGGCGATTTCAACTCCACCCTGGACCACGGGCCGCTGCGGGCGCTGCTGCGCACCGGTTACGTCGACGCCGCGGACGCGACCGGGAAGGGACTGACCGGCACGTGGGGCCCGTACGACGGCGACCTCATACCCCCGGTCACGATCGACCACGTGCTTGTCGACCGCCGCATAGCCGTCAACGAGGTCAGGGTGCTGTCTCTCCCCAAAACCGACCACCGCCCCGTCCTGACCACCCTGAGGCTCCCCACCCCCTGACCCCGTCGATCTTGCACTTTGTGTCGCCGCATCAGGGACAAAGGCCGCGTGACGTCGACACAAAGTGCAAGATCGCGGGGGTGGGTGGGGATCAGACCGTGGCGGGGGCCAGGCCGTAGGTCAGGGCGTCCACCAGAGCGTGCCAGCTCGCCTCGACCACGTTGGGGTGCACGCCCACCGTGGTCCAGTCCCGGCCGGCGCCGTTGGCGGTCTCCAGCAACACCCGCGTCACCGCGCCGGTGCCGTGGCTGCCCTCCAGGATGCGCACCTTGTAGTCGGCCAGCTCGAACTCGCGCAGCTGCGGATAGTGCCGGGCCAGCCCCACCCGCAGCGCCTCGTCCAGCGCGTTGACCGGGCCGTTGCCCTCGGCCGTGGCGATGATCCGCTCACCGCGTACCCGGATCTTCACGGTCGCCTCGGAGACCACGGAACCATCCTCGCGGTGCTCGACCAGCACCCGGTACGACTCCAGGGTGAACGGCCGCGCCGGACCGCCCTCGGGGAGTTCGGAGCGGACGAGCAGCTCGAACGAGGCGTCGGCGGCCTCGAAGGACCAGCCACCGGCCTCCAACTCCTTGACCCGCTTGGTGACCCGGGTCAGCGCCTCCGGACGGTCGGTCAGGTCCAGGCCGAGCTCGCGGCTCTTGAGCTCGACGCTGGCCCGGCCGGCCATCTCGGTCACCAGGATCCGCATGTCGTTGCCCACCACCGACGGGTCCACGTGGTTGTAGAGCAACGGGTCGACCTTGATCGCGCTCGCGTGCAGCCCTGCCTTGTGAGCGAAGGCGGCGGCCCCGGCATACGCCTGGTGGGTGTCGGGGGCGATGTTGGCGATCTCGGCGATGGCGTGCGAGACCCGCACCATCTGCTCGAGGCAGCCCTCCGGTAGGACCGGCATGCCGAGCTTGAGTTGAAGGTTGGCGACGACGGCGAAGATGTCGGCGTTGCCGGGGCGTTCGCCGTACCCGTTGGCGGTGCCCTGCACGTGCCGGACACCGGCCTCGACGGCGGCGATCGTGTTGGCCACGGCGCACGCGGTGTCGTTCTGCGCGTGCATGCCGAAGAACGCGGGGTCGACGCCGAGGCGCTCGGTCAGGTCGTGGATCGCGGCGGTCACCTGGGACGGCAGCATGCCGCCGTTGGTGTCGCAGAGGACCATCCGCTCGGCGCCCGCGGCGAGCGCGGTCTGCACCACGGCGGCGCCGTACGCCGGATCGTGGCGGTAGCCGTCGAAGAAGTGCTCGCCGTCGACGAAGACCCGGCGGCCCTCGGAGACCAGGTGGCTGACGGTGTCGTGGATCATCGCCAGGTTCTCCGCGCCGGTGGTGCGCAACGCGCGTTCGACGTGGCGGATGTCGGCCTTGGCGACCAGCGCGACGGCCGGGGTCTGCGCGTCCAGCAGGCCGCGCACCTGGGGGTCGTCGGTGACCGCGACACCGACCTTGCGGGTGGCGCCGAACGCCACGAGCACGGCGTGACGCAGCGTCAGTTCGGTGCGGGCGCGACGGAAGAACTCGGTGTCCTTGGGCACCGCGCCCGGCCAGCCCCCCTCGATGAAGCCGACGCCGAACTCGTCGAGCAGCCGGGCAACCGCCAGCTTGTCGACCACCGAGTAGGTGAGCCCCTCGCGCTGGGCGCCGTCGCGCAATGTCGTGTCGAAGACCTGGAACGTCATCAGGATCCTTTCTCGGAGCAACAAAAAGACCTCCCGCGGGATGCGGGAGGTCTGCGCGCTCGGCAGAGGGGAGAGCCGGCGCGCTAGGTCGCAATAATCAGGGCGGTGCTGGTCACAATCGTTACTCTGCCACTCGCCCCGGTTCTTGGGAGAAACTATCCACATCGCGGGACGGTACGAGCGGTGTCGCGACGCCTGACCGCCGGAGGACCACCCCGCCCGCAAGGAGGACCCGTGCTCACCGTGTCGCTCGACGCCGACGCCCCGCCCGCCGAGGTCGAGGGCTGACCCGTGGGACTGGACACCATCCGGGCGGCCCTGCCCGCGTACGCCGAGGACATCGCCCGCAACCTCGACGCCACCATCAGCGACTCGACGCTGACCCGGGCGCAGACGTGGGGCACGGCCCTGGCCTGTGCGGTGGCCGCCCGTAATCCGCTGGTACTGCGCGAGATCGCCGCCGAGGCGCTCGACCACCTCGGCCCGGACGGCGTCGAGGCGGCCAAGGGCGCGGCGGCCGTCATGGCGATGACCAACATCTACTACCGGGCGACCCACCTCGTCGGCGACGCCGCGTACGCCTCGATGCCGGCCCGGCTCCGCATGCAGATCATCGCCCGTCCGGGCGTGGACAAGAGCGACTTCAAGCTGTGGTGCCTCGGCGTCTCGGCGATCAGCGGCTGCGAGGTCTGCCTCCAGACCCAGGAGAAGGCGCTGCGTCGCCGTGGCGTCACCCGCGAACAGGTACACGAGGCGCTGCGGATATCCGCCGTCGTGCACGCGGCGGCGGTCACGCTGGACGCCGAGGCAGCTCTGGCCTGACGCCCGGCCGCCCGGGCACGCCACCCCGGCGCGCCGGCCGGTTGCCGTTTCCGGCACCCCGCCGCCGGGTAGCTCCTGCGGTGACCCAGGCACGCCAGGCCGAGACGATCGGCGACAGTCAGGAGTGAACGGCATGGACAGGATCGACCCGCACTCCGCCCACGCCGGGCCGGACCCGCTGCGCGGCGGCGACCAGGGCGCCATTGCCGGCGGCGCACCCGCCGGCGCATTCGACCCCTGGCGCTACCGCGACGTCGCCGCCGTGGCCGACGCCGACCTGGTCGGTTACAAGGTCGAGGCCACCGACGGCGGAGTCGGCAAGATCGACAGCGCCAGCCACGAGGTCGGCGGCAGCTACCTGGTGGTGGACACCGGGCCGTGGATCTTCGGCAAGAAGGTGATGCTGCCGGCCGGCACGGTCAACCAGGTCGACCACGACCAGCGCACCGTCTCCGTCGACCGGACCCGTGACCAGATCAAGGCCGCCCCGGAGTACGACGAGACCAGCCACAGCGACCCGGCGTACCGCGACAAGCTGGGCGGCTACTACGACGAGACGTACGGCGCGCTCCCCCCGGGCACCGCCCGTTGACCGATAGGGCTGCACGGCCGGTGGGGTACGAGCCCACCGGCCGTTACCGTGTGCGGGTGGACGCCATCGATGACGCACGACACCGCACACTGCCGGCGACCTTCAACTTCCGCGACGTCGGCGGCTACCTCGGCCACGACGGCCGCACCGTACGCCATGGTCGCCTCTACCGCTCCGACTCCCTGCACCGGCTCGACGAGCAGGACCGCGACGCGTTCGCCGCGATCGGCATCCGCACCGTCATCGACCTGCGCCGCCCCACCGAGGTGGAGCGCGACGGTCGAGTGCCGGCCTACCAGGGGCTGACCTACCGGCACATCCACCCGGAGCACGAGGACTGGTCGCTGACCCCGCACGAGAAGGGCACCGACCTGGCGCGCTACCTCGCCGACCGCTACGCCGCCCTGGCCCAGACCGGCACCGTGGGCCTGGGCGAGGCGGTCGGGCTGATCGCCGACGCGGTGAACGCCCCGGTGGTGGTGCACTGCGTGGCCGGCAAGGACCGCACCGGCATCGTCTGCGCCCTGACCCTCGCCGTCCTGGGTGTGAACGACGCCGACATCACCGCCGACTACGCGCTGAGCACCGAGGCGTCGGCCCGGTTCAGCGCCTGGCTGGCCGCCACCATGCCGGACGCCGCGGAGGTGCCGGCGCCGTTCCTGGCGTCACCCGCCGAGGCCATGCAGATGTTCCTGGACGAGCTGCGCGAGGGGCACGGCTCGATCGAGGCGTACCTGCGTCATGCCGGAGTGACCGACGAGCAGCTGGCGGCCCTGCGCGACCACCTGCTGGACGAGGGTTAGGCAACGGCTGACCGGCCCGTCGTACGGGCCGGTCAGCCGACGGACGTCAGAGGACCTGACGCACCCAGCCGTGCGGGTCGGCGGCCTTGCCGCGCTGGATGTCCACCAACTGCTGGCGCAGCGACATGGTGACCCGGCCGGGCTCGCCGCCACCGATCAGGAACTCACCGTCGGGGAAGCGCACCCCGCCGATCGGGGTGATCACCGCGGCGGTGCCGCAGGCGAAGACCTCGCGGAGCCGCCCGCTGGCCGAGTCGGCCTGCCAGTCGGCGAACGAGACCGGTCGCTCCTCGACCCGGTGCCCGGCCTTGTCGGCCAGCGTCATGATCGCGTTCCGGGTGATGCCGGGCAGGATCGTGCCGGTCAGCGGCGGGGTGACCACCGTGTCGTCGTCGTAGACGAAGAAGACGTTCATGCCGCCCAGCTCGTCGACGAAGCGGCGCTCCACGGCGTCGAGGAAGACGACCTGGTCACAGCCCGCCTCGATGGCCTCCGCCTGGGCCGCCAGCGACGTGGCGTAGTTGCCGCCACACTTGGCCGCGCCGGTGCCGCCGGGAGCGGCCCGCGTGTAGTCCGGCGAGACCCAGACCGTGACCGGCTTGACCCCGCCGGTGAAGTACGACCCGGCCGGTGAGGCGATCACCATGTACAGGTATTCGTTGGCCGGGCGGACGCCGAGGAACACCTCGCTGGCGAACATGAACGGCCGCAGGTAGAGGCTGCCGTCCTCGTCGGTGGGAATCCACTCCCGGTCGATCTCGATGAGCTTGTGCAGCGAGTCGACGAACACCTCGGGCGGCAACTCCGGCATCGCCATCCGCCGCGCCGAGTCGACGAACCGCGCGGCGTTCGCGTCCGGCCGGAACATCGTCACGCCACCGTCGGCCGTCCGGTACGCCTTCAACCCCTCGAAGATCTCCTGCGCGTAGTGCAGCACCGCGCTGGCGGGGTCCATCGGGATCGGCCCCCGCGCCTCCACCCGCGCGTCGTACCAGCCCTTGCCCTCCGCGTAGCGAATCGTGACCATGTGGTCGGTGAAGACGCGGCCGAACCCGGGGTTGGCCAGCAGGGCGGCCCGGTCGGCGGCGGATACCGGCGTGGGATTCGGACGGATCTCGAAGTCGATCTTGTCACCACCGCTCATCGCGCTGACCTCCCTGCGGGACAACGGCATGCGGGACCGCACACCGAATTGGCTGTGCCAGAAACTTACCCCGAACGGTCGTTCAGAAGGTAGCGCCGCTCGGGACCGGGTGGACTGCCCGGACAGGCGGATTCCGCCCCGGCCGGGAGCCGGCCCGGGGCGGTCAGGCTACGACGTGGGCGGCGAGCCGGTCGCCGACCTCGGCCGTACGCAGCGTCGCACCCGGGGTACGGGCGGCAAGCTCGGCGGCGACCGCCGCGTCGACCCGGGCCGCCGCCTCGGCGTGCCCGAGCTGCTCCAGCAGCAGCGCCACGGAGAGCACCGCGGCCACCGGGTCCGCGACTCCCTGCCCGGCGATGTCCGGCGCGGAGCCGTGCACCGGCTCGAACATCGAGGGGTACGCGCCCTCGGGGTTGATGCAGCCACTGGCCGCCAGCCCGATACCGCCGGTGACGGCGGCGGCGATATCGGTGAGGATGTCGCCGAAGAGGTTGTCGGTGACCACCACGTCGTAGCGCTGCGGCTGGGTCACCAGGAACATCGCGGCCGCGTCGACGTGCTGGTACTCCGTCGCGACGTCCGGGTGCTCGGCGGCGACCGCCGCGAATGCGCGCGACCACAGCGACCCGGCGTGGGTCAGCACGTTGGTCTTGTGCACCAGGGTGACCTTGCGCCGCTCCCGGCGACCGGCCCGCGCGAACGCGTCGCGGATCACCCGCTCCACGCCGTGCCGCGTGTTCAGGCTCTCCTCGGTGGCGACCTCGGCAGGCGTGTCGCGGTGCAACGTCCCGCCGGCGCCGGCGTACAGCCCCTCGGTGCCCTCGCGGACCACCACCAGGTCGACCTCGCCGGGCTTCACGCTGCTCAGCGGACCGGCGACGCCGGGCCACAACCGCGACGGACGCAGGTTGACGTACTGGTCGAAGGCGAACCGGAGCTTGAGCAGCAGACCGCGCTCCAGGACACCGGGCGGCACCGTGGGGTCACCCACCGCGCCCAGCAGGATCGCGTCGTGCCCGGCCAGCTCGGTCAGCACCGAGTCGGGCAGGACCTCTCCGGTACGGTGCCAGCGGGCGGCGCCGAGGTCGTACTCGGTGGCCTGCACACCGGGGAGCACCGCGTCGAGAACCTTGCGAGCCTGCGCGACCACCTCGGGCCCGATGCCGTCCCCGGCCACCACCGCGATCCGCGTCACGCCCACTCTCCCCACGCTCGGACTGCCCTGTCCGGCAACGGTACGTCGCCGTCCCGCCCCCCGGTACGATGCTTCCAAGATGCGGGACGGGCGGATGCACAGCACCCTCTCAGCTGGGACTCATGTAGCGATCATGTCCGCTGCCTACGGTGGGGGTCAGCGGGCAGGGGGCCCGCGAACGGTGGTCGCGACGACGCGACGTGGACCGCGAGGGGGCAGGCGCCATGCGCATCGACGAGCAGCCGCGGACCCGCTGGCCGGAGCTGTCGACGTTCCGGCACCGCAGGCCGGACCTCCGCCTCGGCAGCCGCCGAAACCGGATCGACCCGGCCGGCGCCACCCAGGGACGCATCGCCGTGCAGCACACCGTACGCACCGCCACCGCCGAGTACACGCTGCTGCTCAACGCCCCCGAGCAGCTCGGCCGTCGGGGCGTCGGCGAGGCGCTGCGGGACAGCGTCGCCGAACTGCGCGCCGTCGACCTGACCTACGGCCCGAACCGCCCGGAGAGCCTCGTCTCCAAGCTGCGTCGGGGCGAGATCAGCCCCGAGTCGTACCCCCCGCTGGCCGACCTGGTGGACCGCTGTGTGGCGATGCGCGCCGCCACCGACGGCTGGTTCGACGCCTGGGCGGTGCCCGGCGGCTTCGACCCGGGAGGCCTCCTGGGCGGCTGGGCCGTGGAGCGTGCCGCCGCCCGGCTGCGCGCCGCGGGCATCCACGACTACGCCGTGCTCGCCGGCGCCGACCTGGTGGTCCGCGGCCATGCGCCGCACGGAGGGCCGTGGCGGGTCGCGATACACCACCCGACGGCACCGGACCGCGCGCCACTAATGCTGGAGATGACCGCAGGAGCCGTCGGCACCTCCGGAGTGTCCGGACGGCAGGGACACGTGGTCGACCCGCACACCGGCGAGGCGGCCGACCACCTCGTCGCCGCGACCGTCGTCGGCCCGGACCTCACTGTCGCCGACGCGTTCGCCACCGCTCTCTATGCCGCCGGCCCCACCGGCCTGGCCTGGTTCCGGGGTAGCTCCGAGTATCGCGCGATCTTCGCCCACCGCCGCTGAGCGCGCCCTAGCGTCCCGTGCTGGGGTCCGGCACGGTGACCCGCGCCGGAGTCCGGGCCCCGAAGACGGTGGCGATCAGGTCGCTCACCGTGTGCACCCCCACGTCGATCCCCTTGCCGGGTGGCAGTTGGTACATCACGGCGACCACGTAACGCTGGTCGTCACCGGCGAAGCCCACCGTGTTGGTCACCCAGTGCTCGCCGCCCGGATCCGGCTCGATCGACCAGCCGTCCTTCGTGCCGGGGTGCATGTCGCTGCCGGCCGCCCAGACACCCCAACGCTGGATCGAGCCGACCGAGCGCATCGCACCGACGAGATAGGCGCGGTCGGTCGGATCGAGTTTGTCCAGCACGTACGACATCAACCGCTGTAGATCATCTGCCGTGCACTTGAGGTGGCCCCAGAAGCGCGAGAACCCGGAGACGGTGCTCAGCCCGGTCATCCCATAGCGCTGCTGGAAGCGTTTGAGCTGTTGGTCGCGGCCGTAGCGATTCCACAGCGCGGTGGCGGCGTCGTCGGAGGAGAAGTTCAACATGTCGGCGATCTGTCGACGCGCGGTGGCGTCGAGCGTGATCTCGCCCGCGCGGGCCCGCTCCAACAGCCCGACAGTCATCGCGAGCTTGATGGTGGAGGCCGTCCAGATCGGGTGGTCGGTGGTTCCCGCCCGCCAGAGCTCGCCGGTACGCCGGTCCCGTACCAGGATTCCGAGAACCCCCGGTCGGCTCTTCAGAAGGGTTGCCGCCGCCGCGAAGCGTCGGCGTTGCGCCTCGTCGGCACCCGACGTGCCGGTTTGCCGGCCACCGGCCGGCCCCAACCCACTCGTCGACCGCGGGCCGGCGGTCCCCGTGGACGCCGACGAGCCCGGCGGGCCACTCGGCTCAGTCGAACAGCCAGCCAGCACGAGTACCGCCACCAGGGCCGCGAGGAGCCTCGTCGGCCACACCGTTCGTCGAGGCGTCGCGGGTCGCCGCAGTCCAGCAGCCCGCCGAGCGACCTGACGGGTCTCGTCGTCCGAGAACCGAGCGCTAGTCACGGCGGCCGATCATAGCGGGACGGCCGGACGCGTCGTCGCACCTGAGGCCCGCCGACTGCCTCGCGACCCGGAGTGCGATCGGCCCCCACGGCCTCGGCAACGGCTGTGGGGGCCGGTCAGCGACGAGTGCGCGTGGCTCGCACAATCGAGGGGTGCGGACCGGTCGGGCCGGACGTCGGCCACGCCACCCGAAGACGGGCCGGCGCCACGGCCTGGCGGCCAGTAACCGCAGTCGTACGCTAGCGAATCGACGCAACTCGACGCAAGAGTCTCCACAGCGGACCCCTCCGGACGGAAAGCGACGGCTCGCCGATTGGCCTGCGGCGAGGCAGTTTCGACATGGTGAACGACGGATGGCACGCTGTCCGCCGTGAGTTTCGATCTGAGTGTGTGGGCCCTGGAGGACGGGGCGACGCCCGAGGACGTGCGGGCAGCGGTCGACGGTTGCCGGCAGGGGCGGCACGTGGACCGATACCCGGACCCGCGCGTCGTCGGCTTCTACCGGGCGATCACCGCGTCCTATCCGGACCGTCACCCCGGCCCGGACAGCCCCTGGGCTGTCGCGCCGCTGCACGCCGCCCACGATCACGTCGAGCTGAACCTGCACCCGACCTGCGCGGACCAGGTACTGCTGGACATCGAGCGGCTGGCCGGGGAGCACGGGTTGATGCTCTTCGACCCCCAGGACGGCTCGGTCTACCCGCCCCCGGCCCGACTGACGCACTGACCACTCCCCGGGCGGAACACCTCCCGGCGTACGACGAAGGGGCCCGGCGCTGTCGCCGGGCCCCCCGTGGTGCTGCCGTGCGTGCCTGTCGCGCCGCCGGCCGACGGACTACTCGTCGCGCAGGTCCGCCGCGCTGGCAGCGGTCGCGCCGATCGAGTCGGCCGCCGAGGTCAGCAGGTCGGCGCCGAGCGCCTGGTCGACGGTGAGGGTCATCAGCGTCTCGCCGCCCGCCTCGCGCCGGGCCACCTGCATCGCGGCGATGTTGATACCCGACTCGCCCAGCAGGGTGCCGACGGTACCGACGACACCCGGCCGGTCGGCGTAGCGCAGGAACAGCAGGATGCCCTCGGCGGCGATCTCCACGTCGAAACCGTCCACTTCGGTCAGCCGCGGAACGTCACGGGTGCCGGTGTGGTTGACCGTCCCGGAGACGCTGACCGCCCGACCGTCCGGCAGAGCGCCGCGCACCGTGACCAGGGTGGGCTGCTCGGCGGTCTCGGCCTGGCTGTCCAGGGTGACCTCCACGCCACGCTCGGCGGCCAGGTGCGGTGCGTTGACGTAGGTGACCTGATCCTCGACGACCGAGCTGAAGAGGCCCTTCGTCGCGGCCAGCTTGAGCACCGACACGTCGTGGCTGACGACCTCGCCGCGAACCTCGACGGTGACGCTGGCCGCGACCCCGCCGGCGACGGCGGTGAAGGCGCGACCCAGCTTCTCGACGAGCGGCAGCAGCGGGCGGACGTCCTCGGCGACCACGCCGCCGGCCTGGACGTTCACCGCGTCCGGAACGAACTCGCCCTGCAGCGCCAGCTTCACGCTCTTGGCCACCGCCAGACCGGCCTTGTCCTGCGCCTCGTGCGTCGAGGCGCCCAGGTGCGGGGTGGCCACCACGTTGTCGAAGGCGAACAGCGGCGAGGAGGTGCAGGGCTCCTTGGAGTACACGTCGACGCCGGCGCCGGCGACCCGCCCCTCGGCGATGGCGTCGGCGAGCGCCTGCTCGTCGACCAGGCCGCCGCGTGCGGCGTTCACGATGCGGACGCCGGGCTTGACGAGCGCCAACTCCTTCTCGCCGATCAGGCCGACCGTCTCCGGGGTCTTCGGCAGGTGGATCGAGATGAAGTCGCTCTCGCGCAGCAACTCCTCGAGCCCGACCAGTCGTACGCCGAGCTGCGCGGCACGGGCCGGCTGGATGTACGGGTCGTACGCGATCAGCCGGGTGCCGAACGCCGCGATGCGCTGCGCGAAGAGCACCCCGATGCGACCCAGCCCGACCACACCGACGGTCTTGCCCTGCACCTCGACACCCGTGTACTTGGACCGCTTCCACTCGCCCGCCTTGAGCGCCGCGCTGGCGCTGGCGGTGTTGCGGGCCACGGCGAGCAGCAGTGCGACTGCCTGCTCAGCGGCGGAGACGATGTTCGAGGTGGGTGCGTTGACGACCATCACGCCCCGCGCGGTGGCTGCCGGCACCTCGACGTTGTCGAGTCCGACGCCCGCACGGGCGACCACCTTGAGTCGCGGCGCGGCGGCGACCGCCTCGGCATCGATCTGTGTCGCGCTGCGGACGATGACGGCGTCGGCCTCGGAGAGCGCCGAGAGCAGGGCCGGACGGTCGGTGCCATCGACGTGACGGACGTCGAAGTCGTGAGCGAGCACCTCGATGGCGGCGGGGGCGAGTTCTTCGGCGATCAGTACGACAGGATTCATCGGTCCTCGTAGACGTCGTGTTTGCGATCGGCGCGGGTGGCGGGGCGCCGCACTGCACCCCGTGCTGATCCGTGCCGTGGCCGTCAGGTGCCGGCTCAGCGCACCTACCCGCGATCGTAGGGGCCGCGCTGGCCGGCGTGTTCCGGTCTTCGGGGTGAGTGCCCTCACACGCCCGGTCAAGTGACCGACATCAGCCGTTCACCACCCCGAAACGCACCCCACCCCACCCCACCCCAACCCCACCCTCGCCCCTACCCCCGACCCCGCCCTCGTCCCCGCCCTCACCCCGCCCTCACCCCCGCCCTCACCCCGCCCTCACCCCGCCCTCGTCGATCTTGCACTTGCTGTGGCGACGTAAAGGGCACTGCCCCACAAATCGCCATCCGAAAGTGCAAGATCGACGAGGGCGGGGGGCGGGGGCGCGGGGGCGGGGCGCGGGGGCGCGGGGGGGGCGGCGGGTTGGCCCCGGGGGCGCTGGGGAGAGCGCGACCCGGGGCCGGGGAACCGTGGGTGTTGCGGTGCGGTCAGGCGGTTTCGGTGATCGGGCGGTCGACCCAGCTCATCATGCCGCGCAGCTTCTTACCGGTCTCCTCGATCGGGTGCGCCGCGCCCTCGGCCTGCCACTTGGCGAAGTTGGGGCGGCCCGCCTCGTCCTCGGCGACCCACTCGCGGGCGAACTCGCCGGACTGGATCTCACCGAGGATCTTGCGCATCTCCTCCTTGACCCGGGCATCCACGATGCGCGGACCACGGGACAGGTCGCCGTACTCGGCGGTGTCGGAGATGCTGTACCGCATCTTGGCGATGCCGCCCTCGTACATGAGGTCGACGATCAGCTTCAGCTCGTGCAGGCACTCGAAGTAGGCCACCTCCGGGGCGTAGCCCGCCTCGGTGAGCACCTCGAAGCCGGCCTGCACCAGGGCGGTCGCGCCGCCGGCGAGCACTGCCTGCTCACCGAAGAGGTCGGTCTCGGTCTCCTCGGTGAAGGTGGTCTTGATCGCGCCGGCCCGGGTGCCGCCGATCCCCTTGGCGTACGCCAGGGCGAGCGCGAACGCGTTGCCGCTGGCGTCCTGCTCGACGGCGACCAGGACGGGCACGCCCTTGCCGTCGACGTACTGGCGACGAACCAGGTGGCCGGGGCCCTTCGGCGCCACCATCGCCACGTCCACCTCCGCGGGGGGCTTGATGAGCCCGAAGCGGATGTTGAAACCGTGGCCGAAGAAGATCGCCTTGCCCGGGGCCAGGTTCGGGGCGATCGACTCGGTGTAGATCTTGCGCTGGGCGGTGTCCGGTGCAAGCACCATGATCACGTCTGCCTCGGCCGAGGCCTCTGCCGGCGTGAGTACCCGCAGGCCCTGCTCCTCGGCCTTGGGACGGCTCTTCGAGCCCTCCGGCAGACCGACCACCACGTCGACGCCGGAGTCGCGCAGCGACAGCGCGTGGGCGTGGCCCTGGCTGCCGTAACCGATCACCGCGACCTTCTTGGCCTGGATCAGGCCGAGGTCGGCATCGTCGTCGTAGTAAACCTCAACGCTCATGAGAACTTCCCTTTCGTACGACGGCCTGAGTGCCCGTCGTGGTCTGTGCGGATGGGTCAGGCGGCCCGCAGCGCGGGACCGGCGGTGATCGAACGCGAGCCGCGCCCGATGGCAACCAGTCCGGACTGGACCATTTCCTTGATGCCGAAGGGCTCGAGATCGCGCAGCAGCGCGTCGAGCTTGTCCGGCGTGCCGGTGGCCTCGATGGTGAGCGTGTCCGGTGCGACGTCCACCACCCGGGCGCGGAACAGGTTGACGGTCTCCAGCACCTGGGACCGTGCGGCACGGTCGGCGCGGACCTTCACCAGCAGCAGCTCCCGGGCAACCGAGACCTGCGGGTCAAGCTCAACGATCTTGAGCACGTTGACCAGCTTGTTGAGCTGCTTCGTGACCTGCTCCAGCGGGGACGACTCCGCGTTGACCACGATGGTGATCCGGGAGACGTCCGGGTTCTCGGTCTCGCCGACGGCGAGGCTGTCGATGTTGAACCCGCGCCGGGAGAACAGGCCGGACACCCGGGCGAGCACGCCGGGCTTGTTCTCCACGAGCACGGACAGAGTGTGCATGGTCATGCCACGACCTCGCTTCGCCCGGTCGCGCCCTGACGACCCGCATCACTGAGCTTGATGATTCGTTCGCTTCGCTCACTCATGGTCAGATGTCATCCTCGTCGAAGACCGGGCGGACGCCGCGGGCGAACATGATCTCGTCGTTGCTGGTGCCGGCGGCGACCATCGGCCAGACCATGGCGTCCTTGCCGACCACGAAGTCGATCACGACAGGCACGTCGTTGATCTCCATGGCGGCGGCGATCGTCTTGTCCACGTCGTCGGCGGTCTCGCAGCGCAGTCCCACGCAGCCCAGCGCCTCGGCGAGCTTGACGAAGTCGGGAATGCGGTGCTTGTGGGTGCCCAGCTCGGTGTTGGAGTAGCGCTCGTTGTAGAACAGCGTCTGCCACTGCCGGACCATGCCGAGATTACCGTTGTTGATCACGGCGATCTTGACCGGGATGCCCTCCAGCGCGCAGGTCGCCAACTCCTGGTTGGTCATCTGGAAGCAGCCGTCGCCGTCGACCGCCCACACCACAGTGTCCGGCTTGCCGACCTTCGCGCCCATGGCCGCCGGCACCGCGTAACCCATCGTGCCGAGACCGCCGGAGTTCAACCAGGTGTACGGCTTCTCGTAGGAGATGAACTGGGACGCCCACATCTGGTGCTGCCCCACCCCGGCCACGAAGATCGTGTCGGGGCCGACGATCTCTCCCAACCGCTTGATGACGTACTGCGGGGAGAGCGTGCCGTCGGACGGCTCGTCGTAGCCCAGCGGATAGCGGTTGCGCAGGTCGTCGAGCTGGGTCCACCAGTCGCTCAGGTCGGCGACGCGGCCGCCCGCGCGCTCGACGGTCACCGCGGCGATCAGCTCGTCGATGACGTGCTTGGCGTCACCGACGATCGGGACGTCCGCGTGCCGGTTCTTGCCGATCTCGGCGGGGTCGATGTCGGCGTGCACCACCGTCGCGTCCGGGGCGAACGAGTCGAGCTTGCCGGTGACCCGGTCGTCGAAACGCGCGCCCAGGGCGACGATCAGGTCGGCCTTCTGGAGGCCGTACACGGCCGCGACGGTGCCGTGCATGCCCGGCATCCCCAGGTGCTGCGGGTGCGAGTCGGGGAACGCCCCGAGCGCCATCAGCGTGGTGATGACCGGGATGCCGGTCAGGTCGGCGAGTCGACGCAGCCCGTCGGTGGCACCGGCCTTGAGCACGCCGCCGCCCACGTAGAGGACCGGCCGGCGGGCGCCGGCCAGCAGGCGGGCCGCCTCGCGGATCTGCTTGCCGTGCGGGTGCAGGGTCGGCCGGTAGCCGGGGAGGTCCAGCGTGGGGGGCCAGCTGAAGGTGGTCGACGCCTGGAGCACGTCCTTGGGGATGTCGACCAGCACCGGGCCGGGCCGACCGGTGCTGGCCAGGTGGAACGCCTCGGCCAGCACCTGCGGGATCTCCTCGGGGGTCTGCACGAGGAAGTTGTGCTTGGTGATCGGCAGCGTGATGCCCTGGATGTCCGCCTCCTGGAAGGCGTCGGTGCCGATCGACGGGCGCGCCACCTGGCCGGTGATCGCCACCATCGCCACCGAATCCATGTACGCGTCGGCGATCGGCGTCACCAGGTTGGTCGCACCCGGGCCGGAGGTCGCGATGCAGACGCCGACCTTGCCGGTGGCCTGCGCGTACCCGGTCGCCGCGTGCCCGGCGCCCTGCTCGTGACGAACCAGGATGTGCCGGACGGTGGAGTCGTAGAGCGGGTCGTACGCCGGCAGGATCGCGCCGCCCGGGATGCCGAAGACGACGTCGACGTCGAGCGCCTCCAGGGACCGCACCAGCGAGCCGGCGCCGGAGACCTGGGCCGGAGCGGATGTCCGTACGGCCGGAACTGCCGGCGTGGCCGCGGCGCGCGCGGCGGCGGGGTCGGCGGTGGCCGGGTCGGCGGACGCGCGGGCCCGTCGGGCGGTGTGGGCGAGGGTCTCGGGCGTGGGTCTCGTCATGGTGGTTCTGGCCTTCGGCTGGAGTGGCTGGGGCTTGTTCAGCGATGCGACGTGGGCGTGGGCCCGTCGCGACAGGTTCCGACGGCAATAAAAACGGCCCTCGTGCAGATGCACGGGGCCAGCGCACTCTCGACGGAGGAGAGTGCGCTCAGATAAGTACTCGCAGCGACCGGTACGACGACATGCGGCTAAGCCTGACGCATCTCACGCGATGAGTCAACTGATCCCACATGTTGGTTAACCGAGGGCGGCGCGTCGGTCGACGCCGCGCCGCCACCAGGCGGCATGACCTGCCCGGACCCGCCGGAACCCCGGCGCTGAGCGGGCAACGGGCCGGGACGCGCACCGGGCGACGTGGCCGCCTCCAGCATCGCCTCCAGGTGTTCTGCGGGCACCCCCCAGCCGAACAGCGCGCCCTGCCCGAACCGGCACCCCGCGGCGACCACCGCGGCCAACTCGGTCGGCGTGGTGACCCCCTCGGCGATGACCTCCATGCCCAGCTGGTGCCCCAGCCGCATGACGATGTCGACCATGGGCGCGAACGCCGGGCCGTCCTGGCCCACCGGATGCACCGGCTCGTGCTCGGCCACCAGACTGTGGTCGATCTTCAGGATGTCGATGGGCAGCCGGCGCAGCTGACCCAGGGACGAGTACCCGGCGCCGAAGTCGTCGAGCGCGATCCGTACGCCGGTCAGCCGCAGCGCGGTCAGCCGCCGGATCAGCTCGTCCAGATCGGTGGCGACCGCGTGCTCGGTGACCTCCAGCACCAGCCGCTGCGGCGGTACGTGGTGGGCACGCAGGGCCTCGGCGACCTGGACCACGTACTCCCGGGCGTGCAGTTCCCGCGGCGAGACGTTCACCGAGACCCAGACGTCGTGCCCGTCGGCGAGCCAACGGGAGAGCTGGTAGCAGGCCTGGTGCAACACCCAGGCGCCGAGTGAGGCGATCATGCCGCACTCCTCGGCGAGCGGGATGAACTCGTCCGGTCGGACGTTGCCCAGCTCGGGATGGTGCCAGCGGAGCAGCGCCTCGGCGCCGACCGGCCGGACCGACGGCAGCGATGCCACCGGCTGGAAGGCCAGCCGCAGCTCGTCGCGCTCGATCGCGCCCCGCAGCTCGTGCTCGACGGTGGTGCGGCGACGCAGCAACTGGTCGTACGCGGCGTCGTAGCGCTCGATCCGGTTCTTGCCGCGCTGCTTGGCGTAACGCAACGCCAGGTCGGCGTGGCGCAGGAGCAGCTCCACGTCCGGATCGGAGGACCATCCGGCCACCCCGATGCTCACGGACAGGAAGATCGGGCCCTCCGGCTGGTCGTACGGCCGGTTGAGCACCCCGAGCAGCCGCTCGGCCACCCGGTCCGCCTCGACGGGCTGGGCCGGCATGAGCACGGCGAACTCGTCGCCGCCGAGCCGGGCCGCCACGTCGCCCGGGCGCAGGTTGCCGCGCAGCCGGCGACCCACCTCGGCCAGCACGGCGTCACCCACGTCGTGGCCACGCATGTCGTTGACGTTCTTGAAGCCGTCCAGGTCCAGACCGAGCAGGACACATGGCGTGCCCGCCGCCGCGCCGGCGTGCAACGCCCGCAGCAGCCCGCGCCGGTTGGCCAACGAGGTCAACGGGTCGGTGTGTGCCAGCTCACGAAAATGCGCCTCCCGCTCAGCCAGCCGGCCGGCGTAGTCCCGGACGTCCTTGAGGGTGAGGTAGTGCCGGGCGACGAGGGCGAAGCCCTCCACGCTGCCGGCGAGGATGCCCGGCGCGGTGAAGCGGCCGTCCTGGAGCAGGTGGTACATCGCGGAGGCCGCCATCGCCAGCATCGGCGCGAGCGCGTACTCGCCGTCACGGCCGATGAGGTCCAGCGCGACCTCACCCGGCTGGTCGACCCGGCGCACCGCGAGCGCGACGGTCAGCAGACCGGCGGACAGCACCGCCGCGCCGGTGAGCGCCATCGTCGGCCCGGCCTGGCAGAGCCCCGCGCTGAGGCCCAACCCGCCGCAGCTCACCGCGGTGCTGCCGGCCGCGAGCACACCCAGCCGGTGACGCGGGGCGGCAGCGCGGAACACGACGATCACGGCGAGGCCGGCACCGAGCGCGGCGCTCACCGTCGTCACCAGGATCGCCGGGCAGGCCATCGGGGTGGCGGCGCCGAGCAGCCGGGTCGGCTCGGAGAAGAGCACCCAGCCGACGAACCACAGCGCCGCCGCCACGGTGACGCCGTCCAGCGCCAGCCGGGCGGTCCCCGCGGCGGTCGCGGCGACCCCCGGCAGTCGGAGCAGCCCAGCCGCGAAGGCCAGGCCGGCCACCGCCATACCGATCGCCGCCGCCGTCGCCCAGCCGGTGCGCTGCCCCTGCTCGTGAGCCCAGTGGTCGCTCGCCGACAGCACGGCCGCGAGCCCGGCCAGCAGGCTGACCACCGACACACCCGCGGCGGCCACGAGCAGCACGTGCGCCGGTCGGCGCGGCCCGGTGCGCCGCCGGGCGACCACGGTCAGCAGCGCGGTGGCCGCGACCGCGACCAGCCCGCTCAGCGCCGCGACGGCGACCATGCCCGGGGGAAGATGCACGACATCAAGAGTGCCGGATGAGCGCACGTCGTGGGAGGCCGGATGTGCAACTGTTGGGACACGGCCCATCTCCCCAGGGGTTCGGGCGGTGGCGGTGTCATGCTGGTATGCATGCCTGAGCTGCGATCGAGGACGTCCACACACGGTCGGACGATGGCCGGCGCCCGGGCCCTCTGGCGGGCCACCGGGATGACCGACGACGACTTCGGCAAGCCGATCGTCGCCATCGCCAACAGTTTCACCCAGTTCGTGCCGGGTCACGTACACCTCAAGGACATGGGCGGCCTGGTCGCCGACGCGGTGGCCGAGGCCGGCGGCGTCGGGCGGGAGTTCAACACGATCGCGGTCGACGACGGCATCGCGATGGGCCACGGCGGCATGCTCTACTCCCTGCCCAGCCGCGAGCTGATCGCCGACGCGGTGGAGTACATGGTCAACGCGCACTGCGCGGACGCCCTGGTCTGCATCTCGAACTGCGACAAGATCACCCCGGGGATGCTGCTGGCCGCGCTGCGCCTCAACATCCCGACCGTCTTCGTCTCCGGCGGTCCGATGGAGGCCGGCAAGACGGCGGCGATCGAGGGCATCGTCCACAGCAAGATCGACCTGATCGACGCGATGATCGCCTCGTCCAACGAGGCCGTCACCGACGACCAGCTCGGCGAGATCGAGCGCTCCGCCTGCCCGACCTGCGGCTCCTGCTCCGGCATGTTCACCGCCAACTCGATGAACTGCCTCACCGAGGCCATCGGGCTCGCGCTGCCCGGCAACGGTTCGACGCTGGCCACCCACGCCGCGCGCCGGTCGCTCTTCGTCGAGGCCGGCCGGACCGTCGTGGAGATCTCCAAGCGGTGGTACGACGGTGACGACGACTCCGTCCTGCCGCGCACGGTCGCCTCCAAGGACGCCTTCGAGAACGCGGTCGCCCTCGACGTGGCCATGGGCGGCTCCACCAACACGGTGCTGCACCTGCTCGCCGCCGCCCGCGAGGCGGAGCTTGACTTTGGCGTCGCCGACATCGACGCCATCTCCCGGCGGGTGCCCTGCCTGGCGAAGGTGGCCCCGAACTCCCCGAAGTACCACATGGAGGACGTGCACCGCGCCGGTGGCATCCCCGCGATCCTCGGCGAGCTGGACCGCGCCGGGCAGCTCAACCGGGACGTCCACGCCGTGCACTCCCCGTCGCTGGCCCAGTGGCTGACCGACTGGGACGTGCGCGGTGGCTCGCCGACGCCGGAGGCGGTCGAGCTGTTCCACGCCGCACCGGGCGGGGTGCGTACCGTCGAGCCCTTCTCCACCACCAACCGCTGGTCGACGCTCGACACCGATGCCGCCGAGGGCTGCATCCGGGACGGCGAGCACGCGTACTCCGCCGACGGTGGCCTCGCCATCCTGCACGGCAACCTGGCCCCGGACGGCTGCGTCGTGAAGACCGCCGGGGTGCCGGACGACTGCCTGACGTTCCGCGGCCCGGCGAAGGTCTACGAGTCGCAGGACGACGCCGTCACCGCGATCCTCGCCAAGGAGGTCGTCGCCGGGGACGTCGTGGTGATCCGCTACGAGGGTCCCAAGGGCGGCCCCGGCATGCAGGAGATGCTCTACCCCACCTCGTTCCTCAAGGGTCGCGGGCTGGGCCGGTCCTGCGCGCTGCTCACCGACGGCCGCTTCTCCGGCGGCACGTCCGGTCTCTCCATCGGCCACGCCTCCCCCGAGGCCGCCTCCGGCGGACTGATCGCCCTGGTCCGCGAGGGCGACGAGATCGTCATCGACATCCCGGGCCGGTCGATCAACCTGAACGTGCCGGAGGACGAGCTGGAGGCACGACGGGTCGCCGAGGAGAAGCGCGACAAGCCGTACACCCCGACCGACCGGCAGCGTCCGGTGTCGGCGGCGCTGCGCGCGTACGCCTCGATGGCCACCTCGGCCAGCGACGGCGCCTACCGCCGCGTCCCCGAGTAAGCCCGCGCGGCCTCCGGCCGCTTGATCAACGCGACTTCGCCGATGTCGCGGTATCCAGCCCACTCGGACACCGCGATATCGGCGATCTCGTGTCGATCAACGCGTCGGACCGGCCTCAGGCCAACCGAAGATCACGCAGGTCGGGGCCCTCGGCGAGGAGGCGTACGCCGTCGTCGTCGTGTCGGTGCACCGCGCAGCCGGCGCGGGTGAAGCGCACGGTGACTGCCTGCCCGGCGTGCCGAGCGGCGAGCCGCACCAGATTCGCCACCGGGTCGGCAACGATGGCGCGCGGCCCCGACCACGGCATCGGGATCGGGACCGCCGGATTGGCAGGGGCTGCGCTGGCGACCGCGTCGGTCAGACCTTCCCGGCACCAAGCGAGGGCGGCCGCCAGACTGGGCCGATAGGGCAGGTCGTCGGGGAGGACGGGTGCGTCGCGCGGCTTCACCTCGACCGACCAGCGCAGGCCGTCGGCCAGCAACGGGTCGCCTGTGTTGTGCCGCCTGTCGCATAGGGCCACCACGAGCGCCAGGTCGAGGCCTAGGGTGAGCCGCAGCAGCTCGGGCAACGGCGGCGCGTCCGGGGGTGCCGCCACCACGATCAGGCGACCCGCTGCGGTGCCCCTTCCGGCGCTGCGCACGTGCTCCCCCACCGGGTCGGCGCCGGCCCAGGGCAGCGTGACGTACCCGTCGCGCAAGTTCCGGTCGAGGTCGTGCCCGCCATCTGCGTCGCGGAGGTCCTCGGGTCGCGCACCGAGGACGGTGGCCCAGGAGCCGAGCCGGTACCGGTCGGGGAGCTGAATCACGGGCCGACCGTTGGGCTGGGTTGCGACCAAAGGGGCCACCTCCGGCGTGCCGGCCTGCCAGGTCAGGTGCACCACCCGGTGCCGCAGGTCGGTGACGGTGACCAGCACGGCCTGGTGCAGGCGGTGGGTGTCGCCGCAGGTGAAGCAGCGCAGCGCCGACGGGCGTAAGCCGGCACCACAGCAGTGCGGGCAGTCGGTGTCGGCCGGGCGACCGCCGAGCAGGCAGTCGCAGGCGCGCAGCCGACTTCCGGGCCGGCAGTCCGGGCAGGGACGCCACGTGGCGGGTTCGCCCAGCCAGGACGGATCGGGTGCCTCGTAGCCGCGGCTCAACGACACGTGAACCCGACGGACCACCTGACCGGTGGACTGCTCCACGAGGATCTCCACCGGGTCGCCGGGGCGGAGGGTGGTGTGCCACCAGCGGCCGTCCCGCCAGAGGGCCTGCGCGCCGGGTAGCTCCTCGCCGCCGGCCGGGTCGACGCAGTCGGCGAGGACGCGCCGTTCGAGCTGGTCGACGTCCACGGCCGGGGCGACGGGCGGGCGCGGCCAATCGGGATGCAACAGCCGGGCGGGGACGGCCAGGCCGCGCTCGGCGAGGCCGGTGAGCGCGTCGCCAACGTCGGTGTGGGTCAGCGCTTCCAGCAGGTGCCGCCAACGGCCGGGCGACCCGGACGGCACCGGGGAGCCGGGCACCTCGTACCGGACGGTCCAACCGAACCCCGTGCCCTGCTGGCGGGCCTCGATGACCAGGTCGAGCAGCAACAGGTCGGCCAACGCGCACAGCCGAGCCAGTCGTGCTGCCGGATCGACGGTGGGCGCGGCGGTGGAACGGCCCAGCACCAGCCGCCACGAGGCGTAATCAGCCCGCAGGATGGCGTGGGCCTCCAGCTCGTGCCGAGCGGCCGCGGGCAGGTCGGGTCGCCACTGCTCCGACAGCCACAGCGACGGCGCGTCGGTGTCGGTCACGACCGCGCCGACGCTGGCGGCGAGTTCGCGTACTCGGGAAGCAAGGTCGACCCCCCAGCGACCCGCCGGGTCGCGGTGGGGGTCGAGGCCACCGGGCACGACCTGGTGGGACGCGACCGCGCCGGTGTCCAGGTTGGCGACCGTAACCACGAGCTGCGCCCGTCGCCGGCCGCGCCGGTCGCAGCGATAACAGGGGTGCGCGACGCTGCCCGCGCCCCGGCACTGCTCGCAAGCCCGGTACGCCTCGCGAGGCGGGCCGGGGAGGTCGCCGTCGGCGAGGAACCGGTCGCCGTAGGTGGTGCAGCGGCACGGGTCCAGGGTGAAAGTCATCCCGTCGCAGTCGGGGCAGGTGACGACGGGCGCGGCGGTCACCGATACCGCCGGGCCGCGCAGTCACCGTCGTGCTCGACGCGGCGCACGCACCGTCGGCCGCCGTCGAGCGGCAGGTCGCAGAACACCCGATGGCGTACGCCCTGAGCGTCCTCGGCGGAAACGGTGGTCTCGCCCGCGTCCACCTCGGACAGGAAGGTCAGGGAGCGGGCCAGGGCGCCGGCGAAGTGCTGAGCGGCGGGCAGATCGGCGGCGGTGAACGGCAGGTGCGCCACCCACCGGGCGCTCACGGACGGGCCGCCAGATCCGTGCGGGTCCGCCGGCTGCACTGGCGTCTGCTGACGGGCCGGGGCGGCTCGGCCCGGAGATGACAGAGAAACGCGCGCACGATAGCAGCACCACCCTTCCTCGCAGTTGCTCGACGTTCAGCGGCGTGGGAATTGCGCGTCCATCGCCGTTGTCGGACCAATCTTGTAGGGTCGGAATCACCATCGCAATGAATGTCCGCTCACACTGTTCCGATAATTGTGTGCAACATTCCCCTGTTGCAGAACGGCTCTCGGGATGTTGCAAAACTCAACACAGGAAGGAGAGCCGGGTGGCCGATGACATGGGCTCGACGGTGCCCCGACGCCAGCTCGGCAGGGCGCTACGCGACCTGCGCACCGAGGCGGGAGCGACCCTCGACGCGGTCGCCGAAGCGCTGGAATGCAGCCGGCAGAAGGTCTGGCGGATCGAGAGCGGGCTCGGCTCGGTGCGCGGCGTCGACGTCCGAGCGATGTGCGAGCTGTACGGGGCGACCAGCGAACTGACCCGGGCGCTTATCTCACTGGCTGGTGAGACGAGGGCGAAGGGGTGGTGGCACGCGTACGGCGACGCCGTCCCGGAATGGTTCGAGCTGTACGTGGGTCTCGAATCCGCCGCGTCGAGACTCCGCTTCTTCAAGAACAGTCTCGTGCCCGGCATCCTCCAGAGCCGGGACTACGCCCGGGGCATCTACCGCATCGACCAACCCGACATGAGCGACGACGACCGGGACCGTGCCGTCGAACTGCGCCTGCAACGCCAGTCCCTACTGACCCGTCGCCTGCCCCGGGCTCCGCAGGTGCAGGTGGTGCTCTGCGAGTCGGTGCTCCTGCGGCCGGTGGGCGACACCGAAACCATGGCCGGGCAACTCCATCACCTCATGGCGATGACCCGGCTGCCGAACGTGTCGATTCGGATCTTGCAGCTCGCCGCCGGCCCTCACTACGGTGCGGTGGGCGGCGAATTCGTTCTTCTGGACTTTCCGCTCGGCAACCGAAGCACTCCTGAGCCGCCGGTGGTTTATAGCGAATCGTGGACGGGCTCGCTGTACCTCGACCGACCCGCCGAATTTGCCGCCTACGAGAAGGTCTGGGCGGGGCTGCTCGACCGCAGCCTTGATGAGGGACAATCGTTCCAACTGATCAATAAGATCATCGGGGAGGTTCACCGTGGTTGACCTGACCGGCGCAAACTGGCGCAAGAGCACCCGCAGCGGCGGCAACGGCGGCGAGTGCGTCGAAGTCGCCGACAACCTGCCCGGCATCGTCGCCGTCCGCGACAGCAAGGACCCGCACGGCCCGGCCCTTGCCTTCACCCCCGCCGCCTGGATGGGCTTCGTACAAGCGAGCGGGACCCTCCGCTGAGCCTTGGGTAAGTGTCTCGGCCATCACCGCGACACCCACCCACCGCTGGGGCTGCGACCGGGAGCGGGGTCCGCTAACGTGCGGCAGTGACTATCGGCGATGTCAAGGTGACCATCCGGAAGGGTGATCAAGCGCTCGACGAGGCCCGGATGAGCATCGAGAAGGCCAGCGCCAAACTGACCGACGCGTCCGCACTGGCACTGTCGACCCTGCACGACAGCGAACGCGCCGAGGCGGAACTGTCCCGCGCTGCACTTCGTCACGCAGCGGACGAGGTCAAACTCGTACTTCGTCGCATCACAGCCGCGAAGGACCATGCTGCGGCCTACCTCGCCGCCATCGGATGAGCGGCAGCCTCGGCGAGGTCGTCGCCCAACTCGGAAGTGCCATCGACACCCTCCGCAACGCAGCGGTTGTCGCGCAACGCGCACAGGCTGACGCGGAAGAAGCCCTCACGCACTACCGCCAGGCGGCTCGGGGCAGCAACCATCCACAGATCGCCGGCGCAGTGACAGAGAGCAGAACCGCTGCTGAGAAGGCCGGCAAACTCGCCCGCCTGATCAGCGAGGCTGCCGACCACGTCGGCGCCTACTCCAATGCGGTCGCTCCCGGCTCCGCACCGACCAAGCAGCCGACAGATGCGGCCACCCCATCCGGCGAGGACCTACTCACCGAAGCCATCGAACGCGATTCCGCACGACGGAACGTCGGCTCCTTCCTGAGTACGATGACCAGGAAAGCCGAGGACCTCCAGGACAACACCCAGAAGTCCGTGGCGGCGGCCAGGGAGGCTTTCGAGATTATTCGAGGCCCTAGAGGTCCGTCAGGGTCTCAGCAAGCCAGCACCACAGCGCCGGCCGTCGGACCTACCGTGGGTCAGCGCCTGCTCAACGACGCACCGGACACGGCGGGGCACCTCGTCGTAGTGGGGCTGGTGGCAAGCGTCGCTCTCCACCGCTCCGTTCAGTCGATCCGCAAGGGAATAGCGAGGTTACGAGATCGTGAGCGTACGGACCGAGTTCAGCGACCTGATCCGCGCGATGGCACGCCATGACTGGGGCATGGTGGACCAACTCCTGGACGGGCTGGAGACTTCCGGCTGGCACGGCGGGAGCCAAGTGATCGGCGCGGCGTTCGCCATCGCGGTCAACGACCGCTTCGCCGCCGGCCACTCCCCCACGAAGGTCGCCCGGTTTGTGGCCGAGACTCGCAACCAGTTTCCCGGCGCGGAGTCGCTGCCCACGCTGGAGATGGAAGGTCTCGTCCGCGCGGCCCTCGGTGAGGTCGGGCTCATCGACAATCTCAGCCCCGAGACGGCCCTCCAAATGCAGATCGTCTTCCTCGGCAAGCTGCTTAAGGAGCGCGACCCCAACGAGGCGCAGTTGGAGGAGTTCATCGCCGACGTGGAGCAGACGGCCGCCGAGTACCTGTAGCCACAGGGCTGCGTGCCGACTTCTCGTCGGTTAGTGTCCGCCCGAACACGCAAACGTGAACCTTTGACGCGAGCGGCAGACGGAGGCGGCATGGCCAGCATCGAGGAAGTCAAGGCGGCGCTTATGCAGGCCGCCGAGCAGGGCAACATTACAGTCAACCAGATTCGGGCCGCCGCAGAGAACACCGAACAAATGTTGACGCGGCTGCGCGCAATCGCCGCCGGCACCGGCCACCCGACGATCGCCGAAGCCATCGCCCGAGGCGAGCAGAGCAAGCAACGCTTGGCCGAAGCGATGACTCTCATGCAGGGTAGTTCGGAGGCCGCACGCCGCTACATCGGCGTCCTCGGCTGAAGCGCCCACTTCCGCCAGCGGGTTCGCTAAGGATCTCTGGAGTAGTCACGGGAGCCGCCAGAACGCAGTCAGGTTGCTGACAGGACCACCGACAGAGGCCGAACCGATGACGGTGATAGCTCCGACCGGTAGGAGGAATCGACTGGGCAGACGGGTTGACGTCCGATTGGGCAACACTTTCCGGGCGTACGCGCCGGTGGTCACGCCGCTTCCCGGACCGGCTCAGGAGTAACTTCTCGTATCACCGCCTTCACGAGGAGTCACTTGCATGTCTGAGGAGACCTGGCTTGCCGCTCGCCTGATCCCCACATCGGGCATCAACGGTGCCGAAGAACAGGAACGTCGTGCGACCTCGGCACTGCTCGCGGTGATGAGCGCAGTCCGGGAGTTCGGGCGTGTCCTGACCCAGTCACTCGGCGCACCTGCGGGGACGGTGCAGACCTTCATCGAAGTTCCGTTCAAGATCGGGAATCAGCAACTCTTCCCAGATGGCCTCATTCGCATCAAGCGCGGACAGCGGCAGTGGACGGCCCTGGTGGAGGTGAAGACCGGCAGCAACGCGCTGAGGACCGAGCAGTTAGAGGCATATCTGGACATCGCCCGGGAGCAGGGCTTTGACGCCCTCATCACAATCTCCAACGAGATCGCTCCCGTTCCGGGTCAGCACCCGACCGCGATCGATCGCCGGAAGCTGCGCAAGGTCGCCCTATACCACCTGCCCTGGACGGAGATCCTGACCCAAGCGGTCATACAGAAGGAATACCGCGGTGTCGCCGATCCCGACCAGGCGTGGATCTTGGGCGAACTGATCAGGTATCTCGAGCATCCGCGATCAGGCGCACTGGAGTTCAGCGACATGGGGCCAGCCTGGGTGCAGGTACGGGACGGTGTGTCAGCCGGAACGCTGCGAGCCGGCGACAGCGCAGCAGCGGACGTAGCGGGGCGTTTCGACGCCCTGATCCGTTACGCCTGCCTACGGCTCGGGAGGCGATTGGGCACTGACGTCACCCCCGCGCTGAGCCGCCGCGATCTCACCGAGCCGGCTGCACGAACGCAGGCGCTAGTCAACCAGCTCTCTACGGCTGGAACGCTGACCGGAAGCATAAGGATTCCAGGTGCCGTCGGCACACTCCAGGTCACGGCGGATCTGCGAGCTGGGCAGATCGTCTGCCAGGTCGACGTGGAAGCCCCTCGTACCGGCAGACCGACCACCCGGGTGAACTGGTTGATTCGCCAACTGAAGGACGCGCCGGAGACGGTACGCATCGAGGCGTTCGTCATACATGCGCGAGGCGGTGGCGCGACAGATCTCCTGCGACAAGTCCGTAGTAACCCGGCGACGCTGATTACCGATCCCGCCCGCGAGCTTCGAGCGTTCCGGATCGCCCAGAGCACGCTGGCTGGAACGAAACGCGGGAGCGGACGAGGCGCATTCATCGACTCCGTGCTGACCGCGATCGACGACTTCTACGAGCAAATCATCCAGAACTTGAAGCCGTGGATGCCCGCACCGCCGCGTCTGCGCACGCCCGAAGACGTCACGCCCGTGCAACCGGTAGCCGCCAGCCTCGTTTCCACCGCCATCTCCTCTCAGGACAACCCGGAGTTCGACAACTCAACGGCAAGGGACAGCAACTCCGCGAATGGTGGCCAGCGAGAGGAGTGACCTCGGCGAGGTGCTTCAGGCAGCCCGACACGGGCCTGCGGCGACCTGATCGACACGAGGTCGGCGATGTGGCGGCATCCGGTTGCGTGAATACCGCCACATCGGCGAAGCGTGTCGATCACGCCATGTCGTTGACACTGCGCAGCACCGGGCGGGTGATCAGAGCCGCCTCGTTCAGCGGCCCGGCCGCACGCACCGTGAACGTCGTCGACTCACCCGGCAGCAATGTGACCAGCGAGGCGTCCACTGTGGCCGACGCGTCCAGCCGGTCCGGGAAGAGGGTCAGGTCGCGCAGCACCGTGCGCGCCGTCACCCGGACCCGCTGGCCGCCGTCCACCGGCTCGACAGTCGCGTCCCACGCCGCCGCCGGCCAGTCGACGTCCCGATCCTCGGCGAAGAACCACAGCGCACGCTCCGCCGTGCCGCCGGCCTCGGCGACCAGCAGCTCACGGCGGCTCTCGTCCGGCCGCGCCAGCTCCGCCGGCAGCGCCAGCACCACCGAGGAGTACGCCGGGACGTCGAGGTCCACCGAGGTCTTCGCCCTCGGCTCCCCGGTAAGGCCGACCCGGGTGACCGTGGCCGGCGCGGTCCACGGCTCGGCGGTCTCGTTGACCGCCACCAGCACCAGCCCACCGTCGCGGGGTTGCACGGTCAGCAGCCGGTCGGCGTACGCGTGGCGTAGCGCGTACCACAGGGGTTTGCGGCGGCCGTCGCCGTCGATGGCCGACCAGGAGGTCACCGGCCAACAGTCGTTGAGCTGCCAGACGATCGTGCCGGCGCAGACGTCGCGGTGGGAGCGGAAGTGCTCCACCCCGAGCTGGATGGCCCGTGCCTGGTTGAGTTGCGTGAGGTAGTGCCAGTCGTCGAAGTCGGCCGGGGCGGGCAGGTGGGCGTCCAGGCCCCGCTGGAGCTTGGCGTCACCGCCGACGGCCTTCTGGTGGTGGGCCATGCCGGGCGAGTCGGGCGCGAGCGGTTCGTCGCTGAGCGCCCGCCGCAGCGTCGCGTACGTGGGCGGACCCTGGTAGCCGAACTCGGCCACGAAGCGCGGCACGTACTCCCGGTATTTCGTGTAGTCGTCGGTGTTCCACACGTCCCAGATGTGGGTGGTGCCGTGCGCCGGGTCGTTGGGGTGGATCGTCTCGGTGCCCGACCAGGGGCTGCCCGGCCAGTACGGGCGGGTCGGGTCCAGCTCGCCGACGATGCGGGGCAGGACGTCGAGGTAGTAGCCGCGCCCCCAGGTGCGGCCGGCGAGGGCTTCCTGCCAGTCCCAGTCGTGCCAGCCCCAGATGTTCTCGTTGTTGCCGGTCCAGAGCACCAGCGACGGGTGCGGCGTCAGGCGGGTCACCTGCTCGGTGGCCTCGGCGGCGACCTCGGAGGCGAACGGCTCCTCCTCGGGGTACGCGGCGCAGGCGAAGAGGAAGTCCTGTTGGACGAGCAGGCCGCGTTCGTCGGCGAGGTCGTAGAAGTCCTCCGACTCGTACCGCCCGCCGCCCCAGACGCGCAGCAGGTTGACGTTGGCGTCGGCGGCCTGGTCGAACCGCTCGGCGAGCCGCTCGCGGGTGATCCGGGTGGGGAACGCGTCGTCGGGGATCCAGTTGACGCCCCGGACGAAGACCGGCACGTCGTTGACCGAGAGCGCGAACGGCGTGCCGTGCTCGTCGGGGGTGGTGTCCAGCCGGACGGAACGGAAGCCGATCCGTCGGGACCAGGCGTCCAGCGCGTCGCCGTCCGGCGCGTGCAGGGTCACCTCCAGCAGGTGGCGGGCCTGCTCGCCGTACCCCCGGGGCCACCAGAGCGCGGGCTCGCGGACGGCGAGGGTCAACACGGCCGTGCGCTGCCCGGCCGGAACGACCACCTCGGCGTGGGTGTCGGCGACGGCGGCGCGGACGGTCAGCGGGACGTCCGCGGCGCGCTCGACCTCGACGTGCAGCTCGACCCGGCCGTCCCGGCCGGCGAGAGTGACGAGCGGGCGGACGGTGGCCAGGCGGGCGGTGGACCACGCGTGCAGGCCGATGTCCTGCCAGATGCCGGCGGTGACCAGCGTGGGCCCCCAGTCCCAGCCGAAGTTGCAGGCCATCTTGCGGACGAACTGGAAGGGCTCGGGGTACGCGTTGGGTCGGTCGCCGAGCCGGTCACGCTGCGCCTCGGCGTAGCGGTACGCGGAGTCGAACGCGACTGTCAGCTCGTTGTCGCCGTCGCGCAGCAGTGAACGGACGTCGAACCGGTGCCCGCGGTGCATGTTCTCGGTGCGGCCGACCTCGACGCCGTTGACGCTGACGGTGGCGACGGTGTCCAGGCCGGCGCAGACCAGGTCGATGCGGTCGTGATTGCCGGCGGGCGGTCGGAAGGTCGTCCGGTACGTCCAGTCGGCGCGCCCGATCCAGGTCAGGGACAGTTCGTTGTCGTCGAGGTACGGGTCGGGGATCAGCCCGGCCCCGAGCAGGTCGGTGTGGACACATCCGGGCACGGTCGCCGGGACGGTGCGGTCGACGATGTCCGCCGGCACGTGCGCGCCGGTTGTCGCCCGCAGGGTCCAGCCGTCGTGGAGGGCCTGTCGGCTCACGATTCACCGCACCTTCGTGATCGAGACGTTAGCTGAACCGGATAAGCTCAGCCACCGTACGATCCGACCCCCGGGGTGTCAACGATCGGTTGACGAGCCCCTCAGCGGCAGAGGAGCACGCCGGTGAAGCGGCCGACCATCGCGGACGTCGCCCGACGCGCGGGGGTGTCCAAGGGTGCCGTGTCGTACGCGTTGAACGGGCAGCCCGGCGTCTCCGAGGTCACCCGGCAACGCATCCTCGCCATCGCCACCGAGATCGGGTTCAGTCCGAGCAGTGCGGCTCGGGCACTGTCCGCCGCCACCGCCGAGGCGGTCGGCCTGGCCCTGTGCCGGCCCGCGCGGACACTGGGCATCGAGCCGTTCTTCATGGCGCTGATCAGTGGTGTGGAGGCCGAACTGTCGGCCCGCTCGTACGCGCTGACGTTGCAGGTGGTGGCCGATCACGACGCCGAGATCGCCGTCTACCGGCGCTGGTGGGGCGAGCGTCGGGTGGACGGGGTCCTCGTCTGCGACCTGCGCACCGACGATGCGCGCATCCCCGCCCTGGAACAGCTTCGCCTTCCGGCCGTGGTCATCGGCGGGCCGGGCGGCACCGGGGACCTGGCCAGCCTCTGGTCGGACGACGCGGCCGCGCTGACCGAGGCGGTGGAGTACCTCGTCGCGCTCGGGCACCGCCGGATCGCCCGGGTCGGCGGCCTGCCCGACCTGCGGCACACCGAGATCCGTACCGACGCGTTCGAGGCGGTGTGCCGGCGTCTCGACCTGGCCGAGGCGGTCACCGTCTTCTCCGACTACACCGGGGAGGAGGGCGGGCGCGCCACCCGACGGCTGCTCAGCACCACTCCCCGGCCGACCGCTGTCATCTACGACAACGACGTGATGGCCATCGCCGGGCTTTCGGTCGCGCAGGAGATGGGCCTGACCGTGCCGGCTGACCTGTCCATCGTGGCCTGGGACGACTCGCCTCTCTGCCGGCTGGTGCACCCGCCGCTGACGGCGCTCGGGCGGGACATCTCGGCGTACGGCGCGCACGCGGCCCGCCACCTGCTGGGCGTGATCGCAGGCGAGCCGGCGACGCGTGCGCGGGACGAGACCCCGCAGTTGACCCCGCGCGGCAGCACCGCACCCCCACGGCAGAGGTGAACCGGTTCATCAGTGGTATGCGGAGGGGAACTCCTCGAAGTACGCCTCGACGCGCTCGGCGGTCGCCGGCCGGGACAGCGCGAAGCCCTGCCCGTAACGGCAGCCGGCCCGCTGCGCCCCCTCGACCTGGGTCGCTGACTCCAACTCCTCGGCGACGATCTCCACACCCAACCGTTCGCCGACGTTGACCACCACGTCGATCAGCGGCGGCTGCCCGGCCGGCTGCGCCCCCACCAGCTCCGGACCCACCTTGAGCAGGTCGATCGGCAGCCGGCGCAACTGGGCCAACGAGGCGTGTTCGGCCCGGAAGTCGTCCAACGCGGTGCGTACGCCCAGCGACCGCAGACCCGCCAGCCGGGCCACCACCGTCGACAGGTCGGCGGCGACCCTCGGCTCGGCCACCTCCACCACCAGTCGCTCCGGTGGCACCCCGTACGCGGCAAGGACCGCCGCGGCGCGCTGCACGAAGTCGGGCGTGGTCAACTCCCGGGTGGTCACGTTGACGGCCATCCACAGCTCGCGGGAGCCCGCCACCCAGGCGGCCAACTGCCGGCAGGCCCGGTCCAGCACCCACCACTCCAACTCGCCGACCAGATCCAGGTCCTCGGCGACCGGCAGCAGCTCGGCCGGGAGCACCGTGCCGAGCACCGGGCTGCGCCAGCGCAGCAGCGCCTCGGCACCCACCGGCTGCCGGTCGGTCAGGTCGAGCACCGGCTGGTAGACCAGGTCCAACTCGCCCCGGGCGACCGCGCCCGGCAGCTCACGTTCCAGGTCGAGCCGGCGGACCAACTGCTCCTCCAGGAACGCGTCGTACCACTCGACCCGGTCCCGGCCCAGCTGCACCGCCCGCCGCCGCGCCAGCTCGGCCTGCCGGAGCACGTCGGCCGGACCAGCGCCACTCACCTCGGCCAGCCCGATGCTCGCCTGCACGCGCAGCACCGAACCGGCCAGCTGGTACGGCACGGTGAGCGTGGTCAGCAGTCGGGTGCCCAACGCGTACGCCAGCACGGGCCCGGCGCCGGTGACCACCGCGAAGCCGGCACCCATGCAGCCGGTCACCAGGTCGCCCGGCGCGACGACCGCCCGGACCCGCAGAACCGCCTCGGCGAGAGCGTCCTCGCGGGCCACCAGGCCCAGCCCTTCGGTGCCGTGCAACTCCACCAGCAACAGCGCACCAGCTGGCGCGGGCACGTCACCGATCGCGGCGAGGGCGGCGAGCAGGGCCGCCCGATCTCCCGGCCCGTCGCCGGTCGCGCCGGATTGACGGTGTGCCGGCGACCAGGCGACACCCGTGTCGGGCCACGTCGCGCCGGCGCCGCTCGCATCGGCGCGCCAGACGCCGTCGGCGCCGGACGTGGTGGTCGCGGGAGCCCAGGACTCCGGTGTCGCGGCCGGCCGGTGCGGTTGCGGCTCCCGGCGGCGGATCGGGTGGTCGGCGGCTCTGCGGTGTGCGGCGTGCCGCTCGGGAGCGCCCGCGCCACCACGCAGCAGCTCCCGCAGGACCAGAGGTGGCACCGCCGCGAGGGCGAGCAGCAGACTCGTCCGGTCCGGAGTACGACCGGAACCTAGGTGCAGGCCCGCCGCGAACAGCAGCACCGACGCCGGGAGAACCGCCCGCGGCCAGGTCGTGGCGGGGGTACCGGTCGGTGGCGTGACGCTGGACGTCGCCACCGCTGACGTCGCGCCGAGGGCGGTCAGCAGCATCCCGAGGACCAGGGGCGGCACCGCGAGAAGCGGCGCACGACCCGTCGACGCGGACGGCAGGATCGCCAACAACACCAGCCCCACCAGGGTGAGCAGGACGCCTCCCCGGCAGATCGCGCCACCCGAGCGCCGCCGGCGGCCGGTGAACGCGCTGAGCGCGGCGTTGCCCAGGCCCGCCAGCACTAGCGCCGCGACCAGCCGGACCGGCGCGGGGAGGGTGGCGGTGGGCAGGAGCAACCAACCGGCGAGGGTCAGACCGACAGTCGGGCCGGCCGCGTCGACCAACCCCCGTAGTCGGGCCGGCGCGGGCGTCCGTGCCGAGAGCCCACGCAGCCCGGCCACGGACAGGACCGCGACGATGAGCGAGCCGAGCAGCGCGACCGCGCGATGCCGGGTGTCGACCAGCGGCCACACGGCCGCGACCCAGCCGGCCGCCACCACGGCGGCGTCGAGCAGGATCGCCGACACCCGCCACGAGGAGTCGGCCGGCGGCGGGTCGGCGGGTCGGTGCACGGCCAGCCGGGAGAGTCGGACGCCGGCGAGGGTGGCGCCCGCGCCACCGGCCAACGCGATCACCACCGGGGTCGGGACCACAGCGGCGGCACCGGCGAGGACGAGCAGCGCCACGGCCGTCGACACGGCGGCCTCCGGGACCGCCCGGCGGGGGACGAGAAAACGGAACGGGTACGCGAGGAGCACGGCGGTCGCCTTCGTGAGGGGGCACGGGGCGGTGCGGGCGGTGCTGCGGTGCTGAGCGGTGGGACGGCGGAGGTTGCGAGTCCACTGCCCAAAACTGGAAAACGACCGGCGACCGAATTTGTTACGCGTCGGTCATCGGCACGAAGCAGTGACCTGTGTCACTGTACGACGTACGGGCCCCGTGGCACCGCCCGCCGCGACCCCTGCCGGCCAGGGGTGGGATCATCGCAGGGTGAGTACGCCCGACACGGTCCGCTTCCGTTTCAACCAAGCCATCCTGGCCGCCGCGGTCATCGCCTTCATCGGTGCCCTGCCACTGGCGAACGCCCGGGCGTACCTGCTGCCGGTGCTGCTCATCCCGCTCGGCGTCGGGGTGTGGGCCTGGCGGGCCGGCACCGACGCCGACTCCCGGGAGCTGCGTCTGCGGGCGCTGTTCGGGCAACGCCGGATCGGCTGGGACCGGGTCGCCGAGTTGGCCACCGACGCGCGCGGGCGGGCCGTCGCCCGGCTCGACGACGGCCAGCAGCTCGTCCTGCCGGCGGTACGCGGCACCGACCTGCCCCGACTGGTCTCGGCCACCGGCCAGACCCTGCCGGACGAGGCCGCCGAGGCACCCGGCGCGTAAGCCGGGACCGCTCGCCGACCCCGGCGCCGCCCCGACGGCTCAGTAGCCGTCGACCACCGTGTTGACGAGTGGTTCACCGGCGGCGAACCGTCGCACCTGCTCGCCGACCAACCGGTACGCGCGCGGCAACAGCCCTCGCACCGATCCCCCCACGTGTGGGGTGAGCAGCACGTTCGGCATCGTCCACAGGGGAGATTCGGCAGGTAGCGGCTCCGGATCGGTGACGTCCAGCGCGGCCGAGATCCGGCCGGTGGCCAGTTCGGCGACGAGCGCCTCGGTACGCGCCACCGGGCCCCGGGCCGCGTTGACCAACAGCGCACCGTCGGGCATCGCGGCCAGGAAGTCCTTGTCGATCAGGCCGCGGGTCTGGTCGGTGAGCGGCACCAGCACCACCACCACGTCGGCGTCGGGCAGCAGCCGGGGCAGCTCCGCGACGGCGTGCACCGACTGCTCCGGTCGGGCGGTGCGGGCGACCAGGGTGAAGCTCACCCCGAAGGGCGCCAGCCGGTCCCGCACCGCCGCGCCGATGGACCCGGCCCCGACGATCAGCACCCGTTTGCCGGTCAGCTCGTCGGTCGGCGCGTTGCCGTCGTACGCCCACTGCCGCTGTGCCTGCGCCCGGGCAAAGGCGGGAAACGCCCGTAGCTGCGCCAGGATCGCGGTGACCACCCACTCGGCCGTGGACGGGTCGTGCACACCCCGGGCGTCGCAGAGCGTGACTCCTTCGGGGACACGGCCGACCCAGGCGTCCGCCCCGGCGGAGAGCAGCTGCACCACCGCCAGGTCGGGTAGCTCGCGCAGGAGCGCGGTCGCGTCCGAACCGCTCAGGAACGGCGGCACCCAGAAACGAACGTCGGCCACGGCGGACGGCAGGCGATCGGCGTGCTCGGCGACCTCCACCGTCACGCCCGGGGGCAGCTCGCCGACGAGGTCCAGGCCGGCCGGGTGCGGAATCCATACCTTCACGTCCGCCGACGATAGCCGCCGGCGAGACGGCCGGCGCGGGCACGGCGGGAACCGGCGCCACGGAGGACCGAACTCGGCGCTGGGTGGGCGCGACGCGACGCACAAGTGTTCGGTTCCGGCCATGAGGAGGTATAACCGAGTGTTGGAGGGCCGGTTGTCCTCCACCCCGGCAGACAGGTGCTCGATGACGGACGGCTCCCCCGCCAGCACGCGACCTTCGAACACCCCACCCGGAGTGCTCGGCGACGCGGCGCGGCTGCGTGCCCTCGCCGACACGGGCCTGGACGCCGCACCCGACGAGGCGTTCGACCGGTTCGCCCGCCTGGTCAGCGACCTGCTGGAGGTGCCGGTCGCACTGGTCTCGCTGGTCTCCGCCGACCGGCAGTTCTTTCCGGGCGCGGTGGGGCTGCCCGAGCCGTGGTCACAGAGGCGGCAGACCCCGTTGAGCCACTCGTTCTGCCAGCACGTGGTGGACATCGAGGTGCCGATGGTGCTGCCGGACGCCCGCCTCTACCCCCGCGTACGGAACAATCTCGCCATCGACGACCTCGGCGTCGTCGCGTACGCCGGGATGCCGTTGACCGACCTCTCCGGCCGGGTGCTCGGCTCGTTGTGCGCCATCGACAACAAGCCTCGGGCGTGGACCGCCGGGCAGGTGCGGACGCTGTCCGACCTGGCCGCCGCCTGCTCGTCGGAGCTGCGCCTGCGGATCGCGCTCGACGGGGCGCAGGAGGCGCGTCGTCGGGTGGTGCAGGCGCACGAGCGCCTGGAACTGCTGGCCGGAGTGAGCGAAACGCTCGCCGGCACGTTGGACGTGGGCACGTCGCTGCGCCGGCTCGCCGCCGCCATGGTGCCGCTGCTCGCCGACTGGTGCCTGCTCACCCTCGTCGGGCCGACGGGCCAACCCCGCGAGGTCGTCGCGGTGCACCGCGACCAGGCCCGGATGCCGGACATCGCCCGCTTCGCCGACCTGCTGCGCACCGGCCTGAGCCAGGAGTCGATCATCCGCACGGTGCTGCGCACGGGCCAGCCCCGGCTCGGTGAGGTGGCGTCGCCGGCCGACGTAGCCCGGGGCACCATGAATCCGGAGCTACCGGGGATCGCCGATCGGCTGGGCATCGCCTCGTACCTCAGCGTGCCGGTGCGGGCCGTCGGAGGCACCGTGCTGGGCGCGATCACCCTGGTCAACGGTCCCGGTCGGCAGCAGTTCGACGCCCGCGACCTGCTCACCGCCGTGGACATCGGCCGCCGGGCGGGGCAGGCCATCGGCAACAGCTCGATGTACGGGGAGCAGCGGCACGTCGCCGAGGTCCTGCAACACAGCATGCTGCCGCGGTTGCCGATCCTGACGGAGCTGGAACTGGCGGCCCGCTACCAGCCGGCGGCCGACCGGGTCGAGGTCGGCGGCGACTGGTACGACGCCTTCGTGCAGCCCGACGGCGACGTGATCGTGGCGATCGGGGACGTGGCCGGGCACGACATCGAGGCCGCGGCGACCATGGGTCAGCTCCGCAACCTGGTGCGCGGCAACGCGTTCGGCCGACCCGACCAGGTCGGGGCGCTGATGAGCCACCTGGACGACGCGATCCGCGGTTTGCGGCTGCCCATCGCGGCCACCGCCACGCTGGTACGGGTCAGCCCGGCGCGCTCCGGTGTCCGCGAGGTGACGTGGTGCAACGCCGGGCACCCGCCAGCGCTGGTGGTCCGCGCCGACGGCTCGGTGGACGTGCTCGAAGCGACGCCGGAACCGCTGCTCGGCCTGGCCCGACCCACCCCGCGGACCAGCCACTCGACGAGCCTCGCTGCCGGAGACACCCTGCTGCTCTACACCGACGGGCTGATCGAACGCCGGGACCGGTCCATCGACGACGGCCTCGCCGAGCTGGTGGGCAGGTTGACCCGCACCGAAACGGTGCCCCTGGACGAGCTCTGCGACCTGCTGCTCGCCTCGATCCACCACCGTGAGGACGACACGGCGCTGCTGGCGGTCCGGGCCCGCTGACAGCGGAGCACCCCGGCCGGGCCATCCGTCGGGCTACGCTGGGCCCGGTGAGAGCCCGTCCCCCGTACCCTCGCATCCACCGCCTCCGGGCGGTCCTCGCGGCGTCCTGCGCGGTGCTGCTGCTCGCCTCGGGTTGCAGTTTCGGCGAGCCGGAACCCGACCCGGCGGGCGAGCCGCCCAACCTGCCGACGCCGTCGGCGTCGGCGAACCCCGGCGGTGCAGGCCAGCAGGCGGTGACGACCGTCCTGGCCAAGGGGCTGCGGGTGCCGTGGGCCATCGCGTTCCTGCCCGACGGCGGCGCGCTGGTCACCGAACGGGACAGCGGCCGGATTCTCCAGGTGGGCCCCGAGTCCGGCCCGGACGGGCTGCGCGTCCGGGCGGTGCAGACGATCAGCGACGTGGCGGCGGCGGGCGAGGGCGGCCTGCTCGGCATCGCCGTCTCCCCCGGCTACGCCCAGGACCGGACGGTCTTCGTCTACTACACGGCCGAGCAGGACAACCGGGTTGCCCGCCTGCAACTCGGCGGGCAGCCCACCCCGATCCTCACCGGCATCCCGAAGGCGAACGTGCACAACGGCGGCGGGTTGGGCTTCGGGCCGGACGGTCAGCTCTACGTCAGCACGGGTGACGCGGGCGAGCGGCCCAACGCGCAGGACACGAAGAGTCTGGGCGGCAAGATCCTGCGGATCACCACCGATGGCAAACCCGCACCGGGCAACCCGTTCCCCGGCTCGCCCGTGTGGTCGTTCGGCCACCGCAACGTGCAGGGCTTCGCCTGGGACGCGGCCAAGCGCATGTACGCCGTCGAGTTCGGCCAGAACACCTGGGACGAGATCAACCAGATCACCAAGGGCGGCAACTACGGCTGGCCGGAGGTCGAGGGGCGGACCGGCGACAAGCGCTACACCGACCCGATCACACAGTGGGCGACGTCCGACGCGTCCTGCTCCGGCCTGGCCGCGACGGACCGGCTGCTGGTCACCGGCTGCCTGCGCGGCAAGCGGCTCTGGGTGATGGAGCTGACCGACACCGGGACGCTGCTCGGGCAGCCCAGCGAGCTGCTGACAAACCGGTACGGGCGGTTGCGCGCCGTGGCCGCCGCACCCGACGGCTCACTGTGGGTGAGCACCTCCAACCACGACGGGCGGGGTGACCCGGCGGCCGACGACGATCGCCTTCTGCGGGTGGTCTTCGCCGGTGGCGACGGCGGTCGCAGCTGAGCTGCGTCACCTTCCGCCCAGGTTTGCCAAGATCCCTCCACGGGCAGGTCAGAATCTCAGCATGGACGGGCAACGCGACGAGCGGCACGACGACGCCGAGGACCGGGACGACCCGGTGACCGGCGGCGAGCCGTCGCGCCCAGCGGCCCGTCGGATCGGCCGCCCGGGCGGGCCGGTACGGCGCACCGGCGTGGTCCTCGCCGTGCTGGCGGTGGCCCTGGCCGGGGCGGTGCTCGGGGTGCTGGCCGGCGGTCGGGTGAACACCGACATCGGGCCGTTCCGGGCCAACCTCACCCTCTCCCCGGCCAGCGACGGCGGGACGACAATCGACGTGCCGCCGCTCGGCGCGCTGCTGATCGACAGCCACAGCGGGCCGACGCACCTCACCGTACGACTCGGCGCGCTGGACCAGGGGCGCACCGAGGCGCTGCTCGACGATCCGGCGAGCATCAGTCGGGCCAGCCAGAGCGCCGTGGAGGACGTCCGCTCCGGGGTGATGCGGCTCGGACTGCGGACCCTCGCCTCGGCGGTGCTGGTCACCCTGATCCTGGCCGCGTTGATCTTCCGGAACGTGCGGCGTACGGCGTGGGCGGGCGGTTTGGCGCTGCTGGTCACCGCCGGAAGCCTCGGCACTGCCGCCGCGACCCTGCGCCCGCAGGCGATCGAGGAACCGCGCTACGAGGGTCTGCTCGTCAACGCGCCGGCGATCGTCGGTGATGCCCGCCGCATCGCCAACGACTACACCAAGTACGCCGAACAGCTGCAACGCATCGTCGGCAACGTCAGCCAGCTCTACACGACGGTGTCGGCGTTGCCGGTGTTGGAACCGGCGCCGGGCACCACGCGCGTCCTGCACGTCTCCGACATGCACCTCAACCCGACGGGCTGGCAACTGATCCGCACGGTGGTGGAGCAGTTCGGCATCGACGTGGTCATCGACACCGGCGACATCACCGACTGGGGCAGTGAGCCCGAGGCGTCGTTCGTCGGCTCGATCAGCCTGCTCAAGAAGCCGTACGTGTTCATCCGGGGCAACCACGACTCGGGTAAGACCGGCGCCGCGGTGGCGCGCCAGCCGAACGCGATCGTGCTCAACAACTCGACGACCACGGTGGCGGGGCTGACCATCGCCGGCATCGGCGACCCGCGCTTCACTCCGGACAAGAACACCTCACCGGCCGGCAGCGGGCTGACCCAGGAGGTCGCCGACCAGGTAATCGGGGCCGGCAACCAGCTCGCCGCGACGGTCCGCAGCTCGCCACGGCCGGTCAACATCGCCCTCGTGCACGACCCGGCGTCGGCCGGGCCACTCGCCGGCACGTGCCCGCTGGTGCTGGCCGGGCACACGCACGCCCGGCAGGTCTCCAAGCTGCCGCAGGCACCCGGCCAGCAGCCCACCGCCCTGTTCGTGGAGGGCTCCACCGGCGGGGCCGGGCTGCGCGGCCTGGAGGGTGAGAAGCCGACTCCGCTGTCGATGACAGTGCTCTACTTCGACCAGCAGAAGATGCTCCAGGCGTACGACGACATCACCGTCGGCGGCACCGGCCAGGCCCAGGTCAACCTGGAACGCCACATCGTGCAGGACCCGAACGCCGGCGCCCCCGCCTCGGTCACCCCCACCCCGACCCGCTGAGCGCGGGCCGGGGCGGCGTCTGCCCTGAGGTGGCCGCGTTTTTAGCAGTCCATGACCACGTTCGCGAGTTCCTGCAGTTCCGTGCGTTTTTCGGAACGTTCGGTGTCTACGGCGAGTTTTGCTATGGCGTTCACCCAGGCGGATTTTTGTTCGTTGCGTAGCTGGCGGGAGTGTTCGTGGACGTAGGCCTTCGCGGTGTCTATTCCCTTGACGAAGAGAAGGTCGACCGCGTGTAGGGCAATGTCGGCGCCGTCGGCGGGATGGCCGGATTGTTTGATGAGGTCGACGCGCAGGTCGGTGGCGGGATCGATGGAGCGGGCGTGGTCGGTGATGAGGTGGAAATTGCGGGTGGCGGGGACGAGCTCTCTCTGGTAGTCCAAGACAATGGGAGCGGCATCGGGTGTGCCCAGCTCACCCAAGAGGGGTTTGAAGCGGGTGAACCAGGAGTCGCCCTGAACGAGGTCCACGATTTTGTCGAGGTCTGTGCGAGCCGCTGAGCTGGTCAGCTCTTGGCGGTATTCGTTGAGGATGGTGAGGGTGGCGCCGCGGTCGGGCGCGAGGAGGAGTTCGCGCAGGGCCGGAGTGACGACCTCGGTCTGGGCCTTTGCCTGACGCGCCGCGTTGGTGAGGCCTGCTGCGGTGAGGGTGGCGCCCAGTGCGAGGTCGGTGCCGAGCCTCGCCGTCCACGTCTGGCCAAGCGAGACCTGGCCGGGTGAGCGCTTCGGGATAACCGGGTGAACGATGCTGACGTTGGAAGCTTCGGACAGTTCGGTGAGTGGGCCCTCGATGTTCGCGGGGGTGACCACGACGCGGGGCCGTCGCCCCAGGGCCAGGTGTAGTGCCAGGCATCGCACAGCGGCCAGGGAATCGGCGGTCGCCGCGCGACCCGGGCGGACGCCCAGGAAGATCACCTCTCCAACGAAGCCGGCTGCCGCGGCGAGCACCTCCTTCTTCATCGCCGTCGAGGCTCGCTCGCCGAGCCAGTAGACCCGCCCCGACGGATCCACCTCGACGCCACGCCCGGGCGGCACCACCACCGGCCCGACCGTCCACTTCGCCCACGGCCGCTGCACGCCGGCAGCAGAAAGCGCTGCCTGGTTCATGCCAGCGGAAACGCGCGTGGTCCTCGCTGCCTCAGGCGCCGCGCTCTGGACGTTGTCGGCCGGCGCCGCGCTCTGAACGTTGTCGGCCGGCGCCGCGTCACTATCCGGTGTCTGGCTGCTGCCGGCGGCGCTGATTCCGGATGACACCTGGGTGCGGCGCGGTGGCTGGGCAGTGGACTGCACGGCGGCAGGCAGGGCCAGTAGTGGCTCGTGCGGCGGTGTGGACGGTGTGTCGCCGAACAGGGATGCCAGGTCGTCGTCGGGGGTGGGTTGCCGGGATTGCGGCCGGGGTGGGTTGATGAGGATCGGGTTCGGCGTGTGGTCCTTGCTGGCGGTGGGGTCCGGCTGGGTAGACAGTTGACCAGCGGCTATCGCCTGCGTGAAGTCGCGGGCGTAAGCCGAGGAGTTGGCCCACTCTGGCTGATTGTCCATCCAGCCAAATTCGCCATCCCCGGCGACATCGACATCCATCGTGTCCAAGGTGTCCGGTGGCACGTTCTCCTGGTCAGGAGCGTCGGCATCCCGGGCGATAACACCAGTGGCAACGGAACCGTCAAGACCCCCGGCCGCAGCAGAGGCAAGCCGCACATTCCAAGAACCGTCAGAACCGCCAACGAGACGCCAACCCTCGCCAGACTTCCATTCCATCGTCCACAAACCTGCTATCGAAGTGATGGAACGCAGCGACCTCCGCAAGTTTCCTATAGCATCTCTTGGCAGAGAACGACCGGCATATGTACTCCTGATCTCGGCAGTGGTTGCCAACGTGCCGCGCTTCTCGACAAGAAGTCGAAGGAGTGGAGCCTGTTCTCTTGTGAAAACAAATTCTGGAATTCCGTTGCGATACAGGGTTTCATTGTCAAGAACCCATGAATCGTGCGCAGCTGCGTAACTGCCCTCGGCCGCCGCAGGCGATGAGTCTGGCGCGTGCCGCTGGCGGGTTCTCTGGTGGGTGGAGGTCGAGGCGTACTGCTGGTTGGTAGACATGCCGGTATGGACGATTGGCGACGGATCCAGCAACGCGCCGACGAGTGGGACCTGGGCGTCGTCGAGGCTGAGGTTGGGGTGAGGGGCGTTGTGGTGGCCAGCGGTGACCGACGTGAATGGGTTCCAGGTGCTCGATGACTGCTCTGCGGCGTCGTGAAGGAGTGTGTCAGCGCCGAGTATCGAGATGCCCGGCACGCCGGCCGGACGCAGGGACCGATAGTGGTAGCCGTTGCGGTGGAGGTAGA